>JAHEJJ010000003.1 GCA_024638915.1 Robiginitalea sp.
AACGCATCCCATCTCAGGTTAACCTTAAATGCGACCCTGAAAAAGCTGTTGGTTTAAGAGAAGAGTATGATGGGATCATAATGCCGGGTTATCATATGAGTAAAACACATTGGAATACCTTGTATCTGGAACAACTCCCTTTTAAACTATTACAGGAATTGATAGACCATAGTTATGATCTTGTGGTGGATAATCTACCTGGAAAATTAAAAGAAGAACTTACCCTGCTTTAGAGATTTTTTATCTGAATTTCATGAAAACTGTCGGCCTGAAGGCGGAGTAATTCTTCTGCCTTCTGTTTTTTATAGGCATATACAGCTTGCTCCTCAGCGATCTCGGCATAGATCTTTTCGTTAAGGGTCGAGTCGGCCGCCAGTATTTCCGCGCGTTGAGCTACTTTTTGTTCTACCCAGGTGGCTATAATAGACTCCTCCTCCCGCAGTTTCATGTCGTATGGACCTTTGGGGGCCACTAATTTGACAAAAATAGGCGAGGTTTCGATAGCCAGGAACAACAAGAAGATAAAGAATGAAGGAAACCAAGGCAGTGCACCCAAGGCGTTGATACGGGCCATTAAACCGTCGAAACCGTCAATAATCGGTTGTGAATTTTCAACAACTGTCACATATTCCTGGTTCAGGCTGGCGATCTGAGCCTCGATGTCGAGGATTTTCTGCTTGTTGGTCTCTTTTAATTCGGACAGCTCTGCCAGATAGCCATCGTGCTTTTCACGCTTTTCACGATATACAGGACCTTTCCCTACCAATAAGGTTCCCTTGCGACCTTCAGCCTCTGCGATATAAGTTTCATACAGCTCATTGGTTTCCTGTTCTTTGCTATCAATCTCCGCTTTCAAGGTTTCTATTTCCGATTGTAGTTCTTCAACAGCGGGGGTGTACTGAAGTGAGATTTGTTCTTTATTGGCCAGGGTAAGATCATTTTTTTGTTCCAATAAAACCCGGTCGATTTCTTTTTCGAAGATCTTTAATTCGAGGGGTTTTGATATAACAACGGCGATGATAACCGCCAAGATGATTCTTGGAGTGGCTTGCCATAGTTCGCTTTTAACACTGTTTCTTTTTTTGATTGTGGAAACGATAAAGCGATCGAGATTGAAGATCAGTAAGCCCCATAGAAGCCCAAAAATCACGGCGGTATAGACATTATCAAATACCGTAAATAATGCATATGACGCAGCGATAAAGGCCATTAATGCCGTAAAGAATACGGTAGCGCCAATACCTGCGTATTTGTTTTTTTCACCTGATGAACAAGTTTCCAGAATATCCATATCCGCTCCGGAACAGAGCAGAAAGAAGCGACGTATCATAATAGTGTTCGTTTTTGATTGCTTGCTTGTTAGAACGCAACTATCTACCTTTTGTTACAAAAAAGATCACTAGATTTTCGTTCCCTTCCCTAGTTCTTATACAGTTCAGCAAAGTATTTATAGAAATACGGGATGGTTTCAATACCCTTTAGGAAATTCCATATGGCCAGATGTTCGTTCGGGGAGTGGATGGCATTGCTATCCAGGCCAAACCCCATGAGAATTGATTTGGTACCTAGTTCATCTTCGAAGAGCGGTACGATCGGAATACTACCTCCGTTGCGTTTCGGAATAGGCACTTTGCCAAAAGTAGTCTCGTAGGCTTTGCTGGCCGCCTGGTAACCAATGCTGTCTATTGGGGTTACATAACTCTGTCCGCCATGGTGGGGCGTTACTTTTACCCGTACGCCCACCGGGGCTATGCTTTCGAAATGTTTCGTAAAGAGTTCGGTGATTTCTATCCAGTCCTGCTGTGGTACAAGACGCATAGAAATTTTGGCATATGCCTTGCTGGGGATGACCGTTTTGGCGCCTTCACCTGTATAGCCACCCCAAATACCATTCACATCGAGCGTTGGCCTGATGGAATTCCTTTCGTTGGTGGTATAGTTCTTTTCCCCATATACCGCATCGATCTCGAGAGCTTCCCGGTATGCATCGAGGCTAAAAGGGGCCATGCCCATGACCCGTCTTTCCTCCTCAGAAAGATCCTCCACTTTATCGTAGAAGCCAGGGATGGCGATATGATTGTTCTCATCGTGCAACGAGGCGATCATTTTGTTGAGGACGTTGATGGGGTTGGCCACCGCACCACCATATAAACCCGAATGGAGATCACGATTCGGACCGGTCACTTCAACCTCTACATAGCTCAATCCACGAAGGCCGGTAGTGATGGAGGGCACGTCGTTGGCGATCATCCCTGTGTCGGAGATCAGGATGATATCGTTTTTCAATTTATCGTGATTCTCCTTAACAAAGTCTCCAAGACTAGAGCTGCCAACTTCTTCCTCGCCTTCGATCATAAACTTCACATTGCAGGGAAGGCGATCGTTCCGGACCATAAATTCAAGGGCTTTTACATGCATAAACATCTGTCCCTTATCATCTGAAGCACCTCTGGCAAAAATGGCACCGTCCGGATGGAGCTCAGTTGGCCTGACCACTGGTTCGAAAGGAGGAGAGTCCCATAAATCTATGGGGTCGGGAGGTTGTACGTCGTAATGCCCGTACACCAGCACTGTCGGTAGGGAGGAGTCTATTATTTTTTCGCCGTATACAATCGGGTAGCCCTTGGTTTCGCATATTTCCACCAGTTCACATCCGGCGTCTGTAAGCGCAGCAGCCACATTCTTGGCGGCGTTCATCACATCTTCTGAAAACGCTGAATCCGCACTTACCGATGGAATTCGCAAGAGCTCGAAAAGTTCATTAATAAATCGTTGTTTATTCCTGGAAATATATTCACCAACGCTGTCCATAAAGATCAATTGTAGTTGTGATAAATGTACAAAAAGATGTATGGAAATTTTGTCTTTATAAAGTTTAAAATTATTATTTTCATCTATATTTGCAGCCCCAATGCAAATTGGAAAACCAGGCGTGGTGGTCCCGATAACTATCGGGAGGCAGACACACAGAGGATTTGGTAAATGATGTCGAATCCTTAATGACATAAAGAAATGCAGGCGTGGTGGAATTGGTAGACACGCTAGACTTAGGATCTAGTGCCGAAAGGTGTGAGAGTTCGAGTCTCTCCGCCTGTACAAAGAAAAAGCTCATCCAGTTTGGATGGGCTTTTTTTGATTCGGTGAGACGAGAAGTATATCCCGACCCTTGCGTGGGGAAGTCTCTGCGCCTTTACAAAGTAAAATAACCTCCTTGCCAGGAGATTTTCCTAAAACGAGATGATCTCATACAGGTACAATTGCAGAGATCAAGAATGGAGAGTATTTAGAGGTTTCGCTTACAACAAACCAAACAAGGCTAAAATCAGGCTTATTACCACAGCGGCCAGTATCAATACCAGGACC
This sequence comes from Robiginitalea sp., assembly GCA_024638915.1. Classification (GTDB taxonomy): domain Bacteria; phylum Bacteroidota; class Bacteroidia; order Flavobacteriales; family Flavobacteriaceae; genus JAHEJJ01. Next base: position 3,364 of record JAHEJJ010000003.1, read on the forward strand.
ACAACCATCACTTTCAAAAAACCGTTGAGGACTCTGGTTCCAAAAGTCAAGTGTTCTTCCATAATGCTAAAAATTACAACATTTTAAGCAGAAATGCTAAAAATCTGTTGTTATAGTTAGCTCAATATCGGACAGTTGCATCAGTGTTCCAGAAAGATAAGGACATCTGCCCGATTTTCTCGATGAAGAACATATTTTAACCATAAATGGCCCTTTCATCGATCCCCAGAGCGCATTTTCTGTTCCAATTCCTCCAGTGAAATCCCTTTGGTTTCGGGCATCATAACCAGTACAAACACTAGCTGCAGGATCATCATGAAACCGAAGAAAACAAATATTGGCCAGGGATTGTCTTTAAAAACCCCGTGGTCTGCATCCAGGAAGATAGGTGTTAGCAAGGTGATAAGCGCGGCGAAAATCCAATGCGTACCTGTACCCCAGCTTTGGCCAAATGCCCTGACCTTGTTGGGAAAAATCTCTGAAATAAACACCCAGATCACCGCTCCCTGGCCAATGGCATGTGCCGCTATGAAAACCAGGATGAATATCAGCAATAATGTGGAACTTGCCCCGCTGTAAAAACACCAGCCCACCATTAATAAACTTATAATATATCCCAGGGATCCAATCTTCATCAGCTGCCTTCTGCCAAGCTGATCGATCAGCCGTATACCGATCAGGGTAAATACAAGGTTTACGATGCCAATGGAAATCGAACTGAACAATGAATCCTTGGCCGCTAATCCGGCTCTTTCCAGGATTTCCGGGGCATAGTACAGCACAAAGTTGATGCCCGATAATTGATTGAAAAAGGCGATCAAAAATGCGAGTATAAGGGGTTTTTGATAAGTTTTTGAAAAGAGCCTTTCTTTATGGCTAGTGTCGCCTTCAGAACGCTTGATCTCGGCCATTTTTTCGAGGGCGTGCTCCTTGTTCGAGAGAAATTCGAGCGTTTGCAAGCCCGCCTTTTCATCATGCTTTTTAAGTATCAGCCACCTCGGACTATTGGGAATTCTAAAGACCATGATACTATAGGCCAAAGCCGGAATAGCTTCTACTCCCAGCATCCACCTCCAGTCGTTAATACCGTCGAAACCTTTAAGCAGGTAGTTGGAAATAAAGGCTATAAAAATTCCAAATACAATATTAAATTGATAGAGGGCGCCGAGTTTACCCCGGTTCTTAGAAGAGGATATTTCCGAGATATAAATAGGTGCAGCCACTGAGGAAGCTCCTACCCCTATGCCGCCGATCAACCTGAAAAAAGAAAACATATAGGGGTCTACCGCCAGTGCTGAGCCAAGAGCAGAAATAAAATATAATACACCAATCCAGAACAAGGTCTTTTTCCTGCCAAATTTATCGCAGGGAATCCCACCGAAAAGTGCTCCTATCACCGTGCCCCAAAGGGCCATGGACATGATAAACGTGCCGTGAAACCAGGGAGATGTATTCCAAAGTTCTTTAATGGGCAGATTAGCCCCGCTAATAACCACGGTATCAAATCCAAATAGAAAGCCCGCCAGGGCGGCGGTTAGCGATATTCTAAAAATTTTCCGATCCATTGGTTAGTCAGTTTGAGTAAATCTAACAAAAAAACCGACATGTGGAAGTAAAGAGGATCAGGCCTTTATAGGCCGTAGTGTATCGAGTTCTGAATTCAAATTTTTCTTAGCCCTGCCAGGAGTCCAGTCAACAGGCTGTTCCAATTCCGGTATTTCATAAAGATCACTGCTATCCCTCAGTTTTTCAAGTGGTGAGGTTTGGTCGGTCTCAGGTTTAATGGTGTTTTCCTTTGCGTTACGACATCCGATAAGGAATGCGAGCAATAAAGTCAGGATTATATAAAATTTCGGAACAATTTTCATATCACCATCTACTTAGTACCTTACAATAACGTACGTAGATGGTCAATTATTTGGATGCTGGCCCCTCTTTTACTCGTTATATAGTCGCTATTGATCAGTCCGGTGTTCTTGCGAAAGTCCTGGTCGCCTATAAGCTGATCCATAAACTGATTGAACTCCGCGGCACCGTTGACCACCAGTATCCCTTTCCGGTGTACCAGATCCATCGCTTCCTGAAAATTGTGGTATTTCGGCCCGATAAGTACTGGAATTCCGAAGACTGCCGGCTCCAGGGTATTGTGAAGACCTGTTGCGAATCCTCCACCGACATAGGCCACATCGGCGTATTGGTATATGCGTGTAAGCAGGCCTATGGTGTTGATGATCAACACCTGAATACCATCCAAGGAATTATCATCTAATTCGGAGAATAAAAGGGAAGGTTTGGTAAGTTTATTTTGCAATTGCCTGAGATGGTCGGGTTTTATGTCATGAGGTGCGATTACAGTGCGCAATTCACCCTTATAATTATTGATATAATCCAGGATTACGTCCTCATCTTCCGGCCAGGTACTGCCAGCCACAAAACACGGAAAATCCTTCTTGAATGCGGCCATAAAATCTAAAGTAGTCCGCTGCTCTCTAATGAAAGCAACCCTGTCAAAGCGGGTATCACCGCTGAGAATTGTCTCTTCTATCCCAATCTCTTTCATTAATTGTTGAGAAGCTTCATTCTGTACAAAGATTTTGGTGAAACGCCCAAGAGCTTTTCTCATAAACCCTCCATACCATTTGAAATATACCTGCCTTTTTGAAAATATCGCAGAGATCAATACGATAGGGACTTTTCTGGAATGCAGTGTTTTGAGGTAGTTTGGCCAGATCTCGTATTTGATAAAGATGGCCAGGACTGGTTTTACCATATCCAGAAACCTTTTCGCATTCCGTTGAGTGTCCATGGGAAGATAGCAAACTGCATCGGCTGCTTTAGTATTTTTTCTCACCTCGTAACCCGAAGGTGAGAAAAACGTAAGCAGGATAAAATGATCCTGGAATTCTTTCCTGAGTTTTTCAATTACGGGTAATCCTTGTTCGTATTCTCCAAGCGAAGCCGCATGGATCCATATGACTGGGCGGTTTTTTGGGAGCAACTGCTCCAGATAGTCTTGTACCGATTTCCTGCCTTTTACGAATTTATTGATTTTAGGATTGAATAGGGCGAGGATGTTGAGCAAAGCCCAGCTCAGATGCAGTCCGATATGGTACAGAAAGTACAACTCTGATTCTTTTGCTGCTAAATTAACGTTCTTTTCCCAAGAGGCCATAAGGAGGTGTTGAAGCGGTTCCTTAATTTTGTAATATTGTCAATTGAAATCAGTCAGAATGAAGAAAATTCAGATGGTCGATCTCGTCGGTCAGTATGCGGAAATTAAAGAAGAAGTGGATACTTCTATATCCCAAATTCTCGAGCAAGCGACATTCATCAATGGGCCTCAGGTACATTCTTTTCAGGCAGATTTGGAAGCTTACCTGGGTGTAAAACACGTCATACCCTGTGCCAACGGAACAGACGCGCTGCAAATTGCGATGATGGGTTTGGATTTAAAACCGGGAGATGAGGTGATTACTGCAGATTTTACATTTGCCGCCACCGTCGAGGTAATAGCTTTATTACAACTTACCCCGGTACTGGTAGATGTGGAAAAAGATAGCTTTAACATCGACCTCAAAGCCATCGAAAGGGCCGTCACTCCGAAAACGAAAGCGATTGTCCCTGTTCACCTATTCGGCCAGTGTGCCGATATGGAGGGGATTATGAAGCTTGCCGTCAAACATAATTTATATGTGATTGAAGATAACGCCCAGGCTATAGGGGCTAATTACACCTTCTCCGATGGCCGCAAGCAAAAGGCAGGCACCATAGGTCATGTGGGTGCCACCTCTTTCTTCCCCTCCAAAAATTTGGGATGCTATGGCGACGGGGGGGCTTTGTTTACCAACGATGATGAGCTGGCGCATACCATTCGTGGTATTGTAAATCACGGCATGTATCGGCGATACTACCACGATGTGGTTGGGGTAAACTCCAGACTCGACTCAATTCAAGCTGCAGTATTAAGCGCAAAACTTCCGCATTTAGATAATTACTGTGAGAGTAGGAGATCGGCGGCCAGGAAATATTCGGCGGCTTTTGCCTCTCATCCGAATATAATCGTTCCCAGTGCATCCAAAAAATGCGATGGCATATGTGCCGATTGCGACTGCCATGTTTTTCATCAATATACATTGAGGATCACCAACGGCCGGAGAGATGTACTTGCCGATCATCTGGGTCAACAGGGAATTCCTTTTGGCATTTACTATCCTATACCGCTACACCTCCAAAAAGCCTACGCCGATGAGCGCTACAATGAGGACGATTTTGGGGTGACCAACCAGCTGGTAAAGGAAGTGATCTCGCTACCCATGCACACCGAACTCGACGATGAACAGATAAATCATATAACCGAAACGGTTCTTCAATTTATAGATGGATGAATCATAGATCAATCCACATGCAAACAGTTGGTAGAACATTAAAAGCTTGCTTGTTATCGCCTGATTTATCGTACGAAATCCATTTAAAATACTGTTATACCATTAACCCATACCTATGAAAATACTCGTTACCGGTGGCCTTGGATTTATCGGTTCCCATACTGTAGTGGAACTACAGGATAAAGGTTTTGAAGTTGTTATTGTAGATGATTGTTCCAATGCCTCCGAAGAAGTACTCGAAGGGATCAGCAGTATCAGTGGGCAAATGCCGATATTCGAAAAGCTCAATCTAAGGGAAAAAGAAAGAGTCCAGGAATTTTTTAAAAGACATCAGGACATTAAAGGGATTATCCATTTTGCAGCGTCAAAGGCAGTGGGAGAAAGTGTGGAAAAACCATTATTGTATTATGAGAACAATCTCCATTCATTGATCTATCTTTTGAAATGGATGTCGGAAAAGGGTGGCGCATTTATTTTTAGTTCTTCCTGCACAGTATACGGACAGGCAGATGAAATGCCAATCACCGAAGACGCGCCGGTGAAACCCGCCGAATCTCCCTATGGCAATACAAAGCAAATGGGAGAGGAAATCCTTCGGGATACCTGTACGGTTACGCCTGAATTAAAGGCTATTGCGCTGCGCTATTTCAATCCTATCGGAGCGCACCCTAGTGCTAAAATCGGGGAATTGCCCATCGGCGTTCCTCAAAATCTGGTTCCCTTTATTACCCAAACAGGCATTGGTCTCAGACCGGAACTTTCGGTATTCGGAAATGACTACCCTACACGAGACGGCACCTGTGTCAGGGATTATATCCATGTCGTAGACCTGGCCCGGGCACATGTAGTAGCTTTGGAAAGAATTTTAAATACTAAACAGCAAAGCAACTATGAGATCTTTAACCTGGGAACAGGAAAGGGAAGCACAGTACTGGAAGTGATCGACAGTTTTCAGAAGGTTTCCGGCAAGGAGCTCAATTATAAAATAGTAGATCGACGCCCCGGTGACATTACCGAGGCTTATGCAGATACTACAAAAGCAAATCGTATATTGGGCTGGAAAGCGCAATCAACACTCGATGACGCCATGCGTTCAGCCTGGGACTGGGAGCTAAAGATACGCCGGGGAAATTCCTGAGGCAATTTTGAGTTGAAAGTTGAAAGTGATGATCAAGCATTGAGGAATCAGCAGTACAGCCATTGGGAAAGTTGATTATTTAAATTTATTCCAATATCCAAACTCCAATTCCCAAACTTGAATCTCTGATATACAATGTCCAAATCCCAATGTCCAATTTATAATAAGTGAATAATCAATAATTTATTTTCGGCAATCGCCAACCATTATAAAAACCAGCTCCATTATGTTTAAAAAAGTTTTGAATTTCAGCTGTCTTCTAATATCCGTTAGCCTTTTCAGTCAGGATATTTATCTGCAATGCGGCCAATTGTTAGACACCAAAAACGGTAAACTTAGCGATGAAGTAACCGTTGTGGTCTCGGGGAATAAAATCACCAAAATAGAAAATGGATTTATTAGTGGCCGTGAACAGGACCAGCTTCTGGATCTCAGGGATAAGACGGTACTTCCAGGCCTTATAGACATGCATGTCCATATCGAAGGCCAGTCCAGCCCGGATCGGTATTTGAAACGGTTTACCGATAATGAAGCCGATGTTGCTTTGCAATCTACAGTCTATGCCGAGCGTACCCTAATGGCCGGATTTACCACTGTTCGAGATCTGGGGGGCTCCGGGGTGAACATCGCGTTGAGGAAAGCTATAAACAAGGGCATTGTAAAAGGCCCCAGAATCTTTACCTCGGGAAAATCCATAGCCACCACTGGAGGTCATGCCGACCCTACCAATGGTTACAAAATGGCAAATATGGGCGATCCGGGACCCAAGGAAGGGGTTGTTAATTCCCCTGAGGATGGAAGGAAAGCAGTACGCCAACGCTATAAAGAAGGAGCCGATGTGATTAAAATTACCGCCACTGGTGGAGTGCTCAGTGTGGCCAAGAGTGGAAGTAATCCACAGTTTACCATTGAAGAGATCAAGGCCATTACAGAAACGGCCAACGATTATGGTATGCTTACCGCCGCCCATGCACATGGTGATCTTGGGATGCAGCGCGCGATTAAAGGTGGAATAAAGACCATTGAACATGGCAGCTATATGAGTGAGGAGACGATGGATCTTATGAAACAGTACAACGTATATATGGTTCCTACCATTTCTGCAGGGAAAAAGGTCGTGGAAAAGGCCAAAATTCCAGGTTATTTTCCTGAAGTGGTAGCCAAAAAGGCTATTGAGGTTGGTGCTCTGGTACAGGAAACCTTTGGGAAAGCCTATAAGAAAGGAGTATTGATAGGATTTGGTACAGACGCCGGCGTTTTCCCCCATGGAGAAAATGCAATCGAGTTTCAGTATATGGTAGAAGCCGGAATGCCGGCCACCGAGGCGATTAAGGCCGCTACTGTAACCAATGCAGAACTTTTGGGAATGGGAGATTCGCTGGGGCAGATACAAGGCGGATTTATAGCCGATATCATAGCTGTTGAGAATGATCCAGTCAAAGACGTCAAAACATTGCAAAATGTTGTCTTCGTTATGAAGGAAGGTATAATATACAAACAACCATAAGTATCTCTGAGAACCATCCTTTGATTCGCTATGCAACCCAACTTTCCAAATAGCCTGGCACTGCTTCGGCAAGCAGAATCTGATAAGCTCTATCATAAATTGCTCCTTCAGCTTGATAAGGATTTTAAACTGGCCAACATACCAATAGAGATCATCAGTCCCATTACACCACAAGAACTGGTGAGTTTGTTGCGCGAAAAAATATATCGGCTGATTATGGAAAATGTGACGAAATGCCTGGACCTTTTCTATATAGTTGATATTCCCGAAGCGGCTTTGGCTGAACTGGAAGGGGAAGATGCTGTGGAAAAGGCAGAATATCTAAGCTTCTTACTTCTCAAAAGAACCTGGAAGAAAGTATGGTATAAAGAGCGATACTCCTAGTATCTGTTTTAGAAGTAGACACGGACAAAGGGGGCCCATGCACTGGCATAAATACTCTTGTCTTCATTAAAAAGTACGTTGTACCGCATACCGGCCATTACGTTCCTATTGCCCACACCTAGGCCAAAATAAAGTGCAGGAGACCAAAAGTTATCTTCGAACACTTCCCCAACAACGGTATCCTTCCTATTGACCCGGATCTGTTCGAATTCAGCGGAGAACTGCATAGCGGGAATGGGATTGAAAAAACTCACGACGCTACCCCCGAATGCTGTAAATTCACTGCGATCGAAAGAAGAAGGTTCGAATTTGGAATAGTTAAAACTCAATCCAAGTCCGGCCGCGAACATCGGACTCACCTGGTAAATCGCACTCGGTGCAAGAGCAATGGTAAAGGAGCTGTTGCTGAATCCCAGGCCAATACCTCCTCCATATCGAACATTAGACCAGAAATCTCCTTTGGGCCCCGGCCCCTGGGCAATAGCGGTCCATGCCATTGTTCCGAGGAAGAGGATCAGAATTAGCTTTTTTAACGCGACTGATGAAAGTGTTATCACGAGTTCTTAGATTTTTAGCCAAAGGGCCACAGCTAAAACTAAATTAAGCATTAATTATTGTATTTTTGAGCTTATTAAGATAACGGATCCACGGAAAAAAACATGGACAAGTATTCCTTTTTAAATACAGCACATACCTCCTTTTTTGCTGAGCTGTACGATCGGTACCTCATCAATCCCGATAGCGTAGAACCGAGTTGGAGAGCCTTTTTTCAGGGATTTGACTTTGGTATGGAGAGCGCACTTGATGAAGTGGGTGTTATCGCTGACGGTGAAATGAAAATAGTAGCCAACGGAGAGCAGGTGGCTATACCTGAAAAGGTTTACAAGGAGTTCAGGGTGATCCGGTTGATCGACGGATACCGCAGCAGGGGTCATTTATTTACCAAAACCAATCCTGTACGTGAGCGTAGAAAATACAGCCCAACACTTGATATTGAGAATTTCGGGCTTTCAAACGAAGACCTCGATACGGTTTTCAATGCAGGTGAGATTATAAATATCGGCCCGAATACACTCCGTCATATCATCGATCACTTACAACGCATCTATTGCGATTCGATAGGGGTGGAATACATGTACATCAGGATTCCGGAAAGGGTCCAGTGGATACAGGACTGGATTAATGTCAATGCTAATCACCCTCAATTCGATTCGGACAAAAAAAAGACTATCCTTCGCAAGCTCAATCAGGCGGTATCTTTCGAATCCTTCCTGCATACAAAATACGTAGGTCAGAAACGTTTTTCACTCGAGGGCAACGAATCCTTGATACCGGCGGTAGACGCTATCGTTGAGAAGGCAGCGGAAATGGGGGTAAAACAGTTTGTCATGGGGATGGCCCATCGGGGCAGACTCAATGTCCTGACCAATATTTTTGGAAAATCTGCTAAAGATATTTTTAGCGAATTCGAAGGCAAAGACTACGAGCAACAGATTTTTGACGGGGATGTCAAATACCATCTTGGCTGGACTTCGGTGCGCACTTCGGACAACGGGAATAAAATCAATATGAACATAGCCCCAAATCCATCTCATCTTGAGACGGTGGGCGCTGTGGTAGAGGGTATCACCCGTGCAAAACAGGATACACACTATCCGGAAGATTTCTCTAAAGTGTTGCCTATAGTCGTGCATGGAGATGCTGCCATAGCCGGTCAGGGCCTTGCCTATGAGCTGGTTCAGATGGCAGGTTTAGAAGGTTACAGGACCAATGGTACCATCCATATTGTAGTCAATAACCAGATCGGATTCACCACTAATTATCTCGATGGTAGATCCTCAACCTACTGCACGGATGTGGGTAAAGTTACATTGAGCCCTGTGCTCCATGTGAACGCAGATGACGTCGAGGCGGTGGTACATGCTTCACTTTTTGCACTGGAATATCGTATGAGATTCAAGGGCGATGTTTTTCTCGATCTGCTGGGATATAGGAAATATGGCCACAATGAAGGAGATGAACCGCGTTTCACACAGCCCAAGCTCTATAAGATCATCGCCAAGCACCAGAATCCCAGGGAGATCTACAAGGAAAAACTAATGTCAGCAGGCATTATAGACGATGAATATGTAAAGAAACTGGAGTTGGAATACAAAGCCAGTCTTGAAGAAGAGTTGGAGGACTCCAAGAAAGAGGATAAGACCATCATCACCGCTTTTATGGCCGACGAGTGGAGCGGATTCCAACATGTCCGGGAATGGGAAATGATGGACCCCATAGATACAACATATAACCAGGAGCGGCTGGCTGAAATTGCCAGGGTGATCACCGAATTGCCCTCTGATAGGAAGTTCATCCGGAAAATAGAAAGACTCATATCCGATCGCAGAAAAATGTTTTTTGAAAGCGATCAGCTCGACTGGGCCATGGGAGAACTTCTCGCCTATGGCACATTGCTAGACGAGGGATATGGAGTAAGGATCTCCGGACAGGATGTTGAACGTGGGACCTTCTCGCATCGGCATGCGGTGATAAAAGTGGAGGACAGTGAGGAAGAGATCATGTTATTAAATGGTATTTCAAAAGATCAGGGACTGTTCCAGATTTACAATTCGCTCTTATCGGAATATGGGGTCGTTGGGTTTGATTATGGTTATGCGATGGCCAGCCCCAATACACTGACTATCTGGGAGGCTCAGTTCGGGGACTTCAGCAACGGGGCCCAGATCATGATCGATCAGTATATCTCGGCAGCCGAAGATAAATGGAAGCTTCAAAACGGACTGGTTATGTTGCTGCCCCATGGATATGAAGGGCAAGGGGCAGAGCACTCTTCGGCCAGAATGGAACGCTATCTGCAGCTTTGTGCACGCGATAATATGTACGTTGCCGACTGTACTACACCTGCCAATTTATTCCACCTCTTGCGAAGGCAGATGAAGGCCGATTTCAGAAAGCCGCTTATCATCTTTACTCCAAAAAGTCTGCTGCGACACCCCAAAGCGGTTTCAACCGTGGAAGAATTCGCAAACGGAGGTTTTCAAAAAGTGATCGATGATGAATTTGTAAATCCAAAAAAAGTAAAAAGCCTGGTTTTCTGTACTGGTAAATTTTATTACGATCTGCTCGCTGCAAGGGAAGAACTCGGTCGTGAAGATGTAGCCTTAGTTCGGGTAGAACTATTATTTCCCTTGCCATATGAGCAAATGATCGGTATTATTGAAAAATATAAGGAGGCCGACGATCTGGTATGGGCCCAGGAAGAGCCTCGTAACATGGGGGCCTGGACACATATATTTACCCACTTCGAAGGTGCGAGGAAATTGAGAGTAGCTTCGAGAAGGTTTTATTCATCGCCGGCATCGGGCAGTGCTGTTCGTTCTAAGTTGAGGCATCAGCAAGTCATCGATTATGTTTTTGATAAATCGAAAAACAATATGACCCGCAGGCAAAGTAGAATATTTAAATCAGAAAGAGAATGATCTTAGAAATGAAAGTCCCTTCACCGGGAGAATCCATAACGGAAGTGGAAATTGCCCAGTGGCTGGTAAGCGATGGTGACTTTGTAGAGAAAGACCAGACTATAGCAGAGGTAGATTCGGACAAGGCCACTCTCGAATTACCGGCAGAAGAGAGTGGTATTATTACGCTCAAAGCTGAAGAAGGCGATGCTGTAGCTGTGGGTGAGGTGGTGTGTCTGATCGATACAAGCGCTGAGAAACCAGATTCCAAAGAAGTTGAGGAAAAAGAAGAAAAAGTAAAAGAAAAAGTAACGGCCGAGGCCACAGTAGCATCCAAGCCATCGGTCGTTGAAGAGAAAACCACTTATGCCAGTGGTAGTCCTTCTCCTGCGGCTCGTAAAATTTTGGATGAGAAAGGTATTGATGCTTCAGTAGTTGAGGGAACTGGAAGGAATGGCAGGATCACCAAGGAAGATGCCCTTAAAGCTGTGCCCTCTATGGGCACCCCCAAAGGGGGTAGTCGGAGTGAAACCAGGACAAAGCTTTCCATGCTCAGGCGTAAAGTGGCCGAACGACTGGTAGCTGCAAAAAATGAGACGGCTATGCTCACCACCTTTAATGAGGTCGACATGAGTCCCATTTTTGAGTTACGCAAGCAATACAAAGAAGTTTTTAAGGAAAAGCACGATGTAAGTCTCGGATTCATGTCGTTCTTCACCAAGGCAGTGATCCGCGCCCTTGAGATGTACCCAGCGGTTAACTCGATGATCGATGGGAAAGAAATGATCAGTTATGATTTCTGTGATATCAGTATCGCTGTATCAGGTCCGAAAGGTCTGATGGTCCCAGTGATCCGCAATGCGGAAAACCTGAGTTTCAGAGGAATTGAATCCGAGGTAAAACGACTGGCAATAAGGGCTCGAGAGGGACAGATTACAGTCGATGAGATGACAGGTGGTACCTTTACCATTTCAAACGGTGGTGTTTTCGGCTCCATGTTGTCGACACCCATCATCAATCCTCCTCAAAGCGGTATCCTTGGCATGCACAATATTGTTGAACGACCTATTGTCAGAGACGGTCAAATAGTGATCGCTCCGGTGATGTACGTCGCCTTATCGTACGATCATCGCATCATCGATGGCAAAGAGTCTGTAAGCTTTCTGGTGGCTGTTAAAGAAGCCCTGGAGGATCCTGTAGAGCTTCTTATGGATGGTGATATCAAAAGAGCATTGGAGTTATAAAAATAACGTAACCCAGTTAATCACATCCAAGGTCCGATCTTGATTGTTCATCTGCATTGGGGAAACAACTGCCTAGCGGAGTAGTATCAGGGACATATCGTATTAGATTACCATCGTATAATCCGTGTTCAATAAATAAACTAAGTTGTTCGATTTCTTCAGCACTTAACCCCAGTGGGATGAATTGGGATGAAATGCTCTCCAACGGTACTTCGGTGTTTTCGGAAATAGCCGTATTTTTATATTCAACAACCTCAACAATGCTATTGAAACTGCCACCGTGGCCGAGAAATGAAACATCCTTAAGATTATAAAGTGTAGGTGTTTTAAAAGTATAATCGTCATCAGTTTCACCTGTAAATCCGCCTCTTCCCTTAGAGGTGGCTTCATCAACATTTCCTATAATGTTACCACCGCTGAGGTCATTCATTCCCAAAGCATGAAATTCCATTCCATTGAGCCCAGGCCCCGAATGGCATTCAAAACAATTCGCTTTTCCGTAAAATAACAAGGCACCCTTTAATTCTGCCTCGGTCAGCTCATGGACCTCATTTCTCACAAACTTTTGAAATGGAGCTTCGTTAGCCATAACAGTCCTTTCGAAAGCCGCAATGGCAAGACCAGCATTTACAAGCGTGTAGCGTTCGTTTTCAGCTACTTCAGGAAAGGCGCGGTCGAATAATTCTCTGTACGGCCCGTTGTCGATAATGGAAATATCGAGTTGTAATCTATGGACACCCAATCCAGCAATTGCCTGGGTCTCCAGACCTTCAAAGCCCAGTAAATTCGTTTCCTTAGGTGTATCCGGGGTCCAGTTGGCCTCGGTGCCGGCATTTAGACCCAAGGCACCAAATTGCCCATTCCAAAGCATAAGGTTTTGGTAGGCTGTGTTCAGCACTGTAGGCGTTCGAATGGGTTGTACGTCAAGAGAATCAGGTGAATAGGCCGGATTGGCAATTCGGCTTTCACCGAGCAGGCCAAATCCCCAACCTCCTTCGCCAATACCTTGTTTAATTCCACTTTGAAATCCTGCGGCAGCATGATGGCAGCTTGCACAGGAATATGTGCCTTCTCCAATGCTCTCCTTAGGATTCAGGGCAAGACCTGTTTCGTGAAACAAAAATTTTCCGAGTATTACTTTGTCTGCAGTAATCGGATTCATTTGATCTGCAGGAATAGCAGCATAGTCCGAACTGTTGGGCATCGAGATAGCCTCTAAGGATCCAAAAAGTTCAATTAGTCTTTCTCTGAGCTGTGTTTCGGTTTCATTTGATCCTATAATTCCTTCATCGTCTTTAGAACATGAAAATATTATAAGGGATAGTCCAGCCAAAAAAAACATTCTCTTAATCAGGATCATAGGTCAAGCATTAAAAAGTCAGGTTTAGGAATCAAAAAGATAGAGAACTCGATGTAAACTGAGCTGTTTGAAATTATTTTTTTAGATACAGGAATTCGTTTTTATAGTCGATTACAGCCTTTCCTCTTATCAGTATATCAGAACCGATTATGCCATCTACCGGCTTGGCCTGATGTATGATTAAGGCCTCATTCACATGGATGAGATCAAAGAGGACAATTTTCAGTTTTTTCCACTTCCAACGGCCAATTTCAATCGAGTTCTTGTCAGAGATCAAGGTCTCCATTTCCCTTGCGCCGGCCCCGGCAGCTTTTATTTCAGAAGCCTCCGAGACAAGTCCAAAATGATCGGCTTTATCGATACCCACACAGGTATTAGACGCTCCTGTATCCAGTATAAAACGTCCTTCAACGCCATTTATTTTGGCGCTCAATTCAAAATGATTCGTATCGGTAAGAAAGAGGGGAACAGGGATGTAGTTTTTCCTGTTCATTATTTTTTTAAGTCGGGCCAAGAATGATCATTTTTGGCAAAGATAATCCTATTTTTGTTGAATGATGCTGACTGATACGCATACCCATCTTTATGCAGAGGCCTTTGACCAGGACAGGGATCAGGTTATTAAAAATGCTATAGATTCTGGTATCTCGAGATTTTTTGTCCCCGCCATCGATTCGACCTATACCGATGCAATGATTACCCTTGAGGAACGCTTTCCCTCGCATGTGTTTTTGATGATGGGACTTCATCCCACCAGTGTGAAGGAAGATTTTCGAAGAGAATTAGAACATGTGGAACATATGTTGGGCTCACATAAGTTTTATGCCGTAGGGGAGATCGGTATTGATCTGTATTGGGATCGCACCTATTTAGACCAGCAGCGCAAGGCCTTCAAATATCAAATCGAACTAGCCCAAAAAAATAATCTGCCCATAGTGATCCATTGCCGGGATTCTTTCGATGAAATTATTGAGGTTTTGGATGAAGTGGCAACAGGCTCATTACGCGGAATATTCCATTGCTTCACCGGTACGCTCGACCAGGCACATACGGCCATAGCCCATAATATGAAGCTGGGTATCGGCGGGGTTGTCACCTTTAAAAATGGTAAGATCGATACTTTTCTCAACCAAATAGATCTTCGTCATATTGTTTTGGAAACAGATGCTCCTTACCTGGCGCCAGTACCCTATCGGGGTAAGCGCAACGAGAGTTTGTATCTGAAACTGGTAGTTGATAAACTATGTAAAATTTACCAAGCAAGCCCTGAAGAAATCGCCCGAATAACCACCGAAAACTCCAGGGAAATCTTTGGAATCTAAAATCATATGAGCAAAAGAACCCGAATTTTATTGATCTACACAGGAGGAACCATAGGTATGGTCAAGGAATATCAAACCGGAACGTTAAAGCCTTTCAATTTCGACAAGCTCGTAGAACAGATCCCCGAATTGGGTCAGCTGGATTGTACCATCCACAGCATTTCCTTTAAGCACCCTCTGGATTCGTCCAATATGAATCCCACCCATTGGATTCACATCGCTGATATCATCGAAAAATATTATGAGGAGTACGAGGGCTTTGTTGTGCTTCATGGAAGCGATACGATGAGTTATACCTCTTCAGCCTTGAGTTACATGTTGGAGAATCTTGGAAAACCGGTAATATTTACAGGGTCTCAATTGCCCATTGGTGATTTGCGCACCGACGCAAAGGAAAATCTTATAACTTCGATCCAGATAGCGGGCATGCAGAAGGGTAATAGACCGCTGATACGCGAAGTGTGTTTATATTTTGAACATAAATTATACCGCGCAAACAGAACAACAAAAGTCAATGCTGAACACTTTGAGGCTTTTATGTCTCCAAATTATCCACCTCTAGCCGAATCTGGTGTACATATAAAGGTAAATGAGGAAGATCTATGGGAGCCTGGAAGAAAAAGGAAGTTCGCGGCACATAAAAAACTCGACGATCGCGTGGCTATATTCAAATTGTTCCCGGGATTTAATCAGCAATTGCTGAAAGGTATACTCCGGGTATCGGATTTACAGGCGATAATCCTGGAGACCTATGGAGCGGGCAATGCACCTACAGACAGGTGGTTTATAGAGGAACTGGCTGCTGCCAAAAAAAGAGGACTTCATATAGTCAATGTCACTCAGTGTCCGGGAGGAGGTGTCAGTATGGGTCGGTACGAAACCAGTGAGGCTTTAAGGAGATTGCAAATCATAAATGGTTCGGATATCACTACCGAAGGGGCCATTACCAAGCTGATGTACCTTTTGGGGCGAGAGATATCATCGACCTCTTTTAAAACGGTTTTTGAAACCTCCATACGCGGTGAAATGTCCTAAAATTCAGAAGTAAAATTTCTATAAATAAGATTTTTTTTGTTTCTTGGACGCCCTGTCATAGGGAACTAGAGAGGTGGCCGAGTGGTCGAAGGCGCACGCCTGGAAAGTGTGTATACACCAAAAGTGTATCGAGGGTTCGAATCCCTTCCTCTCTGCTTCAATTTGAAATCGATGCTCTTTGGCTAAGCGGTTGCTTTTTATTGAATCCTTTCGGAATGATAGAACTGCATAATTCTACTCCAGAAAAGTATCTTTTTGTCCTAAAGGATTAAATCGCGGTAGTCGTGGATAAATTGGTCCTTCCCTCTTGATCCATAGGCCCGAAGATTTAATTTTTTAATTGTATTTTTTTTTTATCTTTAACCCTATTAACTAACTAAATTTAAGTTTGAAAGAAATGAAAAGACTATTCTCAATCCTGGCCATGGCTGGGCTATTTGTACTCAGTACGAATACGGTAAGCGCGAAAGCAGTAGCTTCAAATTTATCTTCCACAATTGCAGCGACTGCTGTAATGCTACAGGATGAAGCTGCCGCAGAGACGAGTAAAGGATTTACTCAAGTATTAAAGGAGCAATTTATCCAGGGTGGTGCAGGTTTTATGGGTATAGTTCTTTTGTGTTTGATTTTAGGACTTGCAGTGGCCATTGAAAGAATTATTTACCTTAATATGGCAAGCACCAATACCAGCAAGCTTAAGCAGCAGGTAGAAGATGCCTTGGCATCCGGAGGTGTAGAGGCCGCTAAAGAGGTATGTAGAAATACCAGGGGTCCTGTTGCTTCCATATACTACCAGGGTTTAGACCGGGCTGGTGAGAGCGTGGAATCTGCGGAGAAAGCTGTTGTGGCCTACGGAGGTGTACAAATGGGACAGTTGGAAAAGAATGTTTCCTGGCTGTCGCTATTTATCGCTATTGCACCGATGCTTGGTTTCATGGGTACGGTAATCGGTATGATTCAGGCCTTCCAGAAAATTAGTGCTGTAGGTAATCTTAGTGCATCGTTGATCGCAGGTGATATCCAGGTGGCGTTATTGACCACGGTATTCGGTTTGATCACAGCGATCATTCTTCAGATCTTTTACAACTACATCGTTGCGAAGATTGATCAGATCGTCAATGACATGGAAGATTCTTCAATCTCATTGATAGATATGCTTGTAGATCACAAGAAATAATTCGGATACCTAAACGATAGCTCTATGAACAAAATAGTAAAAATAGCACTAGCTGTAATTGGCGTAATCTCGGCAATTTTATGGTACCAACTGCCCGGGCGGGATGTTCCCGTCGGTGAAGCTGCACAAAGCGGTGCGATGAATATCATGTTTATGATCACCTATATTCTTCTATTCGTTGCAGTGGCGGCCAGTTTGTTATTTACGATAGCCAATCTTTTCGCTCACCCAAAAAAGCTCAAGAAGACCTTAATGATCGTCGCTGGCTTTCTGGTTGTCGTGTTGATCGCTTATGCGACCTCCAGCGGAACGGATATCAATATTGAGGAAATGGCCAACCGCGGAGTAGCCACCACTGAAAGCACTGTAAAAAGAATTGGAACAGGCTTGAATTTATTTTTCTTTCTCGTAGTCATCGCCATAGGATTGATGGCTTGGGGAGGTTTGAAAAAAGTAATTAGCAAATAATAAATAATTCATAAGGATATGCCTAGAAGAGGAGGACCACCCGAAGTGAACGCCGGATCGATGGCAGATATAGCATTCCTATTGTTGATCTTTTTCCTGGTGACAACCACCATTGAAACAGATGCAGGACTCGATAGGATGTTGCCTCCGCTGGAGCCGCCAGATACGGATGTAATCATAAAGCAAAAGAATATATTCACGGTGAATATTAATAAGAATGGTCAGTTACTGGTGGAAGAGGAACTGATCGATCTTAAAAGCCTTAGAGCAAAAGCGATTGCATTTCTTGATAACGGAGGAGACGGTAGTTGTAGCTTCTGTAAGGGTAGGAGGGATGCGAGTTCTTCTGATAACCCTGGCAAGGCGATTATCTCGCTGAAAAACGACAGGGAAACTAAATACGGCACCTATATCACCGTTCAAAATGAACTGGTGGGAGCCTATAACGATTTGCGAAACAGAGAAGCCCAAAGGTTGTACGGAAGGGATTTTACCGAGATGGAAGCCGAATTCCTGAATCCGGAGACACCATCAAGAATAAGAGATGACCTCGAAGAGAAGGTGAAGAGAGTACAGGGTCTATATCCTCAGAAACTCTCGGAAGCAGAAACGTCAACCTCTAACTAATCATCAGAAGAAAATTATGGCAAAGTTTAACAAGAAAAAAGACGGAGATCTGCCCGCAGTATCAACAGCATCATTGCCCGATATTGTATTTATGCTCCTATTCTTCTTTATGACCGTTACGACCATGAAGGATAGTTCTCTGATGGTCGAGAATCAACTACCCAACGCAAGCGAAGTTAAAAAGCTTGAAAAAAAGGACAGGGTATTGTATATCTATATTGGTAAGCCGACCCGCGAATATCAGAAGG
This sequence comes from Robiginitalea sp., assembly GCA_024638915.1. Lineage (GTDB taxonomy): Bacteria > Bacteroidota > Bacteroidia > Flavobacteriales > Flavobacteriaceae > JAHEJJ01. Next base: position 21,720 of record JAHEJJ010000003.1, read on the forward strand.
TCTTCGGGACAGAATCGAAGATCCAGCTGAACGACAAGTTCGCAAGCGTTTCCGAAGTGGGAGATTTTATTCTACAGGAACGGGCCAAAAAGCCTCAGGAACTTCAAAATGTGCTTACTACAGCTCTGAAGGTCGATAAGAATGCGAATATGGGCCTTATTTCTGATATCAAACAAGAATTGAGAAAGGTAAACGCCCTTAAGGTGAATTATACTACCTATGAAGGTGATGCCTTTAGGAATCTGCAATAGCGAACTGCCTCCAAGGACAGTACGTTTAAGAAAGCGCTTTGATTTATAATTAAGGCGCTTTTTTCATTGTAATAAGATGGTTGAAAAGTTTACCTTTATCACTGTGAGAGTTTTAGTGATCCTGTTATGTTTCCTATCTGTATTGGGGTTAAGCGCCCAGGAGGAAGGTCCTCTGTTAACGCCAGACCCAAAATACCTGGAGGACCAATTCTATTTAGGGGTTAGTTATAATATTTTACTCAACAGACCTCAGGGGGTCAGTATGCGTAGTCTCTCCTATGGATTGTTCGGAGGGTTTATAAAGGATATCCCAGTAAATAAAGATAGGAACCTGGGGTTCGGCCTGGGGATTGGATACGGTATAAATTCGTATTATACCAATCTGCTGGCAACCGAAACTCCTGATGGAATTGAGTACTCCGTCATCGGTGGCGATACTTCCTTTAAAAGGAGTAAGATTGAAACCCATGCCCTCGAGCTGCCGCTGGAATTTCGCTGGAGAACCTCCAATAGCATCAGCCACAAATTTTGGCGGATCTATACAGGAGTTAAGTTCAGCTATATTTTCACGGGTAGGTCGAGATTTGTCTCAGATACGATAAAAACAAGTTTTACCAATGGTGATGTCCGCCAATTTCAATACGGGCTAATCCTCAGCCTCGGCTACAATACCATTAACTTCCACGCATACTATGCATTGCAGGATCTTTTCAATGACAATGTCCAAACCATCGATGGGAGCCGTTTGGGTTTTGTGCCCTTGCATTTCGGCATTATATTTTATATTCTTTGAAAACAAATATTGGCCAAACATCTATGCATCGGTAAGGCTTCAACCGAGTAATTATAGCCAGAATTTTACCGTTAGCAATTGAGATCCCAGTCCGAGCAAAAGACCGATTAACACCTCGGCTTTACTGTGTTCGTAAAGGTACAATCGGGCGGTGGCTACCATACCCGTACAAACTGTAAAAGCACTTATTGCCAGAATAATATTGATTTCAAAGTGGATGCTGAGGTTGATCAGATACATTAAAAAACTACCCATCCCAACCATGTGAAGACTGTTTTTAAACTTAAGAAACAGGAGTAAAAGACTAGAGGCGATGGCAGCAAGTAATCCTACAAAAAAATAGTACAGTTCGGCGGTGTAATTGTTGGGTATCACCTTAATGAGGATCATAAGCAAAAGCGCAATGCATATAATCAAAGGAAAAATTCTTTCCTTTTGGCTCCTGAGAAATACCGAATTTACCACACCCAGGTTTCTAAGTATGAAGAAGCTTATAATGGGAATGATAATCGTTAATATAAAGACAGGCAAAATATTACCACTTTGTAATTCAAGTGGGGTGTATTTCGGTGTCACCAAAAAATAGGCAATGGTGCCAGCCATAGGGACAAAAAGCGGGTGAAAAATATAGGATATGAGCAGAAAAAGCTGCCGCATTAGATCTTTTTTCGTAAGCGGGCCACCGGGATGCCCAATTGTTCACGATATTTTGCGACGGTTCTACGAGCTATGGGATAACCTTTTTCCTTTAAAATATTGGCCAGTTTATCATCGGTTAGAGGTTTTTTCTTGTCCTCTTCCCTGATCACCGTTTCCAGTATCTTCTTGATCTCCCTTGTGGAAACATCTTCTCCTTCTGTATTCTTCATCGACTCTGAGAAGAACTCTTTGATCAGCTTGGTTCCGTAAGGCGTATCCACATACTTGCTGTTGGCCACTCTCGATACCGTGGAAACATCCATATCGATCGTGTCGGCAATATCTTTCAGGATCATGGGCCGCAACTTGCGTTCATCCCCACTGAGAAAATATTTCTTTTGATATGCCATGATAGCATTCATGGTGATAAAAAGAGTCTGTTGCCTTTGTCTTATGGCGTCGATAAACCACTTGGCGGCATCTAATTTTTGTTTGATGAAGAGTACCGCATCTTTCTGGGATTTGGAACGGTCTTTAGCACTTTTATAACCGGCTAGCATATTCTGATACTCCTTGGATACATGTAATTCAGGAGCGTTTCTTCCATTAAGCGTCAGTTCTAGTTCACCGTCTATGATACGAATGGCAAAATCCGGAACAATATGCTCGATAATTTTGCTATTACCTGAATAGGAGCCCCCGGGTTTGGGGTTTAGTTTCTCTATTTCAGAAATGGCATTTTTAAGCCCGCTCTCATCTATGTTATGCCTTTGAAGAAGCTTGTCGTAATGTTTTTTGGAAAATTGCTCAAAGGATTTCTCCAGGATTTCTATGGCCATGAGTATATTCTCGCTGGGTTCTTTCCGCTTGAGTTGTAAGATCAGACATTCTTCTAGCGATCTTGCCCCCACACCGGGCGGATCCATATCCTGGACGATCTTTAGCACCCTTTTAATCGTAGATTCATCTACAAAGACATTCTGAGTAAAGGCCAGGTCGTCCATAATATCGGTGACGGGCCTGCGTATATAACCGCTTTCATCAACACTTCCTACCAAAAATTCAGCCACAGTCCATTCTTCATCGGTCAGGTAAACAGTATTCAATTGATTGATCAGAAATTGATTAAAAGAAACCCCTGCTGCGTATGGAATATTTTTCTCCTCGTCATCGGCACTGTAATTGCTGGTACGCGTCCTGTAGTCCGGGACTTCATCATCACTAAGATATTCATCTATGTTTATGTCGTCCGTATTGATCGTATCGGTCTCCGTTTCGGTATCGATAGAATCTCCATATTCATCTTCCAGCCCGCTGCTCTCTTCCTTACCGCTCTCCAGTGCAGGATTCTCTTCGAGTTCCTGCTTTAAACGTTGTTCAAATGCCTGGGTCGGCAATTGGATCAACTTCATTAACTGAATTTGTTGAGGAGAAAGCTTTTGCGATAACTTAAACTGTAAGTGTTGTTTTAGCATAGGGCTACCCTTCGGGCTTTCTTATAAAATTAAAGAATTCTGTTCAAAATTCTGCGTTTTGGGGTGTTCTGGGGAAAGGGATTACATCCCTGATATTTCCCATACCTGTCACAAATTGCACCATACGTTCAAATCCTAAACCAAATCCGCTGTGCTCGGCTGTTCCATATCTCCTCAGATCGAGATACCACCAGAGTTCTTTTTCATCGATACCCAGGGCCTTGATTTTTTCCTGTAGAACCTCTAGCCGTTCCTCCCTTTGAGAGCCACCGACGATTTCACCGATGCCCGGAAAAAGAATGTCCATAGCCCTGACTGTCTTCCCATCTTCGTTCAGGCGCATATAAAACGCCTTAATCTTGGCGGGATAATCGTAAAGGATAACCGGGCAATTGAAATGCTTCTCCACCAGATAGCGTTCATGCTCGCTCTGCAGATCAATACCCCACTCTTCAATAAGGTATTGGAACTTCTTCTTCTTGTTGGGTTTGCTGTTTTTCAGAATTTCTATGGCCTCGGTATAGGTGATCCTTTTAAACTCATTTCTGCTGACGAACTCCAATTTTTCGATCAAGGGCATTGAACTTCTCTCGTGCTGTGGTTTAGATTTCTCCTCATCCTCCAGTCTTTTTTGAAGGAATTGGAGATCTTCCTCGCAATGTTCAAGAACATATTCGATGATATTTTTGATGAAATCCTCGGCCAGGTTCATATTGTCCTGGAGGTCGTAAAAGGCCATTTCCGGTTCTATCATCCAAAATTCGGCCAGGTGCCGGGAGGTGTTCGAATTCTCAGCCCTGAAGGTAGGACCAAACGTATAGACCTTACCCAGGCCCATCGCATAGGCCTCTGCTTCCAACTGGCCCGAAACAGTAAGATTGGTTTCTTTCCCAAAAAAATCCTGACCAAAATCTACCGTTCCTTCCGATGTCTGTGGAGGTGATTTGGGATCAAGAGTAGTGACTCTGAACATCTCACCAGCACCTTCGGCATCGGAACCCGTAATGATGGGCGAGTGCATATAATAAAAACCATTCTTCTGAAAATAATGGTGGATGGCAAAAGCCAATGCCGAACGCAATCGCATTACAGCTGCAAAAGTATTGGTGCGCACCCTGAGATGCGCCTGTTCCCTGAGAAACTCCATGCTATGCTTTTTCGGCTGAATGGGATAGTTTTCAGGGTTGGCTCCGCCGTGAATGCGAATATCGTTTACCTGGATTTCAACGGATTGGCCACGACCCTGACTCTCCACCAAAACGCCCTTGACCCATAGGGCGGCCCCGGTGCTGATTTGCTTTAAAATGTCTTCTTCAAATTTTTCAAAATCGACAACACATTGAATATTCCTTAATGTCGAGCCGTCGTTCAGCGCTATAAAACGATTACTTCTAAAAGCTTTTACCCAACCGTTCACCGTCACCTCCTGTCCGGTGGCCGCGAGGGAAAGCAATTCGGTAACACTAGATGTTTTCATGGACATGCCCTGCTCATTTTGAACCGCAAAGATAATTCAAAGGACAGAACTTTAGGCAGGGTTTCTTATGAATTGGTTACTTGTACTTCTTATTTTATTGCTCCTCACTCGCAATAGGGATCTCTTCTTTGGGCAGAATATCGATTTGAGGTTCTTTGAGCACCTCTTTGTTCGCAATGCTGCGTTCCAGTGAAAGAAGCAGCGATGGAAGGAGGACAAGATTGGCCAGCATGGCAAAGAGTAAAGTTGCCGACACGAGTGCCCCAAGGGCAACAGTACCCCCAAAACTGGAGATGATAAAAACCGAAAATCCGAAAAACAGAACGATAGAGGTGTAAAACATACTCACACCGGTCTCCCTCAATGCAGCATAGACAGACTTTTGGATCCGCCATTGATTTGCGATCAATTCCTGTCGGTATTTGGCCAGGAAATGAATTGTATCATCTACAGAAATCCCAAAAGCGATGCTGAATACCAAAATAGTTGAGGGTTTGATCGGAACGCCGACAAAACCCATTACTCCGGCTGTAACCACCAAAGGCAGCAAGTTGGGGATCAAGGAGATAATAATCATCTTAAACGAACGGAACAAATAGGCCATAAACATCGCAATGAGTGCGATGGCCAGGGAAAGCGACAATATTAGGTTTTTCACAAGGTACTTTGTGCCTTTGAGGAATAAAAGGGCCTTACCGGTAAGATATACTCTGTAGCGTTCTGCCGGGAAGGTCTTATTGATCGTCTCGATGAGCTGAGCTTCTATTTCCTCCATGCGCTCGGTCTTTACATCGCGTATATAAGTAGTGATCCGGGCCACTTGTCCGGTACTGTCCACAAAATTTTCCAGGAGATCGGCATTGCCTTGCGAGTTACGGACCACGTCCATAATAAAGGTATTTTCCTGCGAGGTCGGAAGCTGATAGTATTTGGGAATCCCATTATAAAAAGCCTGTTTGGAGTATTTTACCAGATTTACCACCGAAACGGGTTTTGATAGTTCGGGGGTGCTTTCTATAAGTTGTTCTATTTCATTCATTCTTCGGATGGTGGCCGGTTTTAGAATTCCTTTCCTCCGTGTGGCATCTACCACGATCTCCACCGGCATAATTCCTTTGAACTCTTCCTCGAAGAACCGGATGTCATCGAAAAATGCGGCACTTTTGGGCATATCCTCTATAGGGCTACCAGAGATATTGATCTGATAAATGCCTATGATACTGATCACCAATAAACCCAACGAAACGACATAGACCGATATTCTCCTGTCCCTCACCAGGCGTTCCATCCAATTTACAAAAGTATCGATCCACCTTTTATTCAGATGTTTGAGGTGCTTGGTTTTTGGAAGGGACATAAAGCTGTATACTATAGGGATGATCAAAAGCGATAGGATAAAGATGCCGATGATATTGATCGAAGCCACAATACCGAATTCGGTTAGCAACTTACTGTCGGTAATAATAAATGTGGCAAAACCCGAGGCGGTAGTAACATTGGTCATCAGGGTAGCGTTCCCGATTTTGGTAATTACCCTCTGCAGAGAAAGCGCCTGATTGCCATGTTTTTTGACCTCCTGCTGGTATTTATTGATCAGAAAGATACAATTGGGTATACCGATAACAATAATAAGAGGGGGGATTAGCGCGGTGAGTACGGTAATTTCATATTGAAGCAAACCAAGAACTCCGAAGGCCCACATAACACCTATGATTACCACACAGATCGATATGAAGGTTGCCCTGAAACTTCTGAAAAAGAAGAAAAAGATCAAGGAGGTGATTAATAAGGCGGCTCCGATGAACACTCCTATTTCATCAATAATGTACTGGGCATTCAAGGTGCGGATGTACGGCATACCGGAGACTCTGACGTCGAGACCCGTTTCTTCTTCAAAATTGTCGATTAGATTGGTCAGATCATTGAGAACGAAATCCTTCCTGACATTGGTATTTACGATGTCCTGATCAAGGTAAACCACTGTCCGGATCGTGCGCGTCTCTTTGTTAAACAGTAGGTTTTCATAAAAAGGCATATTATTGAAAAGATAGTTGGTGAGACTATCTAATTCTTTCTTAGACTCTACTTCTTTGGTCACCCAGGGTTTTAGGACAAATCTTTGGGCGTCATTGTCTTTGACCAGCTGCTTCAGATTATCGGTGGAAATAACAAAAGAAACTTCTGGGAACGCATCTAATTGTTTGCTCAGCCTGTTCCAGCGATTAAAGTTCTCGGGCACAAACAAGGCACTGTCGCGTATCCCTAGAACAAGGGCATTGCCTTCCTCGCCAAATATATCCAGAAACTCATTGTACTGCTGATTGAAGGGATGGTCGTCCGGAAGCAGGTTCGCCTCTGAACGTGTGAAGCGCATATTCTCCCATTGAAGCGCAAGAAAAACGGTTACCAGGACAATCCCTGTGAGGATTAGAATTCTGTTCCTCAGTATAATCCTTGCTGTAATGGCCCAGAAATCTGTTGCACGCTTGGAAACCATGCTTCCTTTTTTGTTGGGGGCAAAGGTAGAAAATGCGGGGCAGTGTTCCTAAAAACAGCGCTTCTAATGTATGGGACTGAATTTAACCCACATAATCATATTCTAGAAAAGATAAGCGGCTTTTTCATACCTTCAACATAGGGGTTCAGTAAGAAGAAAAGACGTATGAAGCGACATAAAAGGTTTGGAAAACGGGCCAGGATGGCTTACCGGCTGATCATCGTGATCTGTACAATTGCACTAGTCGCAGCGTTGATAGGGCTGTATTTTTTGGGTAAACTGGACTAGTTAGTACCAAACCTTTAAAAGGTAAGCGAGCCCTGCCCGCTTGAAGAACTTAAGTTACTTGCCCTTAATTCGATAGCCAGCTTACACCTTCATGATTTCAGCTTCTTTGCTATGCAGTAGTGTCTCTATTCTTTCCGTATAATCATTGGTGATCTCCTGGATATCGATCTCAGCATTTTTTTCCAGGTCTTCCGAAATATCCAGATTCTTGATCTCCTTGTTGGCGTCCTGACGGGAACTGCGGATGCTTACCTTGGCATCTTCTGCCTCAGCTTTAGCTTGTTTTACAAGCTGAATCCTGCGTTCCTCTGTTAATGGCGGTACGTTTATAATGATCATTTCACCATTGTTCATAGGATTGAAACCGAGATTGGCATGCATAATCGCGGTTTCTATTTCCTGCAATAAACTTTTTTCCCAAGGCTGCACAGAAATGGTCCTGGCATCGGGTGTGTTGATATTGGAGACCTGAGATAGAGGGGTCTGAGAACCATAATACTCCACCATTACAGTAGAAAGCATAGAAGGACTAGCCTTTCCGGCCCTGATTTTGATAAATTCCTTTTGCAGATGCAAAATGGCAGCATCCATACTCTCTTTAGTACTCTCTAAAATAAATTTTACCTCTTCGTTCATTTCATTGGTATTATTGGTGCAGCGATAACCAGGACATACTTTACAAGTTGACTACCGTGCCTATATTTTCACCCGAAACAATTCTGAGCAGATTGCCCTTTTTGTTCATATCGAATACCACTATGGGAAGTTCATTTTCCTGACTTAGTGTGAACGCTGTGGTATCCATGACCTTAAGCCCTCTCGTGAGCACGTCTTTAAAACTAATGGTATCAAATTTAGTGGCAGACTTATCCTTTTCCGGATCGCTGGAATAGATACCATCTACTCTGGTTCCTTTCAGGATCACATCGGCCTCAATTTCAATAGCCCTCAATACGGCAGCAGAGTCGGTCGTGAAATATGGATTTCCGGTTCCTCCACCAAAAATTACCACCCTGCCTTTTTCAAGATGACGCAGTGCTCTTCTTCTGATGAATGGTTCGGCCACTTCATTGATTTTGATAGCTGATTGTAATCGGGTTTGAACGCCTTTATCTTCAAGCGCACTTTGAAGGGCAAGACCATTTATCACCGTGGCCAACATTCCCATATGATCTCCCTGTACCCTGTCCATCCCGTTGCTGGCTCCTGAAATCCCCCTGTAAATATTACCACCGCCGATTACTATGGCCACCTCTACTCCTTTGTCCACGACCTCCTTGATTTCTTCAGCGTATGTCGCCAATCTTTTTGGATCAATCCCGTATTGACGCTCACCCATTAAAGCTTCGCCGCTTAATTTCAGAAGTATTCGTTTATAAGGCATATTCAGCTTGTATTTACGCTTAACAAAAATAATCAAAATAATTTAGGGATATCAACGGACATGGAGGTTCCAAAAGCCAATTATTTAACAATCTTGGCAGTATTGATAATTAATTTTAATATTCTTGTGGGATGTTCACTCAATTGTTTGTTGCCATGCGGAATTATGTTTTAGTATTACTGGTTTGTACAATACTGCTGGGATGCAAGTCTACCCAAACACTGATAAAGGCAGAGGAAAGCAAGGTGCTTACCCATATCGACCTTATTAAGCTCAATCAGGATAGGGTTTTGGTCACCTTGGATCCGGGAGCTTTTACCAAGGAGGCCATCAATTTTTATATTCCTAAAACGGTTCCTGGAACCTATAGCCTGGATAATTATGGCCAATATATCGAGGAGTTTAAAGCCTATGATTATAAAGGAGAAGAGCTCCAGGTGACTCAATCTGACAAAAACACATGGTTTATTTCATCAGCCCGCGAACTGGACAAGATAAGTTATTATGTCAACGATACATTTGATCAGGAAAGTTCTTCTTCGGACGTTGTTTTTTCACCGGCGGGGACCAATATCAAAGCAGGGGAGAATTATATGCTTAACCTTCATGGTTTTGTAGGATATTTTGAAGGACTTAAGGAAGTACCATATGAAATTACCATTGATGTCCCATCAGGATTGACCGCCACTACCTCGCTTTCGAAATCGGCTGTAGCGGAGGGCGAGAGTTCGGACAAGTTTATGGCAGAGCGCTATTTTGAAGTGATTGATAATCCCATCATGTACGCCAGTCCAAATAATGCATCATTTACCATTAATGATATTGAAATTACCATAGGGGTTTATTCTCCCAATAATGTTTATAAGGCTTCTGATTTTAAGCTCAAGATGGAGGAGATGATGCGCGCGCAAAAAGCATTTTTAGGCGATACTGACAGCACCCGGGAGTACAATATTTTGCTCTATCTCTCTACGATGGACCAGGACGATGCTTCAGGTTTCGGGGCTTTGGAACATCATACCTCTACGGTGGTGGTTTTTCCGGAACAGATGCCTAAGGAAGGACTGGAACAACTTATGGTCGATGTGGTATCTCACGAATTTTTCCATATCGTAACGCCTTTAAATGTCCATTCAAAGGAGATACACTATTTCGATTATAACGAACCAAAAATGTCGGAACACCTGTGGATGTATGAAGGAACAACAGAATATTTTGCCAATCTTTTCCAAATTCAGCAAGGCCTCATAGAAGAGCGGGACTTTTACAATCGTATTATAGGAAAGATCGATAATTCCCTATTTTATGACGATGCTATGTCTTTTACCAGGATGAGCAAGAACATCTATGAGGACCCGTATAAAGACAACTATGCCAACGTTTATGAAAAAGGCGCACTGATCAATATGTGTGTAGATATTTTATTGCGGGAATGGAGCGATGGGGAAAAAGGGGTCTTATGGCTGCTGAAGGAACTCTCATCCAGGTACGATGAACATACCCCTTTTGATGATATGGCGCTCATCGATGAGATAACGGGGATGACCAGCCTGGAAATAGGAATTTTTTTCGAGCTTCATGTGCAGGGGGATCAACCTATAGATTATGAGGCCTTTTTTGGCAAGATGGGTCTTTCCATCGCTATGGCGCAGGAGGAAAGCAGTTATTTTTTTAAAGGTGACATACCCTATATCGACGTGGATCCTTCAGACAACAGCATTTTTGTACGGCAGGGGATTGAATTGAGTTCTTTCTTCACATCCCTGGGTATACAGGGAGGCGATACGCTGCTTAGCATTGATGGTTCGGCGATCGACCTTGAATCTATTCGCCCGATTATCGGACAGAGCTTCGGATGGAACCCCGATAAAGAGATTCATATCGAAATAATGCGTGAAGGGGAGAAGATGGAATTTAAAGGGCCTGTAGGTCGCCCCCTGGTGAAGATCAGATCTCTGGTTCCTTTGGAAAACAATACGGAAGGGCAAGTCCGATTAAGGGAAGCCTGGCTTAAAGGATGATACGGATATAAAAAAACCGCATCACAAGGAATGCGGTTTTTTATAATAAGGTGTGATATTAACCGAGCGCTACACGCTGAAACCCGGTCACTTGCAGACTATTGTCTACTGATTTTACGTACTGTTCAACCGTTTGTTTGCTGTCTTTAATAAAGGCCTGATTGACCAGGGTATTATCTTTAAAAAACCGGTTGAGTTTACCTTTGGCAATATTATCGAGCATAGCTTCAGGTTTCCCTTCCTGCCTTAACTGGTCTTTCGCAATCTCTATTTCCTTCTCGATCACAGAGGCCTCTACCTGCTCCTTGTTCAAGGCGATAGGATTCATAGCAGCAGCTTGCATTGCTACATCCTTGGCAGCCACTTCAACGCCCTCAACTGCAGCGGAAAGACCTACCAACGTAGCAATCTTATTCCCTGCGTGGATGTATGAGCCTACAAATGGTGCGGACAGCTTTTTAAATCCTCCAATCTCTATTTTCTCGCCGATAACGCCTGTTTGTTCGGTGAGTTTTTCCTTTACCGTAATCCCGTTATAATTTGCATTCAGGAAATCATCTTTGCTATCATAGTTCAATGCGATTTCTGCAAATTCCTTCGCAAGAGAAATAAAGCTTTCATTTTTGGCGACGAAGTCGGTTTCGCAATTCAACGAAATTATAACACCATTGGTACGATCTGTATTTACCTGGGCAATTGCAGCACCTTCAGAGGACTCCCTGTCTGCCCTTTTTGCAGCAACCTTCTGACCCTTTTTTCTCAGAAGCTCAATTGCTTTTTCAAAATCACCTTCTGCTTCTACCAGTGCATTCTTGCAATCCATCATACCGGCACCGGTGGTCTTTCTCAGTTTATTTACTTCTGCAGCGGTTACTTTTACCATTTCACGTTTGTTTTAAATATTCTTAATCACTATTATTATTCTACGCCTGCTTTGGCCTTATCCTGCCACTCCTTTAAAGCGTCCCATTTGCCATCTGCGGCCATCTTGGCTTGTTTTGGCCAGGATGTGGGATCCAGATGCGCCATTCTACTGCTGGCTTCGGTAAGTATTTCCTTGATCTTTTCGGCCTTAGACTTAGCCAGTTTGTCATAAGTATCTACCCCGGCAGCAACAAGCGCCTCTGCCGCTTTAGGGCCAATTCCCTCGATCTTGGTCAAATTATCCGGATCTTTGGAAGCCGCTTTTTTTGAAGCCTTTTCTGCTGTTGCTTCTTCTTTGGCAACCGGTGCAGCTTCAACTTTTTTATCTGCCTTTGGTTCCTTTTTTGGAGCTTTTTCAACTTGTGGTTCGGCCTTCGCCTCTTCTGTTGGCTGTTTTTCTTTTACTTCCTTTTCTGCCTGACTTTCAGCTGATTCTTCAGCCGCTTTCTCTGCTTGTTTTTCAGATTTGCGTTCTGCAAGACCCTCCGCAACGGCGTCGGTAACTTTAGACATGATAATTTCAATTGATTTTGAAGCATCATCATTCGAAGGAATTACAAAATCTATTGGCCGTGGATCCGAGTTGGTATCTACCATAGCAAAAATCGGGATCTTAAGTTTTTGTGCTTCTTTGACTGCAATGTTCTCACGCATGATATCTACTACGAAGATCGCTCCAGGTAGACGGGTCATATCGGAAATTGAACCCAGGTTCTTTTCGAGCTTGGCCCGTAATCGATCTACCTGTAAACGCTCCTTTTTTGATAGCGTATTGAAAGTACCATCTTTCTTCATCCGATCGATAGACGCCATCTTCTTTACGGCTTTTCGGATCGTTACAAAATTGGTTAGCATACCGCCAGGCCAGCGCTCTGTGATATAAGGCATATTTACCTTGGCTACCTTATCGGAAACGATATCCTTGGCCTGCTTTTTAGTGGCGACAAACAGAATTTTTCGGCCAGACGCTGCAATTTTTTTGAGGGCCTCACCGGCTTCCTCAATTTTTGCTGCTGTTTTATAAAGATTGATTACGTGGATCCCGTTGCGCTCCATGTAGATATAGGGAGCCATGTTAGGATTCCATTTACGGGTCAAATGCCCAAAATGCACTCCTGCATTCAGGAGTTCTTTTACTTCTACTTTCTTTGCCATTTTTAAACTTAGTTTACGTTCTTTTGAATTAGCAATGTCCAAGTGGTATCACGCAAGCTCTTGCGGAAGCCTTAAACATTTAGATGCTAAACTAATTTCAATTCGGACATAAGTCTTATATCGATGAAACTCTGTTCCGAATTTTTAATGATCCTTAAATAAGGATTTTCAAAGAACCTGGTTATTAACATGGGATTTACAAAGCGCAATCCCCTTTTCAAATTAACGTTTGGAGAACTGGAATTTCTTACGGGCTTTTTTCTGCCCATATTTCTTTCGTTCGACCATTCTGGGATCCCTTGTGAGTAATCCTTCAGGTTTCAGATGGCTCCTATTCTCTTCATCTATTTCGCATAGGGCTCTGGATAAGGCAAGCCGAACTGCTTCAGCCTGTCCGGTGATGCCACCACCATAAACATTGATCTTTGCGTCGTATTGACCACTGGTATTGGTCAGTTCAAATGCCTGATTGACCTTATATTGCAAGGTAGCTGTAGGAAAATATTCCTTAAAGTCTTTTTTGTTGACACTAATGTTTCCTTTTCCCGCGGATAAATAGATACGGGCTACTGCTGTTTTTCTTCTTCCGATTTTATGAATAACATCCATTATTTCAGGTCATTTATATTTATTGCCTTCGGTTTCTGTGCTTCCTGCCCGTGTTCGGTTCCAGTATATACCCTTAGGTTTCTAAAAAGTTCAGCACCCAGTTTATTTTTTGGGAGCATACCTTTTACCGCTTTTTCAACAAGGCTGGTCGGTTTTTTACTCAGCATTTCGCTGGCAGTTCTTGACCTTTGACCTCCCGGATAGCCGGTAAAACGCTGGTACGTTTTAGCTTCCCATTTGTTACCGCTCAGATGAATCTTCTCAGCATTGATCACTACTACATTGTCACCACAGTCAACATGAGGTGTAAAATCAGGTTTATGCTTGCCTCTAAGTAGTATTGCTACTTTAGAAGCCAGTCTTCCCAGGGTTTGCCCTTCGGCATCGACCAACAACCACTGTTTTTTTACAGTTTTTCTATTGGCTGAAACGGTCTTATAACTCAGTGTATCCACAAGCTATTGTTTTATCAATTAAACACTTGAATCCCGATAAACGGGCTGCAAATGTACAACTATTAAGTTGAATTACAAATCCTTGTTTTGTATATATGGCAAAATTTTACAGTGAATTTTTAAGATGCTCATAGTTCCTCAACTATGGGTATAATCTCTGATTTAAGATCAAGTGGTTCGTTGTTCTGAATTATGATGGTAAATAGGATTTTGATCTTGCTCCTGGGCACGGGTGGGTCATATGCGTTGTAGACGACCGGGTTCCGCCGGGAAAATCGAAAAAATGGAATATTCTGTGCTATTGATCGAATCCCGGAATTCAATATAATACCCGATGAAGCGTAAAATAACATAATATCCGGGGTATTTTTACGTTTTGTTCCTTATAACAAGCAAAATCCCCTATTTGAGATGAAACGCATTGTACTACTGTTAATAATCGCCGCAGCTCTCGTCGTTTCCTGTTCTTCCGATAAGGAAAATGAAGGTTCAGATCCTAATGATATTGTGGGCACATGGGACCTTGTCGCTTTGGAGATCGATGAGACCACCGCAACAGATGATGAAGAATTTGCCAAAGAACTTTTGGATTTTCTGTCGGCTCTGGATTGTTATATCCTGACCTACACGTTCAACGCAGACGGAAGTGTAATATCGGAAAACAAGGGCAATTACCTGGTAATAAATGCCAACCCGGGCGGCAGTGGCCTGGATATTCCATGCCCATCCGAAAAAGATACCGAAATAGATGAATATCTTTTTAACGGCGAAGTACTTACCTATATAGACGAAACCGGAGAAACAGATGTTGCTGTAGAGATTATGGGAAATACGATCCGAATAAGTGCGACCGACCTCGATGTTGAGAATTTCGACGATGGTGGAACGCTCGTATTTGCACGCCGATAAAATTTACCGAATAAAATGCATATACCCTCCCATATTCGGGAGGGTTTTTTTGTTTTTCTTCTAATGGGCTTCCAACCAATTATTGCCCATGCCAATATCAACCACCAGTGGCACTTCGAGTGTAAAGGCGTTTTCCATTTCTGACCTGACGACCTTCTTAATTTCCTCCAATTCTGGTTTATAAACATCGAAAACCAATTCATCGTGCACCTGTAACAACATTCGCGTCCTGTAGTTTCCATCAGACAATCTACGGTGGATATTGATCATGGCTACCTTAATAATGTCTGCAGCACTTCCCTGGATTGGCGCGTTAACAGCATTGCGTTCTGCTGCTCCCCTGACCACAGCATTTCCAGCATTGATATCTTTAAGGTAGCGCCTGCGCCCCATGACGGTTTGCACATAGCCATTTTCCCTTGCAAAGTCAATTTGATCGCTAATGTATTCGCGAAGTTTGGGATAAGTTTTATAATATGTATCGATCAACTCTTTCGCCTCGGTTCTCGACAAATCGGTCTGGTTGCTCAAACCAAAGGCTGAGACTCCATAAATGATCCCGAAATTAACCGTCTTGGCATTGCCTCTTTGTTCTCGCGTTACTTCACCCAGCGGCACCCCAAATACTTTGGAAGCTGTTGAGGCATGAATATCTTCGCCATTTTTAAAGGCTTCGATCATATTGGATTCCTGGCTCAGGGCAGCGATGATTCGCAATTCGATCTGAGAGTAATCCGCGGCAAGCAGGTCATAGTCTTCATCTCGAGGGATAAAAGCCTTTCTGATCTGGCGCCCTCTTTCTGTTCGGATCGGGATATTCTGCAGATTTGGGTTATTACTGCTCAACCGACCTGTAGCGGCAACGGCTTGCATATAATAGGTATGTACTCTTCCCGTGCTGGGTTCCACTTGTTCCGGCAATGCATCTACATAGGTGCTTTTTAGTTTGGAAAGGCCGCGATATTCGAGGACGTTCCGAATGATCTCATGATCTTTTGCAAGATAGGATAGTACGTCTTCCGCCGTAGAATATTGTCCGGTTCTGGTTTTCTTAGGCTTTTCCACCAGTTTTAGTTTTTCAAAGAGGATCTCTCCTAATTGTTTAGGCGAAGCAATATTAAATTCTTCACCGGCCTGCTGATAGATTTTCTCCTGTAATCCATGGATATCTTTTTCGAGTTCTTTGGATAGCGAATTGAGGAAATCAGCATCTAGATTTATTCCCTCCAGCTCCATGTCTGCAAGGACCTGCAACAACGGAATTTCAATATCCTGGAACAACCCAGCTGTATTGGCCTCCTTGAGTTCCTTCCTGAAATGCTGGGCTAGTTGATAGGTAATATCGGCATCCTCCACGGCATATTCCGTCTGCTGTTCCAAAGGCACCTCTCGCATACTCAACTGTCCTTTTCCCTTTTTGCCGATCAGGCTGGTTATGGAAATTGGGGAATAATTCAAATACGTTTCAGATAATACATCCATATTATGACGCATATCGGGGTTGATCAGATAATGTGCCAACATGGTATCAAACAAAGGAGCCTTCACCCCGATATCGTATTTCCGCAAAACCTTGATATCGTATTTCAGGTTCTGACCGATCTTTTCTATGGCTGGATCATCGAAAAATGGCCTCAATTCCTCCAGTATTTTTCGGCTTTCTTCCCGATCTTCAGGGAAGGGGAGATAGTATCCTTTTCCGGATTCCCATGAAAAGGCGATTCCGACTAATTCAGCTTCAATCGGGTTGAGCGAGGTGGTCTCTGTATCAAAACATACCGATGACTGTTTCAGAAGGTTTTCAATAAATAGCTTCATTCCCATTCCATCTGACACCGTCTGGTATACGTGCGGGACATCTGCGATGGTTTTCCTGCCTGAAACTTCCTTTATGGTGGCGGAGCCGCCCGCCGAATCAAAGAGCGAAAACTGACCACTTCCGGCTGTAGCCGATTCTTTCGGTTTTTGGCTTTGGGTTTCGGCCTCTTTTGCAGGTTCCTCGTTGGCTGTAGAAAAGATTTTGATAAATTGTTCCCTGAGGCGTCTGAATTCCAATTCCTCAAATATTTCCTGAACCTTATCTCCATCCGGCATGGAAAGTTCGTAATCCTCGGCGTTGAATTTTACATCACAGGTCACGCAAATGGTCGCCAGCTTTTTAGACAATCTTCCCAACTCTGAATTCTCTTCAACTTTTTCACGCATTTTGCCTTTTAGTTGATCGGTATTGCTCAGTAGTCTTTCGAGAGATCCAAATTGGGCTATAAACTTCTTGGCTGTTTTGTCGCCCACCCCCGGCAGTCCGGGAATGTTATCACTCGCATCTCCCATCATCCCCAAATAATCTATCACCTGTTCCGGGCGTTCCACGCCAAAACGTTTTTGTACTTCGGGTATCCCCCATATCTCAATGCCATTACCCATTCGTGAAGGCCTGTACATCACTATATTTTCAGACACCAATTGACCGAAATCCTTATCGGGGGTAACCATAAATACTTTATAGCCTTCGTTCTCGGCCTGTTTGGCCAGGGTGCCTATAATATCATCCGCTTCCAACCCCGAGACCTCAACCACCGGGATATGCATGGCCTTGAGGATCTCCTGAATATAAGGTATCGCTATTCGAATTGCATCTGGTGTCTCATCGCGGTTAGCTTTGTATTCTGGATAAAGCTCGGTACGCTCAGTACTGCCATCTTTATCGAAACATACCGCGAGATGATCGGGCTTTTCCCTTTTGATCACGTCGAATAGCGAATTCACAAAACCCATTATGGCCGAAGTATCCATCCCTTTTGAGTTGATTCTTGGGTTTTTGATAAGGGCGTAGTAGCCCCTGAAAATCAGGGCATAGGCATCGAGTAAAAAAAGTCTCTTTTGTTCAGCCATTCCGGAAGTATTTGAAGAATATCAAATCTACAAAGAATATATCCTAATTAAAGCCATCATTTAGCCAAGTAGCTACTGGAAGGATTGTTTTTATGTCCCTTTCCTGAATAAACCCGATATGAGAAACCGGGATGAATACAGAACCCACCGGTTTCACCATTTCTATTTATAGCGATAAAACCAATTTGAAAATCCAGTTTATCCTTATTTTTTTCGATAATACGTTGAACCGCAGTTCTACAGGCTTCTTGTGGCGATTTCCCCTGCCGCATCAATTCCACCACCAGAAAACTTCCCACAGTGCGTATCACTTCTTCCCCTACACCTGTAGCGGTGGCACCTCCAACTTCATTGTCTACGAAAAGCCCGGCGCCAATTATGGGTGAGTCTCCAACACGACCAGCAATTTTATAGGCCATACCACTGGTGGTACATGCCCCGGCAATATCGCCATTTCCATCGATAGCGAGCATCCCGATGGTATCGTGATTTTCAATGTTAATCACTGGTCTATATTGCGCGGTCTTTTTCCATTGGAGCCACTCCTGTTTTGATTTTTCGGTCAGCAGCTCCTCTTTTTCGAATCCCTGGCTATAGGCAAATTGTTCAGCACCTTTTCCAGCCAGGATGACATGAGGGGTTTCTTCCATTACCTTTCTCGCCACCGATATAGGATGGGCTATGTTTTGAAGGTAAACCACCGAGCCACAGTTGCTATCCTTATCCATAATACAGGCATCCAAAGTCACGTTCCCATCCCTGTCGGGCCTGCCTCCCTTACCGACAGATTGGTTGTTTTCATCTGCTTCCTCGATCCTTACCCCCTGCTCAACCGCATCCAGCGCACTTCCACCGTTTTGCAACACAGACCAGGCCTTCTCTGTAGCGTTGGGAACATCCCAGGTAGCAATAACTATAGGTTTTAGATCTATGGAAGAGGGGTTGGGAGAATTACCGCTTTCCAAACCTTGCCTTTCTCCTGCTATTAGGGGAGTTGATAATATACCCGCCGTTGAAAGCGTAGATTTTTCAAGGAATTTTCTCCTGTTCATTCGGTATCCTTCTTTACATTTATAGATTTAAATATAAGCAATATGATTATAGAAGTATGTGCTAACTCAGTAGAGTCTGCGCTGATTGCAGAAAAGGCCGGAGCAAATCGACTTGAAGTCTGTTCGGAACTCGGTATAGGAGGAATAACACCGTCATATGGAGTTCTGATCAGGATCAGAGAAATGGTATCCATACCGGTACACATACTTATCAGACCCAGAAGCGGCCATTTCTGTTATTCGGATATTGAATTTGATGTGATGCTTTCCGATATCGATCGCTGTGTTGAGATGGGATTCGAAGGTATTGTGAGCGGGGTGCTTAACCCAGACTTTACTTTAGACAGAGCACGTACTGCAACACTTGTGGAGCGCGCTGACGGCTTAAAATTTACATTCCACAGGGCGTTCGATTGGGTAGTGGATCCTTTTGAAACGCTGACTGAATTGGAAGACATAGGCGTTCACTATATACTTAGTTCGGGCCAGGGAAAGACCGCTGCTGAAGGGATGCCACTTTTAAAAAAGCTGCTTGAAAAAGCGGTGAACTGTACGATAATCCCCGCCTCAGGAATTAGGTCCGAAATTGCTCATGAACTCCAAGGACTGGGATTCTCCGCGCTCCACTTATCCGGGATAAATCGGTATCCAAATTTGGATGCAAGCGCAAAAATATCGATGATGACCCCAGAGTTGCTTTCAGATGACGCTATTGTCCTTACCGATGGAGAGATTATTGAGGATGTCATAAAAACCGTTAAATAAATGCCCGTTTCGAAGAGGAATCCTGCTAAAAAAATATATTTGTAAAAAAAGCCAATGCTGCGCTGGATCGTTTTTGTCATTATTTACCTGATCATGGGGTTCTATACCCTGCAGGCCCTAAAAACGGCTACGAGATTCCCGTGGGTATATTATGCTTTTATGGCTTTATCGGTGCTGGTGCTCGGTAATTTCATTTACCAGTTTAACTGGAGCGGTGATCCGGGACGCGTCTTGAGCAAACCTAAAAGTTATGCCTTCGGCTTCCTTATAGCCATGCTTACTTTTAATTTCATTACAATTTTATTCCTGTTTTCCGAGGATATTTTCCGATTCGTGTCAGCGGTGTACTCGAGGTTATATGGAAGGGACCAGGAATTCGGATTACCCACTCGACGGAGATTTCTGAGTCTGATGGCCATGGGTATTGCCGCCGTACCCTTTAGTGCTTTGCTTTACGGAATGTATCGCGGCAAATACAACTTTAAGGTGCTGAAATACAATCTGGAATTCGACGATCTTCCGCCCTCCTTCGACGGTTATCAGATCACACAAATATCGGATATACATAGTGGGAGTTTCGATAACCGAAAGAAGATCTCTTATGCGATCGACCTGATCAATCTTCAGCAAAGCGATGTGATTCTATTCACCGGCGATATGGTCAATAATAAATCCGAGGAAATGAGGCCCTGGACAGGGCTGTTTTCTAAACTCGATGCTCCTGATGGGAAGTATTCTATCCTGGGAAATCACGACTATGGCGACTATATCCCCTGGCCGACCGAAGAATTGAAGCAAGAAAATCTCGAGGACTTAATAAAGATGCAGCGGGAAATGGGCTTCGATCTTCTGTTGAACGAAAGCCGCTACCTGAAAAAGGGTGATGATAAACTCGCCTTGATCGGGGTGGAGAATTGGGGCCGTGGAGGATTTAAAAAGGCAGGAGATTTGGCCAAGGCCAGTTCGAACATAGACCACGATGACTTTAAGATCCTGCTCAGTCATGATCCCTCACACTGGGAAGACAAGGTCGTTACAGATGAAATGCACTACCATCTTACCCTCAGCGGACATACACATGGTATGCAGTTCGGTATAGAAATTCCGGGAATTGTGAAATGGAGCCCGGTCAAATGGCGATATAAGTATTGGGCAGGTATTTATGAGGAGATGGGGCAGTATATTAATGTTAACCGGGGTTTCGGATTTATTGGATATCCGGGCAGAGTGGGAATTTGGCCAGAAATCACTGTGATTACATTAAAAAAGAGGCCGGCAGCATAGCCGATGGAATGTTTGGATAGGCAAATTCTACACTAAAATGTATTTTTTAGCATTTTTTCTTACTTTTGACGTATAACCCAATGATTTACATATGTCTAAATTCGGTGAACTTATAGATCTTAACATTCCGGTGCTCTTGGACTTTTATGCCGAATGGAATGAGCATTCTACCTCGATGCATCCTGTGCTAAGGGATGTCGCTGCCGCGCTTGGCGATAAGGGAAAAGTGATCAAGATAGATGTGGACAAGAATAAAGAATTGTCTCAGGCACTTCGTATCAAGGGTCTGCCTACTTTGATGATCTACAAGAAAGGTGAGATGGTTTGGCGCCAAAGTGGTGAACAAGATGCCAATACCCTGATCGGGATCCTTAACGAATATCTTTAAGCTCTTTATCCATTCCCCGACTGAGCTAAAATTCCCCCGTTATTCTAGAATATTATTTCGATGAAATGGTATCTTCGGTTTGAAGAGAATCCATATCGACAGCTGTGCCGTCGTTTGCCATGGTGTCCGATACGGGAACGGTATCGATCATATCAGGATCTGCTTCAGGAGACGATTGTTCAAGAAATTCATCCTGATAGAAATGCCTGAACTTATCGATGTATTCATTAAACACAAGTGTTTCCTGTTCCGAAACATCGCGGATATCATGTTCAATGGTGATATCGATGATTCGTCTGTAGGCTTCCATATCTGAAATAATATCGTCGATATTGTCGTATTGTAAATCAAGTGGTATACCAGAGTAATACTCCAATCTTTCCTGGTAGATCTTTTTGAGTTTTTCAAAGATCTCCCTGGCTTTTTCAGCAGCTCCGACGCGGTAATATCCATCCACAAAGGGCTCCACAAAAGTGTAAAAGGCGAAATGTTTTACCGGTATATTTTCCATCGCAAGATCGAGGATATCTCTTGCCTTGTCGGTTTTGTTCTCTCTGATCAACGCCTCAGCCAGACGGGCGAGATTGCTTCGGAAAGAAATTCCCTGTGTCCTGGTTTGAGTATCGTGATAAATTTTATCACTGCCCGAATTACCCCATTCCCAGTTCATCACCACATTATACATTAGATCAGTATCTATCCTTCCTAATTCAAATGCACTGCGGTTCTTGGTTTTTATTGGGACAAGTTTATAGGCAAGACCGTCGAGCTGGAGAAAGTCCTTCATCCAGATATATTCGGCTTTGTCAAAGCTTCCGCCGGAAAAATAAATAGGCCGTTTCCAATCGTTATTCGCCATGATATCGAGCATCATGATCCTGTTTTTGGGAAGAGCACTTTCAGGAAGATCAATATCGATGTAGTCTACGATCAAATCTGCGTCTTCGCGTTTTACCAGACCGCTTGCCAGAACATTCTCTTTGTTCACGGGGATCCGTATTTTATTGGTCGGATAATAAACCAGTTCCAGGGTGCTTTCCGGATATTCGTTTGTGTCGGCTCCTTGTCTTTCAAGGATATACCTGAATTTCGTCTGGGGCTTGTCGCTACCTACCCAATTCATAAAGTCTTTAATGTCCCACCTCTTGTCTGTAATTCCCTGGTAATAGATCACATCCCGATTGCCATAACGGTAGAGTTCGTGGGTAAGCTGAGATGGGATCGGATCACTTTTATAGGCTTTGCGTTTCATCTGATCCACATACCAGTCTGTAGCAAATAAACTGGTACATATGATCCTTACATCGGTCCGGTGGCTCTCAATTTCCTGAACATACCACAAGGGGAAAGTGTCATTATCTCCGATGGTGAAAAGCATCGCACCAGCATCTTTCTGGCAGGAATCAAGATAGGCCTTGGCCGATGCTCTGGCTGTATATCGATCAGAGCGGTCGTGGTCATCCCAATTCTGAGCGGCCATCAATACCGGAACCGCCAGCAAGCAGATCAGGCTTATCGCCGGGGCCCATATTTTGGGCGTAATCCACTTTTTAAATTCATCGAACAGGGCATATACACCAAAACCGATCCAGATAGCAAAAATATAAAATGAGCCCACCAGCGAGTAGTCGCGCTCCCGGGGCTGGAAAATATGAGGATTGGTATAGAATTGAATGGCCAGTCCGGTAAAAATGAAGAAGACAAACAAAACCCAGAACTGTTTCGGGTTACGGGTGATCTGAAAAACCAGGCCTATGATCCCGAGCAACAATGGTAGGAAAAAGTAGGTGTTTCGACCTTTATTATCCAGTACGTCACTGGGTAAATTTTGCTGGCTTCCCAGGAACATGCTGTCGATGAATTTGATACCGCTCAACCACTCCCCATGGCCATTGTATTTGCCCTGAATATCATCTTTTTTTCCTACAAAATTCCAAAGGAAATACCGCCAGTACATATATCCAAACTGAAATTTAAGCATATACTCCAGATTATCCCATATTGAAGGGGGCTTTACTACAAGGTAATCACTGAACTGCTTGAGAAAACTTATATATTGCTGTTCATCGATCTCACCTCTTTCGTAGCCTGCCCTAAGTTCCGACACGGCCTTTCGCAACTCCTCATTGGAGGATTTAAGGCTGAAGTCGAGCGGACCAAAAAACTTCATGTAATTCTCCGCATGCTGATCGGACCACATCCTGGGGAGTATCCCCCGGTGGTCAGGATTTCCACCCTGGAGCGCATTTTTGTAGTGGTTTACTATTATATACTTGCCTAGTTTAAGATCTTTTTCATATTTGGGTTTGTCGTCCTTCTCTTCTCCGGGAGGAGCAAAGAGATCGGAGTAATAGGTGCCGTAAATGGGGCTGTCAACTCCGGGATATTGTTCACGATTATAATACGCCAGTAACGCTCTGGCATCGGCCGGATTGTTCTCATTTACCACCACATTTGCATTGGCACGAATGGGTAACATGAGCCATGTGGAGAAACCCAGAAAAATAAAAAGTGCACATAACACCAGTGTGTTGGCTATCCGGTAATTACTATTTCTGGTATAGCTCAGGCCAAAATAGAAGGCTGCGGCAAATACCACTCCCATGATAAGAGTTCCTGAGTTAAAAGGCAGGCCGATACTATTGATAAAAAACACTTCGCTCCATCCGAACAATTGCAAGACATAGGTCAGCGAAAATTTATATACCAGCATCAGGATAGCGACTACGGCTATATTGGCGATAAGAAAGTTTTTTACCGTGGTCGTCTTGTATCTTTTAAAATAATAGAGCAATCCGATGGAAGGAATCGCCAGAAATCCCATAAACTGAACTCCAAACGTCAAACCAATCACAAAGCAAATCAGTACGAGCCATCTATGTCCCCTCGGATCGTCGAGGTTATCGGTCCATTTTAATCCTAACCATAGTAGCAGGGCCATGATAAGGCTTGCCATGGCATAGACTTCGGTTTCAACGGCATTAAACCAAAAGCTGTCTGAAAAGGTAAAGGCCAGGGCACCTACAACACCACTGCCCAGTACCGCAATGGCTTTATTGTTGGTAAAATTCGCTTCACCGGAGATCAACTTCCTGCAAAGGTTGGTAATCGTCCAGAACATAAATAATATAGTAAATGCGCTGGAAAAAGAAGAAACGTAATTTACCATTCGGGCGATCTGACTAGCCTCCAATGCAAACATCGAAAAGAAAGCTCCGATCATTTGCAGCAATGGAGCCCCAGGTGGATGAGCCACCTGAAGTTTAGCCGAAGTGGTTATATATTCACCGGCATCCCAAAAACTCCCCGTAGGTTCTACTGTGATTCCGTAGACCACTAGGGCTATAAAAAAAACGACCCATCCAAGGATGGTGTCCCATTTATCGAAATTCTTTGAAAACATGTAGTTCGGTGTTTGCCAGTCGGGGCGAATTTACTAATTAATATAGATATCGATGTACATTTTTGTCAAACCTTTAACAGCGCCATAGGCGCCTAATTTTTAAAGGAATGTGCTCAATTTTATTTGTGCATAAGGAAGTTTGTTTTAAATTTGCTCGCTCTTTAGCGTAACTGGCCTATGGTGTAATTGGCAACACAGCTGGTTTTGGTCCAGTCGTTCTAGGTTCGAGTCCTAGTAGGCCAACAAGGAGCGCGTTTTAAATCCCGAACCATCAAGGTTTCGGGATTTTTAGTTTTATGCTATCCGGAAAGGGAACCTTTAGCAAAACTTTATAATCTACGAGCCAGTATTTTGATGGTCTTGTATTAGCGCCTTAATGGTTGTGTTTATCAGGCCCTGGAATGCCGCCCTCCTGGGATCCCTGTTCTCTATCCGATCCTTCCACCGCGTCGGGCCTCGCGAGAACATCAAGGGCACTGGTTTCGTCCTCCTCCAAGTCGTAGGCTTCATCCCGCGCCATCCTTTCTTCGTCGATCTGGTCGATCAAAGTGGTCATTTTGCGTTTGTCCTTGATCATCGCCCAGGTCATGATCAGACTGGTGCCGATAATCACAAAGAGAAGTATCCCCGATTCAAATCCTTCTACCTGAGCCTCGGAAGGAATGGCATAGAACAGGAGCACGGTGATCAGTCCTCTGGGGGCCACAAATAACTGTGGAAAAATATCTTTACCCAAAAGCAATCTCAGCAAACCATAACGGATGGCATAAATACTCAACAGGATAAGCAAGCTTACCAGGGTTACTTTGATACTTAGAAGCGACGACAAAACTATGGTCATACCGAAGAACACAAAGAAAAAGGTACGTACTACAAAAGCGGTTTCAAGGGTGATGATATGCAACTCGTGATAGATTTGCTCAGCCCTGTCTTCCCTGAGAAAATGGCGCAGTTTTCCTCCGAAGAACAGCTTCATATTCGCGATTACCAGACCGAAGACCAGGATGATAATAAGAGAGGAGAGATGAAATTTCTTTCCTATAGCATAGAGCAAAAGAAGTACGGAAATAAGAAGGAATTGCTTTGCCTGACTTCGGATTTCCTGAAAGATGAGAATAATAGCATAACTGGCCATAAAGGCGATTACGATCGTTAGCAGGATGTTTCCACCGAATTCTACCGCCACGGAGCCTTCTTCCGGTTCAAGGCGTCCTAAAAGGAAATAGAACAATATAATACCCATGATATCGGAAAAAGTACTCTCATAGATATGAAATTCCTTTTTGCTTTCCTTCAATCCACTCACACTGGGTATAATGATGGCACTCGATAAAATAGATAAGGGGGTAGCGTAGATCCAGGCGGTAAGCATGGTTATACCAGGCACGAACTGGTAAAGAATCAACGCAGCGATCCATGCTGAGAGGAGCAGGCCCGCCAGGGCGATTGCCATGGATTTCAAAATTGGCCAAAGCTTGTCCTTTTGCAATTTAAGTTCCAGTGCCGCTTCTAGCACAATCATGATCAGCCCAATGATTCCGAGTATCTCCAGGGTAGCGAAAAAATCAACCTCTTCGGAGGTGATGTATTTCAGGACATACTGGAGTATGACCCCTAGTACTATGAGCAACAATACGGAAGGGATATTGGTTTTTTTTGAAATCCCGTTAAATAGAAATGAGAGAATCAGAATAACAGAGATCTCAATGATGATGTTGTATGAGGAAAATATATCCATAGAGGGTCGATAAGGTTGTTTGCCGTCAGCTAACGATGACTAAAAATAACATTTATTCATCAAACGAATAACAGAGGGAGTTCTTATGCCAACTTTATGAAAAATGTCTTATATTTGCGCCACTGAAAGAATAGTAAAGTATTCATGAGGGGACTTAGCGTCCCCTCTTTTATTACAGAAATTTATGCTGCATGAGAAGATCGAAGGGATTTTAGATGAGGTTTTGAAAGACCGGGACTCTCTTTTCTTGATCAGTTGCACGGTTGGAGCAGACCACAGTATAAAGATCGTTCTGGATGGTGACAAAGGGGTAAATCTTAAGGATTGTATCGATGTCAGCAGAGCTGTGGAAGGCCGGCTAGACCGCGATGATTTAGATTTCTCGCTCGAAGTTACCTCTGCAGGTGCTACGGCACCATTGGTGATCCCCAGACAATACAGGAAGAATCTGGGCAGAAAACTAAGCATAAAAACCCCGCAGCAGCATTATGAAGGTAATCTCACGGCAGCAGATTCCAACATGATTACTCTGGAATGGAAAAGCCGGGAACCCAAGCCTGTCGGAAAAGGCAAGGTGACCGTGAAAAATAAGAAGGATATCCCTATTGAAGAGATAGAGGAAGCAAAAGTTGTATTAAAATTCTAACGTAAGATCAAAAATGGAAAATATTGCGTTGATCGAGTCCTTTTCGGAATTTAAAGATGACAAATTCATCGATCGTGTAACCTTGATGGCGATCCTTGAAGATGTTTTCAGGAATGCCCTAAAGAAAAAGTTCGGGTCCGATGATAACTTCGACATTATCATCAACCCCGATAAGGGAGACCTTGAGATTTGGAGAAATCGGGTGGTTGTGGAGGATGGAGAAGTAGAAGATCCCCTGGAGGAGATATCACTGACCGAAGCCAGAAAAATCGAACCTGATTTTGAGGTAGGTGAAGATGTATCTGAAGAAGTAAAACTGGCCCATCTAGGAAGACGTGCGATTTTGGCGTTACGCCAGAACCTGATTTCGAAGATCCACGAACATGACAATACCACCATTTACAAGCAGTTCAAGGATCTTGAAGGTGAGATCTACACGGCTGAGGTTCACCATATTCGCCATAAGGCGATCATTTTGTTAGATGATGAAGGCAACGAGATCATCCTGCCTAAGGATAAGCAGATCCCTTCAGATTTTTTCAGGAAGGGAGATAATGTACGGGGTATAATAGAAAGCGTTGAATTAAAGGGGAACAAACCGATGATCATCATGTCTCGAACCTCTCCAGTATTCCTTGAGCAGTTATTTTTTCAGGAGATACCCGAGGTTTTCGATGGGTTGATCAGTATTAAGAAAGCGGTGAGAATACCAGGAGAAAAAGCCAAGGTAGCTGTTGATTCCTATGACGACAGGATCGATCCCGTCGGAGCCTGTGTGGGGATGAAAGGATCGCGTATCCATGGTATCGTTCGCGAACTTGGCAACGAGAATATCGACGTGATCAATTGGACCAACAACTCTCAACTGATGGTCACCCGTGCTTTAAGTCCGGCCAGGGTTACCTCTGTGAAGCTCAACGATGAAAAGAAGACGGCTCAGGTGATTCTTAAACCGGAGGAGGTGTCAAAAGCGATTGGAAGGGGAGGTCACAATATCCGTCTGGCGGGTCAGCTTACCGGATATGAGATCGATGTATTCAGGGAAGGTATTGAGGAAGATGTGGAACTCACTGAATTCTCAGATGAAATCGAAAGCTGGATCATTGAAGAACTTAAAAAGATTGGTTTAGACACTGCCCGGAGCGTCCTTGAACAAGATGCGGCCGACCTTGTAAAACGAACCGACTTGGAAGAAGAAACGATTTTAGATGTTATAAGAATCCTCAAAGAGGAGTTTGAAGATTAAGCTATATATTAGCAACAAAAATTTATAGGGAACCTGTTTTTATGGTAGATAATGCAACAATAAGGTTAAATAAGGTCTTGAGGGAACTCAATATCTCACTGGATAGGGCAGTGGAATATCTCGCGTCTAAAGGACACGAGGTAGTCGCGCGGCCAACTACGAAAATATCCAATGAGGTATATCAGGTTTTGCTCGATGAGTTCCAGACCGATATGAGCAAAAAAGTTGCATCCAAAGAGGTCGGAGAAGAAAAACGGAAGGAGAAAGAGGCGATAATGCTTCAGCTCGAAAAGGAACAGGAAGAGAAACGCCTGGCGCGTGAAAAACGAACAGCTGCCAGGGAAGTTATAAAAGCGAAAGTAGAGCTGGCCGGTCCTAAAAAAGTAGGCAAGATAGACCTGGAGGTCAAGGAAGAGGCCAAGGAAGAGGTTAAGGAACCGGAAAAGAAGGTCGAAAAGAAAGTCGAAAAGCCCAAAAAGGTCGCGAAGAAACCCGTCGCGAAGAAACCCGAACCGCCTAAAGAAGAGGAGAAGGCAGAAGATGTCGAAACGATAACAACTAAGTACAAAAAGTTGTCCGGGCCCAAGATCATGGGCGACAAGATCGACTTGACCAAATTCGACAAACCCAAAAAGAAAAAAGAAGCACCGAAAAACAGCAAGGATACCGATCGCAAGAAACGAAGGAAGCGAATTGTCAGTGGAGGCCCATCGGGTAATATGCGCGGCAGAACCGGTGGTAAAAAACAACGTTTTTCCTCAACTCCTAAAGTAGAGCCTACCGAGGAAGAGGTACAGAAACAGGTACGGGAAACCCTTGAAAAACTTCAAGGAAAATCCAAGAAGGGAAAAGCGGCTAAATATCGGAGAGAAAAAAGGGATACCCACCGCCAGCAAACCGAGAAAGATCTCGAACAACAGGAACTGGAGAGCAAAATCCTCAAGGTTACGGAATTTGTAACGGCCGGGGAAGTGGCGACCATGATGAATGTTCCCACCACAGATATCATCTCCGCATGTATGTCTTTGGGTATTATGGTGACGATGAACCAGAGGCTCGACGCAGAAACCCTTTCCATTGTGGCGGAAGAATTCGGTTATGAAGTAGAATTTGTCACCGCATCCCTGGAAGAATCTATCGATGAGGAACAGGACGCCCCTGAAGATCTCAAACCAAGGGCGCCCATTGTAACGGTTATGGGTCATGTAGACCATGGTAAGACATCATTGCTTGATTATATTCGGCAGGAAAATGTTATTGCCGGTGAAAGTGGTGGTATTACCCAGCATATCGGGGCCTATGGGGTGAGCCTTTCCAACGGACAGAAGATCACATTTCTCGATACACCAGGCCATGAAGCGTTTACGGCAATGCGTGCCAGAGGGGCTCAGGTAACAGATATCGCGATCATTGTCATCGCAGCAGACGACGATATCATGCCCCAGACTAAGGAAGCTATCAGCCATGCACAGGCGGCAGGTGTTCCAATAGTATTTGCCATCAATAAAATAGACAGGCCGGAGGCTAATCCTGATAAGATCAAGGAAGGTCTGGCCGCGATGAATCTGTTGGTAGAAGATTGGGGAGGAAAGATTCAATCGCATGACATATCCGCCAAGACCGGAGATGGTGTGAAGGAACTACTGGAAAAGGTACTCCTGGAGGCCGAACTTCTCGAATTGAAAGCCAACCCGGATAAAATGGCTGTGGGTACAGTGGTCGAAGCCTTTCTCGATAAAGGCAGGGGCTACGTATCTACGATATTGGTGCAGGGAGGCATTTTAAGCATAGGCGACTATGTTTTGGCGGGTACCTGCAGTGGTAAAGTAAAAGCCATGCATGATGAACGTGGAAAAGACGTAAAAAAGGCCGGCCCTTCCACGCCAATTTCTATTCTTGGACTGGATGGTGCACCTCAGGCGGGTGATAAGTTCAAGGTACTGGAAGATGAAAGAGAAGCTAAGCAAATAGCGGCAAAACGCAGCCAGTTGCTAAGGGAACAATCGGTGAGAACACAACGTCATATTACCCTCGACGAAATTGGCAGGAGAATTGCTCTCGGAGAATTCAAGGAGTTGAACATCATACTTAAAGGCGACGTGGATGGTTCGGTAGAAGCCCTGACCGATTCCTTCCAAAAACTATCGACCGATGAGATCCAGGTAAATATTATACACAAAGCAGTTGGGGCCATTACAGAGTCCGATGTATTGCTGGCTTCGGCTTCCGATGCGATTGTTATCGGTTTTAATGTAAGACCGATGGGGAATGCTCGCGACATAGCTGAAAAAGAGGAGATCGATATCAGATTGTACTCTATCATTTACGATGCCATCAACGATTTGAAGGATGCGATGGAAGGTATGTTGTCGCCAGAAATCAAGGAAGAGATCTCGGGTACTGCAGAAATTCGGGAGACCTTTAAGATATCGAAGATTGGAACCATTGCTGGTTGTATGGTGACAAGCGGCAAGATTTTCAGAAATTCCCAGATTCGCCTGATCCGTGATGGGGTGGTGATCTTCACCGGAGAATTGGCCTCTCTGAAACGCTTCAAAGACGATGTAAAGGAAGTGGCCAAAGGGTACGATTGTGGACTACAGGTCAAAAACTACAATGATATCAAAACCAGCGATATCGTTGAAGCCTACAAGGAAGTGGCGGTTAGGAAAACGCTATAAAAATTCAGAATTTTAAATCTTTTTATTTCTTTTCGGATCTGAGGATCAGAGACTGGGGATATTTTTCGCGTATCAACTGAAAGTGGCGTTCGGCCTCTAACTTTGTGTTAAAACGACCGATACGAACACGGTAAGTTGGTGAATCGAATACGATCTTAGCCTTCCATTGAGGAAAATCTATTTCGGCATCTTGTTTTAATTTTTCAGCTTCGCTATAGCTTCCGAATCCGATCTGTATCGTATAAAAATCCCGATTGGAATTAGCGGCGGTATAAACTTCTAACAACTTGCTGATCTTTGGATCCTGTTTAACCGTAATTTTTCCATTCTGACCATAGCTAAAACTGGCGAAACCTACCATAATTACTATTATTGCTAGTTTTTTCATGTGTTTGTAAAATTCCGTCTTTCCCATCGTGTGCAAAAGTAATTTTTTAAAGATTAAACATTATAAAAAAGACTTATTTAGAATAGTTATAAATTATAAATTATCAAGACGTTAACATTTTCAGAATAAAGTCTATTCCTTATTTTTGACGACAATTTGAGCGTCGATAAATTACCCCCATTGTCCCGTAATACCTGTAATTATCGTGCCAAAATTTAGATGGAAATATTTTGAATATGAAAAAGGTTCCGTACCGCAATTACATTTCTAAAATTTTTGGTATTTGTATTGTAGTTTTTCTACTCTTTTCCACATCACTTTATTCACAAGAAGAAACGCTTACCCAGGAGGCCGAAGTAGTTGAATCTGTAGCGGAGGCCGACACATCAGGAGGAGATCCTGCTAAGGGAAAACAGCTTTTCAATCAGAATTGTGCTGCCTGCCACGCGCTTAATCGCAAAATGACGGGCCCCGCATTGGCTAATGTGGAGACAAGACTTGCTGAAGAGGAAGGACTAGACAAAGAATGGCTCTACGCATGGATCAAGAACAGCGCAGGCATGATCAGTGCCGGAGATACCTATGCCGTAAAGATTTATAACGAATACAATCAGGCGGCCATGACGGCCTTTCCAACGCTATCCAACCAGGATATAGATGATATTTTAGCCTATACCGCGGCGCCCCCTCCTGCCCCTGTGGCGGCCGCTGCCGATGCGGCGACTCAAGTGGCAACATCGGAGACGGGTATTTCCAACGAGATTGTTCTTGGGGCACTGTTACTGATATTCGGCCTTCTGGTGATGATGCTCTTCCTGGTCAATCAGACCCTGAGGCGAATTGCTCAAGCTAATGGCGTGTTGATTGAAAAAGAAAAGGCCGCAAAGAGGACTCCTATCTGGAAAGCATTTGCACAGAATCAGTTTTTGGTCCTGGTATTTTCGATCTTCTTATTGCTGTCTGCAGCCTATTTTGCCTATGGCTGGTTTATGCAGATCGGTATAGATCAGGGTTATGCCCCGATTCAACCTATACATTATTCACACAAGATCCACGCTGGAGATAATAAGATCGAGTGCAAGTACTGCCACTCCTCAGCCAGAGTATCAAAGCATTCCGGGATTCCTTCCCTCAACGTGTGTATGAATTGTCATAAATCGATTTATGAATATTCAGGAAACCCCGAGGGACCAAGTGCGGAGGATCTGGCAAACGGGTATACCAATGAGTTTTACACGGCTGAGATCAAAAAATTATACAAGGCTGTTGGATGGGATGAAGAAAATCAGCAGTATACCGGAGAAACACAGCCTGTCGAGTGGGTACGTATTCACAACCTGCCTGACCTGGCCTATTTCAATCACTCCCAGCATGTTACCGTAGCCGGTATTGAGTGCCAGACCTGTCATGGTCCTGTTGAGGAAATGGAGATCATGTATCAATACTCCCCCCTGACAATGGGATGGTGTATAGACTGCCACAGGGAGACCAATGTGAATATAGCCGATAATGAATACTATGCCGAGATCCATGAGAAGCTTTCCAGGAAATATGGTATTGAGCAGTTGACAGCAGCTCAGATGGGAGGACTCGAATGCGGTAAATGTCACTATTAGAAAAATAACAAAGCAGCTAATTATAGGAATATTTGATGGCATCAAACAAAAAATATTGGAAAAGCGAAGCGGAGTTAAATCCTAACGATTCCATTGTTGAGACGCTGAGACAAAACGAATTTCCCGAAGAGATTCCGGTAGATGAATTTCTTGGTGATAAAAATAAATTGTCCGATAGTTCTGCAAGCAGACGGGATTTCCTGAAGTATGTCGGATTTAGTACGGCTGCGGCTTCTTTAGCGGCCTGTGAAGGCCCGGTTAGGCGTTCCATACCATATGTCGTTCAACCCGAACAAATTATACCAGGAGTTGCTAATTACTATGCGACTTCCATCGCAAATGGTTTCGATTTTGCCAGTATACTTATCAAAACCAGGGAGGGGCGCCCTATCAAAGTCGAAAACAACATGGAGGCCAATGTGCTGGGAAGTGCCAATGCAAGAGTGCAAGCCTCTGTACTTTCCCTTTACGACAGCACCAGGCTTCAGGGACCATTATCTAATGGAGAGCCAATAGATTGGAACGTTTTGGATGCGGCGGTAAAAGCCAAGCTTGCTGGATTGCAAAATTCCGATCAGAAACTGGTTTTCCTTACCCAGACCTATGCCAGCCCATCTACCAACCGACTTATGGCGGAGTACAAAGCTGCCTACCCTAATTTCGTTCATATTACTTACGATGCTATATCAGAGGAAGCAGCGCTTACTGCCTACGAAAACAAATATGGGGAACGGGCGCTGGCCAATTATAATTTTGAAAAAGCTGACCTAATCGTTTCTTTTGGTGCGGATATCCTCGCCGATTGGCAGGGAGGGGGTTATGACTCCGGTTACTCAAAAGGAAGAGTTCCCGCCAATGGCAAGATGTCAAGGCATGTACAACTGGAAGCGAATTTATCACTCACCGGCGCTAATGCCGATAAGCGAATCCCATTGAAACCGAGTGCTCAAAAAAAGGCTCTGGCCAGCCTTTATGGCATGCTCATCAACAGCAATATAAACAGCGGCCTCAATGATAATACAATACAAACGCTCGAAAGCATCGCGAAAGAGATAAAAAGTACTGGTGGAAGGGCTGTTGTGGTTACCGGTTTGGATGATGAGGATGCACAAAGTGTCGTTCTGGCAATTAATGAAATGTTAAAGAGCGAAGCATTTGAACCCAACTCGCCTCGTTACACCAGACAAGGAAACAGCAAAGCGATCGCACAACTTATCACCGAAATGAATAGCGGTAAGGTGGGTGCTTTGATCATGGATGGTGTGAATCCTGTATTTACATTACCCAACGCTGCTGAATTTGTGGCAGGATTGGGGAAAGTTGATCTTTCAGTGGCCTTTTCAACCAACTGGACCGAAACCACTCAGGAGGTGCAATACACTGCCTCAGCAAATCATTATCTTGAATCATGGGGTGACGCAGAGTTCCAGAAAGGTCATGTTAGCCTCATGCAACCCACTATCAAAGAGCTCTTTGATACCCGGCAATTTCAAACCGCAGCATTGGGATGGCTTGGAAACGACAAATCGTATTATGACTATGTAAAAGAGACCTGGGAAACACAGGTTCTCAATGGTGGATCGTGGAATCAAGCCCTTCATGATGGTATATATCGTTCAGCGCTTCAGGATGTGCTCGCTGCCGATACGGATCAGTTGGCTTCCGATGAGGATATGACGACCCAGACCGAGCCTTCCATAGAACCATTGACCAGTGCTTTAAGGCGATTGGCATCCGCAGAAGAGGCCGAAGTGGAATTGACCTTATATTCCAAAGTAGGTATGGGCGACGGACAACAAGCCGGCAACCCTTGGTTACAAGAATTTCCTGATCCCATTACCCGTGTTACCTGGGACAATTACATCACTGTTTCCAGAGACGATGCCAATACATGGGGACTTACAAATAAAAATGTGGCAAATGGTGGTTTGGATGGTAGTTATGTAAATCTTACTGTTGGAGATACCACCCTGCAGAATGTACCGGTTATCATACAACCAGGGCAGGCACCCGGAAGTATTGGGCTTTCCCTGGGTTATGGACGAGAAGTTGGCATGAAACAGGAAATGAAGACGGGGATCAACGCCTATGCTGTGTATAAAGGTTTCAAGGCTCAGCAGAATGCTAGCCTGGAGAAAGTTGCCGGCATGCACGAATTTGCCTGCATGCAATTACACAACACCCTGATGGGAAGAGGGGATATCATAAAAGAGACCACACTTGAAATTTTCAATACCAAAGATGCAGCAGACTGGAATAAAATAGCACACGTGTCTTTGAATCACCAGGAAGTTCCCGCAACATCAGTAGACCTGTGGGATTCATTCGACAGATCTATAGGACATCATTTCAATATGTCTATCGACCTGAATGCTTGTACCGGCTGTGGTGCCTGCGTGATCGCATGCCATGCTGAAAACAATATTGCCGTGGTGGGTAAAACGGAAGTAAGACGCTCCCGTGATATGCACTGGCTAAGGATAGACCGCTATTATTCCTCTGAAGACACCTTTGAGCAGGATAATATTAAGAAAGACGAATTCTCCGGAGCTTTTGAATCCAAAACCGGGTTTGAACAGATGGAACACGCAGCAACAAATCCGCAGGTAGCTTTTCAACCTGTCATGTGCCAGCATTGTAACCATGCTCCATGTGAGACCGTATGTCCGGTAGCCGCCACCACTCATAGTCGCCAGGGACAAAACCATATGGCCTATAACAGATGTGTCGGAACGCGTTACTGCGCCAATAACTGTCCTTATAAAGTAAGACGGTTTAACTGGTTCCTTTATAATAATAATGATGAGTTCGATTTCCATATGAATAACGACCTGGGTAAAATGGTCCTTAATCCTGATGTCACCGTTCGATCGCGGGGT
Source organism: Robiginitalea sp. (assembly GCA_024638915.1). GTDB lineage: Bacteria > Bacteroidota > Bacteroidia > Flavobacteriales > Flavobacteriaceae > JAHEJJ01. The sequence goes on from JAHEJJ010000003.1 coordinate 57,575, forward strand.
GTTATCGAGAAATGTTCGCTCTGTATCCAAAAAACCCAGAAAACGATACTCGATGCCAAAAGGGATGGCAGGATGATCAAGGATGGTGAATTCCAGACAGCCTGTTCCGCAGCCTGTAGTAATGGAGCAATAGTATTTGGAGATATCAACGACGGAGAAAGCAAGGTATCTGAACTTAAAGAAAGCGATCGTATGTATCACTTGTTGGAGAGTGTTGGCACCCAGCCAAATGTCTTCTATCATGTAAAAGTGAGAAATACAAAAGAAGCGTAATAAGAATAAAACGAAACTATAACTTAGATTTATGGCGTCGCATTACGAAGCACCAATTCGGAAACCACTGGTCCTTGGAGACAAAGGTTACCACGACGTATCAGTAGACATAGCTGCACCCGTCGAGGGCCGTGCCAACAGACAGTGGTGGATAGTATTTTCCATTGCCCTGGCTGCACTCCTATGGGGTATCGGTGCTATAGTCTATACTATATCTACTGGGATCGGGACCTGGGGGTTGAATAAAACGGTCAACTGGGCTTGGGATATCACCAACTTCGTCTGGTGGGTGGGTATCGGCCATGCCGGGACCTTGATCTCTGCCGTATTGTTGCTCTTCCGGCAGAAGTGGAGAATGGCGATCAACCGTTCTGCTGAAGCAATGACAATCTTTTCGGTCATCCAGGCCGGACTATTTCCGATCATACACATGGGACGTCCATGGCTCGCTTACTGGGTAGTGCCTATTCCAAACCAGTTCGGTTCGCTATGGGTCAATTTTAACTCACCACTGCTTTGGGACGTTTTTGCAATATCCACCTACCTCTCGGTTTCTCTTGTATTTTGGTGGACAGGTTTGTTGCCCGATTTTGGAATGATAAGAGACCGGGCTGTAAAACCATTTCAGAAAAAAATATATAGCCTTGTCAGTTTCGGATGGACAGGACGTGCAAAAGACTGGCAAAGATTTGAAGAGGTATCTCTCGTACTGGCCGGACTTGCAACGCCACTTGTTCTTTCGGTTCACACCATTGTATCTTTCGACTTTGCTACTTCGGTGATCCCTGGTTGGCACACCACGATTTTCCCACCCTATTTTGTAGCCGGTGCGATCTTCTCTGGATTTGCCATGGTGCAAACCCTTTTGCTGATCATGCGGAAGGTTTGTAACCTCGAAGCATATATCACGGTACAGCATATCGAACTGATGAACATTGTTATCATGATCACCGGATCGATCGTTGGTTGTGCTTATATTACAGAGTTGTTCATCGCCTGGTATTCTGGGGTAGAATATGAACAATACGCTTTCCTGAACAGGGCAACCGGACCCTATTGGTGGGCATATTTACTGATGATGTCTTGTAATGTCTTGTCACCTCAGATCATGTGGTTCAAGAAGATCCGTACCAGTATCATGGTATCCTTCGTGATCTCAATTGTGGTTAATGTGGGAATGTGGTTCGAGCGATTTGTGATTATCGTAACCTCACTTCACCGTGACTACCTGCCGTCTTCGTGGACAATGTTCTCACCAACCTTTGTGGACATAGGAATATTTATTGGAACAATAGGCTTCTTCTTCGTACTTTTCTTATTGTATGCACGAACCTTCCCTGTGATTGCACAGGCAGAGGTGAAGTCGATACTTAAATCCTCTGGAGAGCGATACAAAAAACTCCGGGCAGAAGGCAAACCGCTTTACGCTGTCACTAAAAACGGAATAATTAGGGAAACCTTTATAGAAAGTGAAGAAGAGGAATCCGCTACTGTAGGACAGCCGTCTCCGGCTTTCAATCTTTTGGATTCGATCGGTAAATTCGATCTTGAAAGTCAGAAACCAGACGACCTTAAGAAGGTTAAGGGTATTGGGCCTTTGATGGAAAAGACGCTTAACAAACTTGGAATTTTCAGCTTTCTGCAGGTTAGTAAAATGACTCAAAATGAATATAATCTGCTCGATTCTCTGACAGGGGCATTCCCTGGCAGAGCCCAGAGAGACGACTGGGCCGGGCAGGCGAGATTATTTTTAAACAGGGATAAATAATTATGGCAGCTACCGTTATTCACGCATATTACAATGATGATGATGTTCTGATGCATGCCGTCAAAAGAATCAAGGAGGCAAAACATCATATAGAAGAGGTCTACTGTCCCTTCCCGGTTCACGGTTTGGATAAAGCTATGGGACTGGCCCCAACCCGTATAGCTATTACATCTTTTATGTATGGGGTATTGGGCCTTGTGGTTTCCATCGTGATGATGAACTACATTATGATACAGGACTGGCCGATGGACATCGGGGGGAAGCCTAGTTTTACTTATATCGAAAACATGCCGGCCTTTGTCCCGATCATGTTCGAAATGACGGTGTTCTTTGCAGCACACCTCATGGTCATCACCTTTTATCTGAGGTCAAAATTATGGCCTTTTAAAGAAGCGGAAAACCCGGATATTCGCACTACCGACGATCATTTTGTGATGGAGATCGAGGTTCATGATAACGAAGCAGAATTGAAAGAGTTGCTGTTGGATACCGGAGCGGTTGAACTTAACATAATTAAAACCAGCCATTAGATGAAAAGGCTAACCACTACATTTTTGCTTATAGCCACATTGGCACTTGTGAACAGTTGTGCCGATTCAAGCAGGCCCAACTATCAGTACATGCCTAATATGTATGAGCCTGTTGGTTATGAAACATACCAGGAAGTAGGATTTCTACCCGATGGAAGCGAGGCACTGACACCACCCGATAATACCATTTCCAGAGGATGGCTGCCCTACGAATTGGTCAATGACATAGAAGGAAAAGAACTTTCCAGAGCCATGGAGAGTCCACTCGATTCTCTGAACTCTGAAGCTAACCTGGCTGAAGGGAAAGAACTTTACGAGATTTACTGTGCCATCTGCCATGGGAATCAGGGAAAAGGTCAGGGGCAGTTGGTTAAACGTGAAAAGATCCTGGGAGTACCCAGTTATGCAGATGCCGCAAGAAATATAACGGTAGGCAGTACCTATCACGTCATCTATTACGGATTGAATTCTATGGGTTCCTACGCCGGACAGTTGAATTATGAAGAAAGGTGGCAGGTTTCTGAATACGTGATGAAACTCAAAGAAGACTTATCAAACTAATACGTAGATAAAGAATATGTACACGTTTTCAAATAGGTTAAAAATCGGCTCCATTATCCTGATGGCCCTGGGATTATTAGGGATGGGAGTTGGATTCATTTCGGCCCCGTCTACGGTCGAAGAAGCCCAGTCTATGGTGGCATCACATGGAGATGACCATGGTGGTGACGCGCACAGTGAAGTTGCCTCCCATACCGATTCGGCACATGCCGGTGATGATCATGGGACAGATCACGGGGAACACCTCCTGCATCAATTGCAGAACCGGCCATGGTCTGCACTCTATGTTGCAGCATTTTTCTTTTTTATGATCGCCTTAGGAGTGTTGGCTTTTTATGCCATCCAAAGGGCGGCCCAGGCAGGATGGTCTCCAATGCTCTTCCGGGTTATGGAAGGAATAACAGCCTATATTGTTCCGGGCGGAATAATACTATTTGTGTTTTTTATACTATCGGTAATGCATTTCAACCATATATTTCCATGGATGGATGCCGAGGTAGTCGCAAATGATGAACTCTTACTAGGTAAGAAAGGATACCTCAACGTTTCTTTCTTTCTGATCCGAGCCGCTATTTTCCTCGGTGGTTGGATCCTTTACCGGGAAGTATCAAGAAGATTGAGTATAGCACAGGATAATGCCGATGATTATTCGAATTTTAAAAAGAACTTTCGGTGGTCTGCAGGCTTCCTGGTATTCTATCTGGTTACAGAATCTATCATGTCTTGGGACTGGATTATGAGCGTTGATCCTCACTGGTTCAGCACTTTATTTGGATGGTATGTTTTTGCCAGTATGATCGTTTCCGGTATTACAGTGATCTCTATGATAGCGATCTATTTAAAATCCAAGGGATACCTGCCCGATGTTAATGACAGTCATATTCACGATTTAGCGAAATATATGTTCGGTTTCAGTATATTCTGGACCTATCTTTGGTTTGGTCAGTTTATGCTTATCTGGTACGCCAATATACCCGAAGAAGTCACCTATTTTGTGACCAGGATCGAAGATTTTAAATTGCCGTTTTTCGGCATGCTTGCCCTGAACTTTATATTCCCGGTTCTGGTCCTGATGAACAGCGATTACAAACGTGTTAATTGGTTTGTGATTATGACCGGACTGGTGATCCTTGTAGGGCATTACCTGGACGTTTTCAATATGATTACCCCCGCTACCGTGGGTGACCAGTGGTATATAGGTTTACCTGAAATAGGCGCATTCCTATTCTTTGCAGGGTTGTTTATATTCTGGGTGTTTAGAGCACTGACCAAGGCTCCGTTACAGCCCACCAGAAATCCGTTCATCGAAGAAAGCAGGCAGTTTCATTATTAATGTGTATTAAGTTCCAACAATGACTACATTCTTGATCTTAGCTGTTTTAGTATTAGTGGCAATTGCAATTTGGCAGATGACCAAGATATTCGAATTGTCACAGGCTAAGGCAGAAACGGCTCAGGTAGCCAGTGATAAAGATAACAGGTACAACGGCTATTTGATGATGGCATTCCTGATCTTTATCTATGCCATTACTATTTTCAGTTTTGCAAAATATTCGAAATTTCTATTACCGGAAGCGGCATCAGAACACGGGGCCGACTACGACTACCTCATGCTGGTTTCCTTTGGTATCATATTCTTTGTACAAACCATAACCCAGTTCTTATTGCACTATTATGGATATAAGTATAGAGGAGAAAAAGGAAAAAAGGCACTCTTCTTTGCCGATAATGACCGACTTGAATTCATCTGGACCATTATCCCGGTGATCGTATTGGCCGGCTTGATACTCTGGGGGCTTTACACCTGGACGAATATCATGGACATAAATGAGGACGATGATCCCTTGATCGTGGAATTATATGCGCAACAGTTCAACTGGACAGCAAGGTATGGTGGTGCTGACAATGTGCTTGGAGAGGCTAATGTGCGAATGATCGATATCAACAGGGCAAATGTGCTGGGACTGGATGAATCCGATCCAAACTCAGCAGATGACATCATTGTAAAAGAACTGCACTTGCCGGTAGGGAGAAAGGTAAATTTTAAAATGAGATCTCAAGATGTATTGCATTCGGCCTATATGCCACATTTTAGGGCACAGATGAATTGTGTTCCCGGAATGATCACCGAGTTCTCGTTCACACCGACAATTACTACTGCCCAGATTAGGCTAAACCCCGATGTAGTGGACAAGGTCAAAAGGACCAATGCGATAAGGGCAAAGCGTGCAATCAATGGAGAACCTAATTCTGATCCATGGGAATTCGACTATGTCTTGTTATGCAATAAGATTTGTGGGAAATCGCATTACAATATGCAAATGAAGATTATCGTAGAAACCGAAGAAGAGTTTAATGCATGGATGGCTGCCCAGCAGTCCTTCAAACAGACCCTGGCTTCGGTTCAATAAAAGAATATGCTATTAAAAAGAAAATAAAATAATTAGATTATGTCTTTAACAGCTCATGCACATGTTGATGATCACGCGCACGATCATGGACATCATCATAAGGAAACATTTGTAACAAAGTATATTTTTAGTCAGGATCATAAAATGATCTCGAAACAGTACCTGATCACAGGTCTGATCATGGGTGTGATCGGGATAGGGATGTCCCTATTATTTAGGATGCAATTGGCCTGGCCAGGCGAATCCTTTCCAATATTCGAGACATTCCTCGGCAAATGGGCCCCAGACGGGGTGATGGATGCCGACGTATACCTGGCGCTGGTGACTATTCATGGTACCATCATGGTATTCTTTGTGCTTACGGCAGGACTAAGCGGAACTTTTAGTAACCTCCTTATTCCCTTGCAGATTGGCGCAAGAGATATGGCCTCTGGATTTCTTAATATGTTGTCGTACTGGATGTTTTTTATTTCCAGTGTGATCATGTTGATTTCCTTGTTTGTAGAGGCCGGCCCAGCCGCTGCGGGATGGACGATCTATCCACCCTTGAGCGCACTGCCTTTAGCACAGGCGGGTTCCGGGATGGGAATGACGCTTTGGCTTGTCTCCATGGCAATATTTATTGCCTCCTCTCTCTTAGGTTCCCTGAATTATATAGTTACGGTACTGAACCTGAGAACCAAAGGTATGTCGATGACCAGGCTACCCCTGACCATCTGGGCGTTCTTTGTCACTGCGATAATCGGGGTCATTTCTTTCCCTGTATTATTATCTGCAGCCCTTTTGTTGATCATGGACCGTAGTTTCGGAACTTCTTTCTTTCTCTCCGATATATTTATACAAGGAGAAGTTTTGCACTATCAGGGGGGATCACCGGTTTTGTTCGAGCACCTGTTTTGGTTCCTCGGACACCCGGAAGTATACATTGTTATTCTTCCCGCCATGGGAATTGTATCTGAAGTGTTGTCTGTAAATGCCCGGAAACCTGTCTTTGGATATCGGGCGATGATTGCATCGATCCTGGCCATTGCCTTCCTTTCCACTATTGTCTGGGGCCACCATATGTTCGTTTCCGGAATGAACCCGTTCCTGGGATCTGTTTTCACCTTTACAACATTGTTGATAGCCATTCCTTCTGCGGTGAAAGCCTTTAACTGGATTACCACGCTGTGGAAGGGGAATTTGCAATTGAATCCCGCCATGTTATTTTCTATCGGGATGGTCTCAACCTTTATCACAGGTGGATTAACCGGAATTATTCTTGGCGACAGCACCCTCGATATCAATGTTCACGACACCTATTTTGTAGTAGCTCACTTCCACCTGGTAATGGGAATTTCAGCACTCTATGGCTTATTTGCAGGGGTGTACCACTGGTTCCCAAAAATGTTCCAGAGCAGGATGATGAACAAGAACCTGGGGTATATACATTTCTGGATTACCGCAGTTGGCTCCTATGGGATTTTCTTCCCGATGCACTTTATCGGGATGGCAGGGGTACCCAGGAGGTATTATGAGAATACGGCATTCCCGATGTTCGATGAGTTTACCGACATTCAGGTGTTGATGACGGTTTTCGCGCTGATCACCGCAGGTGCGCAGCTCGTATTTGCCTATAATTTTGTGAGCAGTATTTTCTATGGTAAGAAAGGACCACAAAACCCATGGAAGGCCACAACACTCGAATGGGATGCTCCGATTAAACATATCCATGGAAACTGGGACGGTCCTATTCCCGAAGTTCATCGATGGTCATATGACTATAGCAAAACATACGAGAATGGAGAGTATATTCTTCCAGGACAGGATTTTGTGCCGCAGACCGTTCCCTTGCAGGAGAACGAAGAAGAACTGCAACATTAAATCTGTTAAGAAATAAATTAAAGCCCGTTTTTACGGGCTTTTTTTATGCCTTTTACCTTAGCAAACAAGATATCCCTATTTTTGTGAAGGGATTAATCAACTATAATACTTATTCGAAAGTGAAAAAACTAATTCTGATTCTAGTCTGCCTGGGTTGCGGTATACTGCATGCCCAACGTAAACCAAAAATAAAAGGGAACAAAAATGTGGTTGAAGTTCGTGAGGATCTGCCCGACTACAAACGGATCGAGCTCAGGGACGATCTTGAGATCTCACTCCAAAAATCCAGCGAACCCGGTTATACCATTACAGCCGATGATAATCTGATCGATATACTTAAATTCAAAGTAGAAGACAGTACCCTTGTGATCAGCGCCTTCTACGCGATTACGGCCAAAAAAAAGTTGGAAATCTCCGTACGATATAATGAGTTGGATGCGATCGAGATCAATAGTGGTAAAATGATAACAGAATCGACCATCTCTGCAGATCAGCTGCTGCTTTTCACTTCTGGTTCTTCCAGGGCAGATCTTCAGATCAGTGCGGCCGTGACCATCTTGGAAATGGAGGGAAATAGCAAAGCAAAACTGAACATCGATACAGACTCGCTCTCCGTTCTATTAAAGAACAAAGTGGATGCAAATATCTATTCTGTAAGCAGGCATAAAACAATGGAAATGCAAGACGATGCCCTGGCCGATGTTCAGGGAACAACAGAAATACTTGAGATTAAATTATCAGGAACTACCAAGCTCAGGGCCCAGGAACTCGAGGGGGCTGATGTCAGGTTGGAGGCTACCGATAAAGCATCTGCTCGTATCCGTGCTCGGGATCAATTAAAACTTGCGTCATCAGTTAATGCGAAGGTATTTCTTTATGGAGATCCTTCTATTCTGATGGATGAATTCAGCGGTAATTCCGAATTATATAAACGTCAGGACTGAATAAAAAATTCCCGAAACTTAAAGAAGCCCGGGAATTTTCGATCAAATCAAAATAATTCTATGACTGCATAGAATAATCTGCTTTTGGTCCGGCTTTAATGATAGCATCATTCACTCCGGCTTCAAACTTTTTGAAATTCTCTGCGAATAAAGAAATAAGTTTCTTTTTCTCCTTATCGAATTGATCCTTGTCTGCCCAGGTATTTTTAGGGATAAGTACTTCGGAGGGTACATTCGGACAACTGGTTGGAATTTCAAATCCAAATTCTTCATCCCTGATAAATTCAACATTGTCGAAGTCACCATGGTGAATAGCATCTATCATGGCCCTGGTATACTTTAATTTCATTCTGGAACCGACGCCATAAGCACCACCGGTCCAACCGGTATTAACTAACCAAGCGGTCGCTCCGCGTTCTTTCATTTTTTCAGCCAGCATTTCAGCGTATTTATTCGGATGCCACATCATAAAAGCAGCACCGAAATTCGAACTGAAGGTGGCTTGTGGTTCGGTAACTCCCATTTCTGTGCCCGCCACTTTCGCAGTATATCCTGAAATGAAATGATAACTGGCCTGCTCCGGAGTTAGCCTACTCACTGGAGGGAGTACTCCAAACGCATCACAGGTCAGGAAAATAATGTGTTTTGGATGTCCGGCGATACAAGGAATTTGAACATTTTCTATGAAATCTATCGGATAAGATGCCCGTGTATTCTGGGTGATCGAGGTGTCTGTATAATCTACCTCATGAGTATATTTATTGTATACCACATTTTCTAATACGGTTCCAAAGCGAATCGCATTGAAAATATCCGGCTCATTCTCTGCAGAAAGATCTATCGCTTTTGCATAACAACCACCTTCGATATTGAAGACTCCATCATCTGTCCAGCAGTGCTCATCATCACCTATTAGCCTGCGCTTAGGATCCGCACTGAGTGTAGTTTTACCAGTTCCTGAAAGACCGAACAAGAGGGTAACATCTCCTTCTTCTCCCACATTGGCTGAACAGTGCATAGGAAGTACATTCTCCAAAGGCATTAGATAATTCATAACGCCGAATAAACCTTTTTTCATCTCCCCTGCATACTGGGTACCGAGGATAACGATCTCGCGTCTTTCCAGATTGACGTCGATACTGGTTTTCGATGTCATTTCAGAGGTATAACGGTTGGCAGGGAATCCACCTGCATTGAAGACCACGTAATCAGGCTCACCGAAATCGGACAACTCATCTGCCGTAGGCATTATTAGCATATTCTGCATAAAGAGCGCATGATAGGCCCGTGTGCAAATGATCCTTACTTTAAGTCTATACTTTGGATCCCAACCTATAAAGGCATCCACGACGTAAAGATGATCGCATACATTCAAATAATCCATCGCGCGCTCATGGTTTACCATAAAGGTATGCTCGTCCAATCCCATATTAATGGGACCCCAGTCGATATTGTTTTCTGAATCGGGATGGCGAACAATACGTTTGTCCTTTGGGCTTCTACCTGTTTTTTCTCCTGAATACACCAGCAGTGCGCCAACATCTGAAATAGCAGTGCCCTTCTCAAGTCGTAAACCCAATTCGTAAAGAACGGGTACACTACTATTCCTATATACTTCTTCGGTTTCTATACCATATTTACGAAGATTGAATTTTGTAGTCATTTTTCGAGTTTTAAGAAATCTAAGTGAAAGATTAAATTACTAATAATTCCATTTAACTGTGCAAAGAAGAGGATAATTCTTTGTAAAAAAACTGATATTTATCAGGATTCTGCGGGGATTAATATCGTCCCTGTTTTCGGAAAACTAAATACCGCAAATCACCCTACCTATTTTACTATCTTTGAGGATATGAATGAGAATCTCGACGCCACCGGAACGAATTACTCACCTGAGGAGCTCGAAATAGAACGCGCTCTCAGACCGGTATCATTCGATGACTTTACTGGCCAGGAGCAGGTATTGGAGAATTTGAAAATATTTGTCGAGGCCGCAAATCTGCGAAACGAGGCCCTTGATCATACCTTGTTTCATGGCCCGCCCGGACTTGGCAAGACAACTCTGGCCCACATATTGGCCAACGAACTTGGCGTAGGGATCAAAGTCACCTCAGGACCGGTTCTGGATAAACCCGGAGACCTGGCGGGCTTGCTTACCAATCTCGAAGAACGGGATGTTTTATTCATAGATGAGATCCATAGACTCAGCCCTGTGGTGGAAGAATACCTCTACTCGGCCATGGAGGATTATAAAATCGATATTATGATCGAGACTGGGCCGAATGCCAGATCGGTTCAGATCAATTTACATCCGTTTACCTTGATTGGGGCCACCACACGTTCAGGTTTGCTTACCGCCCCGATGAGAGCCCGTTTTAGCATTACCAACCGACTGGAATATTATGATACCGAGTTGCTTTCCACTATAGTAGAGCGTAGTGCTGAGATATTAAAGGTTCCGATTACCAGCGATGCAGCTATTGAGATAGCAGGCAGAAGTCGGGGAACACCCCGTATTTCCAACGCACTACTCAGGAGGGTGCGCGACTTTGCCCAGATCAAAGGGACTGGTGATATCGACATGAAAATATCGAGATATGGCTTAAAAGCACTGAATGTGGATGTTCATGGATTAGATGAAATGGACAACAAGATCCTGACCACCATCATTGATAAATTCAAGGGAGGTCCGGTGGGGATTACTACCCTGGCTACTGCCGTATCTGAAAATGCCGAAACCATCGAAGAGGTATATGAACCCTTCCTGATTCAGCAAGGATTTATTATGAGAACCCCCAGAGGCAGAGAAGTGACTGAGCTGGCTTATCGTCATCTGGGCAAATTAAAAGGCGGCGGCCAGACAGATCTGTTCTGAAATTGATAACACTTCCTTACATAAATGATTTGTACAGTAACGAAATCACCTTGCATTCGTTTAGAGAGTAGGACAAAATCTTATATTTTCCGATGATCATTCGTTTGATAATACTCGCATTAGCATTTTCTTTTTTTAATCATATTCCGGGGCTCAGTGAATCCGTTAAACAGCCAGCGCAAGAGGATTTCGATCCAGTGAACCGTTTCTTAGGCCGGTGGAAAGGTACCGCCACTACCTCCTCGGAGCAAACCCGGGTGAGTCTCGATATCATGCGTCACAAAAATGTACTTAGCGCTTCGATCAGCCTCACGGATATGGGGGTTATGGGATGGCCCGCCAAAGATATACAACTCAAGGGCAGTGAGCTGACATTACGCTTTCCCGCCGACAATTCTGAGCAGATACTTGTCCTAAAACTTTCTGATTTCACAACCGGAAAACCTTTTCTGGAAGGTAGCTGGCAGGATACGGGTCTGGAGGAACTCGCCCAGTTACGTTTGTATAAAGAACCAACGGAGCCCTCCTATTTAAGTACGTCTTTGTCCATAGAAGGTCCCGCGGGAATCCTGGATGCGGAAATAGTCCTGCCTCAGGGCGAGGGACCCTTTCCAGGAGTGGTTTTTCTCCATGGCTCCGGACCACAGCCCAAAGATGCGAACCGATTTGCAGCCTTTGCCCTTGCCGAAGAAGGTATAGCCTCCATAATATTTGATAAAAGGGGAGTTGCGGGTTCATCAGGTAATTGGCAGGGAGCCGATTTTGAAGATCTGGCCAGAGATGGTATTGCCGTGGCAAAGTATTTTTTAGCGGAGGAGAAGATAGAATTTACCGGCTTCTTTGGCCATAGTCAGGGGGGCTGGATAGGACCCTTGGCTGCGACGCTTTGGGACGAAGCTGCATTCGTAATAAGCAGTGCAGGCCCCGCGGTTAGCCCGGCCCGCGAAGCCCAGTGGAGTTTTATTTATAATGCAAAAAATGCAGGGGCGGGAGAAGAGGATATTCGCCTTATCCGCCAGGTAGTCGATAATTGGCATGAAGGCCTGAGCCTGGGGGAATGGAAGCCTTACCAAACGAGTCTTGAAATCGCCAAAACAGAAGCCTGGTTTGATGCCTCTGGACTGGAATATCTGCAATATCCTCCCGATCCTGAACATCTCAATTATTATCTGCCCTTTATGGACTATGATCCCGTACCTGTTTTGATGGAGCTCAAGGTACCGCTGTTGGCCTTGCTCACACCCGATGATGAGAGCATTGATGCGCTCGAGACCGAGGTCATATTATCAGAACTAAAAGAATTGGGTAAGGACATCCGTATCAAAATGTACCCGGGTTACAATCACGGTTTTAGGCGAATAGGCGCAGAACACCAGATCCGATGGCCCGGATTCCCGGAAGACTATTTTACGCTCCAGGCCAAGTTTATCAATGAAATTAAGACATTGAAAGAGCGGTGAAGAACAAAATTGTTTCTATTTTAGGCTGCTTATAGCCATATACTCATGTCTGATCTGCCAACTGTATCTCGCTGGGAAGTCATTCGCAACCGCAAGCGCATACTAAAAAATCCACTGCCTTTTCACTCAGAGAATTTTGAAAAATTCGGGGATAGCTTTAGGGTAAAAATCGGTTCGCCTTCAGGGGTGATCTTTACCCGCGATCCATCGGTTATCAGACATATCCTTCAGAAGAATCACAAGAATTACCAGAAGTCAAAATTGCAAACAGAAGATCTTGCGAAATATATCGGTCAAGGACTTCTGACTTCTAATGGGGAACATTGGAAAGTGCACCGCCGGATGATCCAACCTGCATTTCATAAGAAAAAGCTGGAAGGACTTTTGGCCATTATGAACAGGGCTATCGAAAATGAGCTGGAACAGATAAGGCCAGATAAGGTAATAGATGTATATCCAATGATGAGCGATCTGGCATTCCAGGTGGTGGCCCAATCACTGTTTAGTCGATCCGATATACGGAAAAGAATGGCTCGTCTGCAAGAGATAACCGAGAGTAACCAACGCATGTTGATACGGGAAATGAGGCAACCTTACCTAAACTGGTGGTTTCGTTTAAGCGGGAAGATAGATAGACATTTAGAAATGGCACGGAAAGGACGGGAGATCCTCAACGGGATCATTGAAGAGCGAATTAGCTCGGGAATGCGTAAGGACGACCTGCTCGACATGCTGCTGGAGGCGCGTTATGAAGACGGGACACCCATGTCGCGGAAACAACTGCTCGATGAGGTATTGATACTCTTTACAGCCGGCCATGAAACCACCGCTAATGCCTTGAGCTTTAGTTTGTTCAATATCGCCAGTAATAAGGAGGTTCAGGAAAAGCTATACAAGGAGATCGCGGATATTGATCAAGATTCGATTCGATTTCCCGATCTGTTTACCCAATTGCCTTATACTAAATGTTGCATTGAGGAATCGCTACGTCTGTACCCACCAGCCTATGTGATCGACAGGGAAGCCATTGGCAAGGATACTATTGAAGGCCTCGAGTTGAGAAAAGGGAGTTTAGTGCTCATGTCGGTTTATGAATTGCACCGGCATGCTGATTTCTGGGAAGATCCTGAAAAATTTAGACCGGAACGCTTTGAACAAAAACTGCCAAAAGACTATGCGCAATATTACTATCCGTTCGGGGCAGGCCCGCGCATGTGTATCGGTAATAACTTTGCCATGTATGAAATGTTGCTTACGCTGTACAGGATCTTATCACGGTACAGTATCAGTACAAGTAAGGGAGAAATAGAGATCAATCCGCTTATTTCCTTAAAGCCAAAAAAAGCTCCGATACGCTTTGAACGAATCTAATACAGGATCATAAGAATTTAAAATTCAGTAAGATACGTAGGATTTAAAAGATTTTTCGTATATTACTATATAAGTTTTCGGACAAAGCTGACTTCACAGAACTACCAAAAACTTCCCCCTTGTTTTTTATAACGATGGAACGGGACTTCGTTCGATCCTTGATCCTGTAAATACCATAGGGTCATTACCTGAAACAACGGGTGTTTCTTGAAAACCTAATCATTAATCCTTAAACTCATAAAAATGAGTAGAGCAATCAAATTTTTTAGTTTGATTCTTGTCGCATGCTTCATATCCTGCGTACAGGAATCGGATTCTGATCCCTTAACAGTTGATTCCAATGCTGAATCGAAACTGAACAAATTTCAAGATGTAGACGCCAAATCTACGGTCAAACAAACTGTCGATATATTCGATGTTGTTAACGGGGTTGTCGCCGGCACTTCCACACTACATCGAAACAGTAGCGGAATTACAGTAAATTTCAAAGCTACTGGTCTTACACCCGGTTATGCCTATACAATCTGGTGGGTTATCTGGAACAATCCTGAAAACTGTACTACACCGGGGGCATGCACGGATATAGACTTTGGTATTGCAGATGCAGTTCAGGTAGAAGTTATGGGTGCCACCGGCCATGTGGTGGGAAATAGCGGTAAGGGCAATTTCAGTGCTCATTTGAATGAAAATGATGATTCAAGTACTGTCAATCCGCTTTTCGGGCTACCCGGCTATGGAGGATTACTGGATGCCCAAAAGGCAGAAGTTCATTTGGTATTAAGAAGCCATGGACCTGCCATTCCAGGAATGGTAAACGAACAGATCAGTTCTTATGAAGGAGGATGCGATGATCCATTCGCCATTCCGCCATTTACTGAAATTCCGGATGAAGTAGGCGAATGCGGGGATATTTATGCTTCTATTCATCAACCTTAAAACACAAAATCCACTAAGGGAAAAACCGATGCTTCTGCTTCGGTTTTTTTATGTCTGATCAAAGTCATTGTCAATCGTTTTAAAATTCACTAATTAGTGGGAAAATACTTGATCTTGTTTAGTCGTGTTTTGGACTATGGGATTATGACAATTACCGTGATATGCTACACGTCAGTCAGAATATTGACCAAAAATTTATCGACCGTTTACAGCAAATTCTCGAGGAGAACATTGAAAATGAGCATTTTGGAGTAAGTGAGCTTGCCATGGCGGTTGGCGTTAGTCGTTCTAACCTGCATCGTAAAGTGCATGCCTACAATGGGAATTCTACCAGCCAGTTTATCAGGGAATTCAGACTTAAAAAAGCTATTGCCTTACTGCAGCATCAGGAGGGAACGGTTGCTGAAATAGCGTATCGGGTCGGTTTTTCAAGTCCGACTTATTTCAATACGTGCTTTAAGGATTACTATGGGTACCCGCCGGGGGAAGCTAAAACGATCCATCAGCGTACTTCATTTGAAAACCCAGATCGACCCGGAATTAACAGTAAATATGAAGGGCTAAACAGCAGATGGATGCTGGGTCTGTTGTTAACCCTTATGATGATCGCCGTACTCAGCACCTCCTATTACATAAGAATTGGTCAACCCAGCGATAGGGCTCAATCAGAATATACAATAAAGCAAAAGTCCATTGCTGTACTGCCGATTAAAAATTGGAGTGGCAATCCCGATCTGGACTATATAGGCGATGGTATGACCGATGCCATTATTACAAGGCTAACAAAGATCAGCTCGATTGCAAAAGTGACCCCATTTACTTCGGTTATGCAATACAAAGCGTCCGAAAAAAGTGCTGTGAATATCGCCGAAGAATTAAGTGTTACTCATATACTTCAGGGAAATTTTCAATTATCAGGCGATCAGATAAAGATAAAGCTGCAACTGATCGATGGTCACAACAATACCCATTCCTGGTCGGAAGAATACAATGGTACCTGGAATAGCGATGATGTATTCCAAATCCAGTCAAATGTTGTAGAACATATTGCTGAAAGGATGGATGTGACCATAGTTGATGAAGAAAAGGAAGCCTTGAATAAGAACCCTACCCAGAACAGGGAAGCGTATAACTATTGGTTAAAGGCGAAATATCAATCGTTAAAATATACGAAAGAAGGTATGGAGAATGCATTACCCCTATTTGAAAAAGCCATAGACCTCGATTCGAACTTTATTGAGCCCTACGTGGATATGGCCTACGTGTATCTTTTCGGTGGTGGAAGCTGGGGTTTACATACCGAAAAGGAAGCCTGGCAAACAGCCAAAGGGCTTTTGATCGATGCCAAAAAGATCGACAGTACCAACCTGCGGGTTAAAAGTGCATTGACCGACGGCCTGTATATATATGAATGGGATTTTGAAACGATGGAGAGGAATTATAGAACTGCAAGTAATCTGGGGATTATCTATAGACTTCAATCAGGTAGGCATAGCGAAGCGCTGGAGGTGATAGAGTACTTTTATAAAGAGCAACCTCAAAGTGTGTTCTATCATTCTTTTAAAGCCCAGGCCCTGTATTTTTTAGATCGAAAACAGGAAGCCTCAGATCTTTTGAGAAGTTCGGATAAACTGTATTCGGACCAGATTATGTATCTGAGAGCAGCGTCCAGATTTCATTATTATCTTGAGAATTATGCGGCCTCTAAAGCGCTTCTGACCAAACTGTTGGCTCAATTTCCGGATCGTCCACCTGTGGTGCTTTGGCTTGGGGCATTGCATAAAACCCGCGATGATGATATTGAGGGGGCGAACCTATATCTGCGTGAGTTAAAGAGACGATTTAATACCGGAGAATCTGGAAGCCCCGCATGGTTTCTTGCACTTTATTACAGCTCAACAGCCGATCCTGAAAAGGCCATTGAATGGCTCCGGAGGTCTTATGAAAATCACGATATGGAAATGATCTGGTTACGTGAGGAACCAGCATTAAGACCTCTGAGAGATGACCCCAGATACCTGGGAATATACCACAAAGTAGGTTTCCCCTTGCCTGCAAAAACTCCTCGTTAGCTGATCTATATTTCTTTGCTTCAACAATAGTGCAGGGATTACAAAAAAACCTTAAACGATCTTCAACATAGCTGTTTGGTCTCGCATGATTTTAATCCTGAAATTAGTTATGATCAGATTAAAAGAATGTTTAACCTAAAAATTTATGTCATGAGAAAATGGATATTTGGCTTTTTATTCCTGGGTTTGGCCAGCCTGACCTATTCGCAGCAACCCCAGACAGAAGTAAATGAGGTAGTCCTGGAAGGGGTAACGGTTACCTCGCCAAATTTGGATTACCTGGCTATGGTTCAGGACAAAAACACTCCTGAGACCGTAAAAAGACTGGAACGGAAAGCCGCAAGTTTTGATCTATTGGAATCCCCTGTTTATAACAAAATAGACAAGGCTTATGAGGTCTTCTTTTCCAACAGCAAAGGGCGTATCGTTGCCACCTATGATGATGGAGGCAAGATATTATCTTCGGTTGAAAAATTTGCAAATGTTGTAGTACCCGGGCCGATACGAAATACCGTATACCAGGCGTACCCGGAATGGACAATGAGTGAGAACACCTACAGGGTGACTTACTTTCAGAACAAGGGGGTTAAAAAAACCTATCATTTCCAAATTACAAAAGGGGATGAAACTAAGAATCTTAAAGTAATATGGAAAGCCACACGTTAGAGAAAAGGGTGCCCTTTAATCCCTGATAAATCGCTTAGACTGTTGTTTAGGCGATTTTTTTTATACCGTTGCCACTATCTACTGATCTATTTTTACCAATTATTGAGCTATTTTTTATATTTTAAAATCGGTAACATGCTTTAATTTAGATAAAGTCCAGCCTAAGATTTAAATAATCTGATTGTCAATAATCACAGCTTGAATCATGCCGATTTACATGGATAGACATATGGTCCCTGGGATAGAAGCCAAACACGCGGCCGAAGCACATCGTGAGGATCTTAAAATACAGGAGGAATATGGCTGTCGCTGTATGACCTATTGGGTTGATGAAGATCGGGGAAGCGCCTTCTGCCTGATCGATGCACCAGATATCGACTCAGTTAAAAGAATGCATGATCGCGCCCATGGGTTAATGCCTCATGAGATTATTCAGGTGAACAGCAATGTGGTGGAAGCTTTTTTAGGCAGGATAGCAGATCCAAATGCGATACCCGACGGGACAACCCCTGATTTAAAAATATTTAATGATCCCGCATTTCGGATAATCCTGGTGAGTACCACAACAGCTGAAGGACTGTTAAGACATAGGGTGGGAAATGCGAAGGCCAGCCTCCTTAACAAGCTCTATCATGAAATAATGAGAAAACAATTGAGCGTTCACGAGGGGCGTGAGGTGGAACTCAAAGGAGGAGGTTTTATTGCTTCTTTCGTATCGGTAAACCAGGCCGTTGAATGTGCTTTTGCCGTTATGGACGATTTACATATTGCCGGCGAATTAATCGATCTCCGTATCGGACTTAATGCCGGTATGCCTGTAAGTAAGAGCAAAGAGCTATTTGGGGATACTGTGGCAATGGCCCGCTACCTTTGCAGTATCGGGAAAGAAAATCAGATGGTTATGGCTCCGATCATCAGAGAGATCTACAAAGGCGAGCGAAAAAATAACACAGACGAATCATTTAAATGGATATCACCTTCTGATGAAAATTTCCTTCAACTCTTAATGGAGACTCTTAGAAATAACTGGCAGGACCCACAGTTCGGGCTGATGGATTTCTGCGACCAAATGTCGATGAGTAAATCCAAACTCTATAGGAAGTGTACAGAACTCACCCACATGTCGATTAATGAGCTATTGCGCGATTACCGCCTAAACCAGGCACTTCATTTGCTAAAAACTGACCGGAATATCGCCCAAACCACTTTCGATTGCGGATTTAACAGTCCTTCTTACTTTACGAAATGCTTTCAGCAACGATACGGGGTACAACCTCTGGTATATGCGAAAGAACTCTGATCATTGATTCAAATTTGATAATTGTTGATCGATTCGAAACAGCGATATACCTGAGACGATACTAGGTTTGCTATATAAACTTAAAACCAGGTATTATGAAAACATTTCAATCTACATTTAGTCTTCTTTTTCTCATCATGTTCGGTTCATTGTCGGTTTTTGCACAAGGTCAGGATGTTATCTACACGAAGATGGCCAAAGAAAAACTCGCTGATAATCCGGATTTAAAAACCTATTTGATCGAAAGGGAAATTCCGGGCGCGGGCTCCCTCAGCTCCGAGGATCTTAGGGACATCTCCCAAAAGTCGTGTTCCGTGATTGAGGATATGGGTCCGCAGATTCAGTGGATACATAGCTATGTCACCAAAGACAAGGTATATTGTATCTATAAAGCTGAAAATAAAGAAATGATCAGGGAACATGCCGAAAAAGGAGGTTTCCCGGCCAACCATATTACCGAATTGTCTACGGTGATCAACCCCACTACGGCCCGTTAAAATATTTTGGATAATGTTTTTTGTCTAAGCCATCTTATAAGCAAAAGGATGGCTTTTGCTATTCTTTTCATCTTAGGTCTAAGTATATAATTTATAGGGAATTACCCTATCTAATCTATGGTTTTTTCGTATATTTAATAGTTTCCGGTTTTATTATTCGACTACTTTTTCCCCACAAAAATTAGTACTTCTGTTCCAATTTTTCTTGCTTGCTGTTAACCTATTAAGTTGGCCATAGACTAAATAACAACCTAACTCGTAGAATAATGAAAACATTTAAAACTATTTCATTCCTGTGCCTATCTTTAATATTCACTAATTGTAAGCAAGATGACTCCTTTTTCAAATTACCTGTTGTGGAAGAGGAAACCGTACGTGCTGAATCTTCTAGTGATATCTTCCCTAATCGCAATGATGAAGAACAAATTATTCGAAACCAAGTCATATTTAAATTTAATGATAAAACGACAAGAGATCAAATAAGAACCCAATTTGAGAGTATTAGAACTCAAATTGACACCTGTTCATGTGGAGATTTAATGTATGAACTTTGGACATTAGATGATACACAAATTGATGTGGAAGGGGCTATTGGACAAGTTGAAGATAATGGTGGTGGTGGAGTTGAAGGTGAAAACCAATTCATAATTCAATTACCCTCAGGCACATTACCAACTGATACTATACCAAAAGAAGATAGACTTGGTGTTATAAGAGGATTAACTTTCAGCCAGATTAATAGTGAACCGAGAGTAAATATTGCCATAATTGATACTGGCATAGATCTTAAACGTAATATAGATGCCAGCAAGTTTCTTTATAACACACGGGATATTTTTGAATGTCGTAATCAAACATCAGGTTGGAATTTTGTAGATGGGAATGAAGATATATCTGCGGAAAATGACCATGGAACTTTCGTAACCGGAATTATTACAGATGCTCTATCAAGTTCCCAATTGGTCCCAGATGGTATCAAATACAGTATTCTTCCAATAAAGGCCTTTGACATCAATGGTCGTAGCACCTATTGGGACATTGTTTGTTCCTTTGCATATGTTAATCAGGTGCAGAAAATAAATAAGAATATTCATATTGTAGACGCCAGTTTTGGCTACGACTTCGAAAGTATTGAAGACAGTGTCGAATTAGAAAGACTGCATGATCGTCAGTCTATTCTCCGAGATTTAATTTATCAGTTAAAGGAAAGTACAGTGGTTGTTACATCGGCAGGAAATAGAAACAATGATAACAACGTCATCCCACATTACCCATCTGGATTTAATGATAATCCTATTAACATTGATAATAACGTTGTAATTGACTCACTAGACAACATTGTTGGTGTTGGTGGCTGGTCATTGGACCAAGAAAGTCAAAGATTGTCAATTGGAAATTATGGAAATAATACTATCGATTTAGGAGCCAAATACTTTCAACACCATATGACTTTTGAATATAGGGATATCCGAGATGGCCTTGGTTTTCATATTAGAGAAACTGCAAGTGTAGATGGTACTTCTTATGGTACGGCATTAGTAACAGCAAAACTAGCAGAACAAATATACGATGAATCCATAAGTACAAGGGGCATTAATGAATTACCTGCTGTTACAATCGAAAACTTTTTTAATTCAAACTTTATAGACAAAGATGTAGGACTTCAAGCAAATTTTATTAACGGGAAGTTTCTTAAGTAATTAGACGAAATTGAAATATATACTTAGTTTAATTCTATTCTGCTTTTCATCTGGTCTCTATGCTCAGGAATATGAACAATTATTGGCTATCATTGAATTGCCAATTGCTCAGATTGAAAAGCAACAGAAAATAGATTCTTTCCTCCTGCTAAATGAATCAAGGTTAAATCAAAGCGTTTTGGCTGATTGTTATCATGATTTAGGCAGTAAATGGTATTATCCAAATTCAATTAAAATTTCAGGTGGCCTTAATTTGGAAAAAGCAATTAGCTACACATCTAAGTCTTTGGCAATTAAAAGAAAACTTAATAATCTCGAGGACTGCAGTATAAACAAAACTCTCAATAATCTAGGTTTTTTTCATTTCTTAAATTACGATATTTATGAGGCCATAGATGCATATAAGGAACTTGAAGAGAATGGGCACATTTATTGTTCTGACCGCAAAAACGGTAAGGATAAGGTTAGATGGTCGCAGCAGCAATTGACGAAAATCTATAAAATTTTAGGTAATTATTATGCAGCTCTAGATATCTGTGATCGAATGTTAAATATTTATTATGATGCAATATATACTGCAGATATAAGCGTTTTGATCGCGACAGAAGCCCATATTCTTCGCGCAGAAACGTATTTTTTGATTGATCCAATTGAGCATAATGATAAAATAATAAAGAATCTCGATAAAGCAGTATCATTTAATAAACCATCTGCCAGTCGATATGAGAAAAACATTGCTCGCATCCTAAATTTAAGGGCAAATTGTCAGTTCATAGCTGAGGATTTTCAAGCTGCCCTAATTACATATTCGAGTGTTCTAGATTATTTTAGTGAGACAGATTCCCTCAACAAAGCAGTTATCTACAGCAATAAAGGATATTGCTTAAACAAACTTGGCAGCTATGATGATGCCGAGGTTGCTCTAAGCCAGGCTATAGACCTCAATCCACTCAACGGAGATGCATTTAATAATTTAGGGGACCTTAAATTGGCCAATGGTGATTTTTTTAGGTCCATGGTATTCTATAACAAGGCCATTGCTCTTGAAATAAATAAAGAGTTAAAAACGCCCTATTTTGAAATACCCAGCATCAAACAGCTTGAATCTGCAGTGAACAAAACATCCCTCCTTAATCACATGGTCACCAAAGCCAATGCCTGGCTCACCTGGTATGAACACGAACCGGATACGTCCCATTTGGAACATGCCCTGGAGACCTTTGACCTTGCGGATCAACTCGTAGACCTGATTCGCTTTGAAAGCACCGAACAGCAATCCAAGCTTTTTTGGCGTGAAAAAGGGGCCAGTCTTTATTCGAAAGCCGTGGAGGTATGTTACCTGCTTGATAAACCGGAGCGGGCCTTTTATTTTATGGAACGCAATAAGGCGCTTTTGCTCCTTGAAGACCTGGGCCATGAGGAAGCGAAACGCATCGCCGGTCTTCCTGTTGCGGCTGCCCAGCAAGAATTTAAACTCCGCCGGCAGATCTTTCTGGCCGAAAACGACCTGATTGAAGCTGATACCCATCAGCATATAGAAGACCTTAGAAATTCCGTACGCCGGGCAAAAACTCAATATGAGGCTTATATAGATTCCCTGAACACCGCTTACCCCGATTATGCCCGCTATAAAAGAAAGACCGATATAATCACCTTTGATAAACTAAGAAGCAAATACCTCTTGCCTGATCAGTATGTGCTCCATTACATAGTCAACGAGGAAGATGGATACGGCCTTTTGAATACAACAGCCTCCAGCCAACTGTTCCGATTTGAAAATATCGAACCATTCAACAAGGATATCAAAACTTATATGAGCTTGCTCTCCAATGGCACATCCGATCTGGATACCTTTTATGATCTTTCTTATAAACTATATCAACAACTATTCCCTGAAGAAATAAGAGATCGCCTTCAGGGAAAACAGCTATTGATCGTGCCCGATTACAACCTCCAGCGTATCCCCTTTGAGACGCTGGTAACAGACATCTCCGGTCTGCACTACCTCATAGAAGATGCCGAAATAAGCTATGCTTATTCGCTTTCACTGCTGGAGCGGCAATCAATCAATACAAGGGAATTTGACGCATCGGTTATCGCCATGGCACCGGTCAAGTTCGGGTCCGATGGTCTTGGGACCCTTCGGTACAGCGAAGATGAAGCTGTGGCAATCAGCGATTTGTTCCAGGGAGACCTCTATATAAGGGAGCAGGCTTCCAAGGCTAATTTTACCCGGGATGCCAGCGGACACAAGATCATCCACCTCGCTACACATGCCGATCTTGGTGATGGAGAAAACCCCTGGATCGCCTTCAGCGATGGCAAGATGTATCTGAAAGAGATCTACGCCACGCCCACCCAATCCGAAATGGTGGTCCTGAGCGCCTGCAACACCTCCCAGGGGGATCTTAAGCCTGGAGAGGGCATCATGAGCCTGGCAAGGGGGTTCTTTTATTCAGGTGCCAACAGCGTAGTATCATCGCTATGGCCGATAACAGATAAAGGAGGGCGGGATATTATGCAGTCTTTCTACAAAAATTTGAATGAGGGGCATACCAAATCTGCTGCCCTGAGAAAGGCCAAGCTGGACTATCTCCACAATACGGAAGTGCCGGAATTAAAGCATCCTTATTACTGGGCAGGATTCGTGGTCTTAGGAGACAATGCTCCGCTTGTTGAGGCCGGTTCTGTATACTGGTTTCTGGTGGTTTTAGCTCTTACGGTGGGTCTCATATTTCTTGGCATACACCGACTATCGAAGTTCGGCAAGTAATTGCTCAGCTTCACTGGAATTATACGCTCCTTGCTCCACTATTTTTTCGAGTTCCGTTATAGCCTGCTTTTTATCGTCGAGCTGTAAATAGGCCATCGCCAGGTACCAACCCGCCCGGTCTGTCAACTTATCCTCAGACGCTGAGTATTCCTTGAGAAGTAAAATGGCTTCCTCTGCCCGCCCTAATTCAAGCAGGGCATTCGCCATATAAAATTGATAGTAAGTTTGGTCCTCGGTTTCGAGGAGATCGCGGAACCTGTCATAGGCCTCTTGATATCGACCGGTTTCATAAGCCTCAAAAGCTGTATCTTTTGCATTCGCAGTATTTCCTCTCTCCAGGGGGTTTACTACATTGGGATAGTTTTCAAAGTAATTTTCATAGAGGTCGGAAGAAGAAACGGGCCTGTTTAGGTTATAGAATATAGCCAATCCCAATACTGCAAATATCGAGGCGGCTACCAATAGTTTTTTCCATGTACCAGACGTCGGCCTGTTTTCCTGAAATTCCGACTCGAGTTCACCGACCATTTTTCTCAAGGGATCTTTCTCTGCATTAACCACTTCCCGAAGATTCTCTTGAAAAGCTACTTCACGGGCAAATTCTTCGTCGCTACCAAAAAGGATATCGAATTCTGATCGCTCTTTAGCACTCAGAGATCCCTGTAGATATTTCTCAATAAGCATCGTGTGATCCATCGTCTTGATTTTACATTTGGTTTCGTAGCTTTTCAAGACAACGGTGTTTCTGGACTTTGGCAACGTTTGCATTCCTAAGTCCGGCTTTATCCGCCATCTCTTCAAGTGTTAGTCCTCTGTAGTAGAATAAAGTTAACAGCTCCCGGCATTTTTCGTCTAATGCTTTAAAATATTTTCTTAGTTGGCGCTGTGCGGTGCTTAATGCATCGCTTTGATCGAATGTAATATTAATTTCCTCTTCGCGCTCAATTCGCAGATTGGCATCATATGGCACCATCTTTCCTTTATACTTAAATAAGTCGTAAATCATATGCTTCCCGATCTGGAAGAGGTAAGTTTTCATACTGCATTGCACCTTTTCCAATTTCCCGTTTTTCGAGTGTTTAATAAGTGCGAGGAAAGCTTCCTGGTAGATATCGGAAAGATCGCTGTCATCCAACTGATAGCGCCGTGCAAAGCCAAAGAACTGACCGCGGAATAAATCGTAAATGGCCTTGATTTTTAGCCGGTCTTCTGATATGAGATCTGCAACCTTTTTTGGATCCATCACGGTTTTTTTTCCCACGGACTGTTAACCTTCCGATTACCTGCGGCACTAAGTGTAAATGAATAAAAAATTCCATCTAATTCTAAAGCAGGGTATTATGGCACTACTATCAAAGATATACAGAAATGAGGATTTTCGGACCATAAAGGTAGTCGCGAAAAATACCGCTCCCGCACTTTTCATTTTAAAACTGAATATTAATCCTTTTAAATAGTTGAATCATGAGAAATTTAATCATCGGTATGTTTTTTATAGGTCTTACCAACCTAGCATTTGGGCAACAAAAAGAAGATGTTGCTAAAGAAGTTGAACTTGCGGAAGTTACCTTGACCGCACCTAATTCGGACTATCTACTGGCAGTCCAGGACCGTCAGACACCAGCAGCTGCCCGTGCGCTGGAAAGTATGGCAGCTAATTACGACGTAAAGGCGTCTCCTCATTTTAATGCGGTAAGCAAGATTTATGAAGTCACCTTTAGAAATGGGCAAGGATCAATTTATGCCGTCTATGATCCGGCTGGAGAAATGCTCGCCGCATTCGAGAACATCAAAAATGTGAGTCCGCCTGTAGCCTTGAGAGAGACAATCTTTGAAGAGAATCCCGGATGGACTATCGTCAAGAGCAAGTACCAGGTCCGTTACTTAAATGGAAAGGATGCCAAAAGGCAATACAAGGCTCAATTGCGAAATGGGAAGAAGAAAAAGACCATGAAATACCAAATTCAAGGCACTTCTGATATCGCAGAGAAATTGGATGCTATCCTGGCCGAAAATCGCAAATAAAGCTGATTTAAATTAGCATCGACCGTCCGGTTTCCGGACGGTTTTTTTTGTGCTTCTATTAATTTGGTTGCCGGCTCCATTTTGATTTCCTTTGGATTTGTATTATAAAATTTTAAAATCCTCTTCGGCCGATATTTTTATTCTCAATGGTTTGTCCTTAAGACCATGCAGATTTTTTTAGTGATTGGCTAAATTATCAGATCAGCACACTTAGGTTGCAGATTAATTTTTCAAAAGGTTAAGCTATATTGTTTAACTTACAATTTCTTGGCTTATACTTTGGTGTGTATAGGGATTGAACGTCTTTCCAATAATTGATCTTATGTATAAGGAAAATTCTCTTGAAGATATATTTATACGGAAGCTATCTGGCATTCTGGATCTGCGCTTGGGAGATGAAAATTTTGGAATAACGGAATTAGCCACGGAAGTCGGATTGAGCAGGTCACAATTGCACCGCAGACTTAAAAAAATCAGTGGTAAATCTACAAGTCTGTTCATACGCGAATACAGACTTTCGAGGGCTCTGGAGATGCTAAAGGGGAATGAAGCCACAGTATCTGAGATTGCGTTTAGAGTGGGATTTAAGAGTCCAACCTATTTTAACTCCAGCTTCAAAAAAAAATATGGCTATCCTCCCGGGGAAGTAAAATTTAGAAATTCAAAGACCTTTACAGACAAGGAACGGCAGGCTGAGAATACTGAGAAGCAATACTCAGCGTCCGATAAACCGGGAAAACCTGTGAATAAGAGAAAGGTTTTCTTAATTGCCTCCATCATGGTATTGGCTATTACTTCGGCAGTTATTTACACACTCTATGGCTATCACAAATTGGCTCCGGTTGCTGTAATCTCGAAGAACCCGGATAAATCAATCGCTGTTCTCCCGTTTAAAAACTATAGTGGAGATTCCACCCTCGACCCTTTTTGTGACGGCATGACTGATGAAGTAATCTCAAGGCTCACAAAAATAAAATCGATTCGTAAAGTTACCTCACGAACCTCGGTGTTTAATTATAAAGACACAGATAAAAGTATTCCGGAAATAGGTGCCGAGTTAAATGTCACACATATACTGGAAGGAAATTTCCAAAAATCAGGAGATAAAATTAAAGTTAAGCTACAACTCATCGATGCTTCCAGGGATGAGCATTTTTGGTCTGATGAGTATTCAGGCGAATGGGATAGCAACGATATTTTCGCTATACAGGCAGCAGTTGCCGAAAATGTGGCAGAACATATGGATGTTGAAGTTTCAGAAGAAGAGTATTTAGACATACAACATAGACCAACTGAGAATAAAGAGGCGTACAGAAATTACCTCCAGGCACAGTCTCAAAAGTATAAGGAGAATGAGCAAGCGTATTCGAATGCAATCCCATTATACAGGAACGCGATCAAATTAGATTCCAATTTTATTGAACCTTATATAGGGTTAGCAGACGTTTGGTTGTCAGGAGGACTGGTTTGGGGAATATATTCAGAACAAGAGGCCTGGGCAAATGGCAAAAAGGCCCTTGAAAAAGCCAGGGCCATCAATGATAGTTATACAGGACTACAGGACATGTTGCAAACAGGGTATTTTTACTATGACTGGGACATGGTGGGAGTGGAACCCTATTTTCAATACAGGCTGGAGAATCATGTTTTTGACAGGACCCCGAGTATTGATGCTGACTTTGGTATTAAGACGGGAAGGTATGAAGAAGTAATAGTGAATATGGACAAAAATATTGCCGAGGATCCTTCCGTTGGCATTTTCTACACATTTAAAGGAATGGCCATGTTGTTGGCAGGTAGAAAAGATGAAGCTGCTTCGATGTTGGAAAAAAGTATTCCACTTCATAGTGATAACTGGTGGTACTTGCGTGAATCTGCCAAATTACTTTATTATCTGGGAGACTATACTAAATCTAAAGAACAGATTGCTAAAATGAAACGCAATTATCCCGATTATCCACCAATACTTATGTGGTTCGATGCTATATATGCTTGCAGGGATGGTCGAACAGATGAAGCGGAAGCGTACTTAATGGAGTTGGAAAATGAATACCAGAAGGGATCTTCAGGAAGCCCTGCCTGGTTTCTGGCCCTTTATTATTGCTCAAATAAGGATTATGAAAAAACCTTCAATTGGCTCCAAAAATCATATCAAAACCATGAAGTGGAAATGACCTGGTTAAAAGAAGAAGCCCTCTTGCAACCGTTGAAAAACGATACACGGTATTTAGATTTATATAATCAAGTTGGATTCTCTAGGTTCGATGACTATCTGGCGAAAAAGTAGTTGACTTTATTTCGCACAACTGAATTTTACTGGCAGTATTTTTCACCTTTTTCCTTCCCTATACATCAATGACACAAGACTTACAACTATGTTGCATTGATCCACCTATTTTTTTAATCTATTGCATCATTACTTAATATAAGGTAACGATATAATTGAAATCTTTATGGTAACATCAAATCGATTAAAACTTTAAAATTCAGAATCATGAAAATAAAAATGACAATTACATTGATAGTGACTTTAACCCTCATTAATATAGGTTGCCAGCAGGCTGAGGAAAAGAAAGTAGACACAGATGTGGTTGTTGATATTGTGAAGGATGATTTTCCTGAGTACCAGCAGGAGATTAAACAGGTTTTGGACGGTATTTTTCAGAGTTTTAAGGATAAAGATGCCGATAAACTTATCTCATATCACGTATATGGACCGAAGTTTACAGAGTACAGAAATGATGGGCCTCGTTTTGGTTCCGAAGGTAACGAAGAATACGAAAGAGGCTTTGTAGGTGCTATAGAAGATTGGGACTATAATTTAAACGACCTGAAGATCGATGTGTTTGGAGAAGTGGCGGTTGTAACTTTCGAGGCAGACTTCAGACCCACCATGGAGGCTGAAAAAGTTCAAATTTGGGCCAACGTAACTTTGGTTTTTGTCAAGACAAATGGTGCCTGGAAAATAACGCATGAACACTTTACACAATTCGAAAAGAAGGCCTGACCATAAGGGCAATTATAATATTCCTGTGACATGGCCTTTAGAAATTCGCCGGCCATAGAATTGAATTAATCATTTAAAGTTTCCCGTATAATAAGCCTGGATTTGAAAAAACCCAGGAAAATTGCGAACTCACTTTCAATCTACCTCATTAGAAGTGATTAGTTACCGATGCGATCCTATGATCCTTTAATCCTTAAGGGACATATACCTGAAGCGAAGAACGTTTCTTGAAACTTTAATTATTAACCAATTTTAGATATGTATTATGAAAACAATTATGAAATTATTATTCGTCCTGTTATTATTTGTGGGCGCCTCTTGTTCCGATGAACCAGATGAAGCAGAATTTACTACCGTTAATGCTTCTGCAAATACCAAATCCTCAACCGCGGTATTTAATACAATTACAGGCGATATAATCGGGACCTCAATCCTCCATAGAAACAGCAATGGAGTTACGGTAAATTTTAAAACTACCGATCTAATGCCCGGCCATGCTTACACTTTATGGTGGGTGGTATGGAACAAACCGGAGAACTGTATTGTGCCTGGGGAATGTACCGAAGCAGATTTTGCCAATGCCCTTGATGTTGAGGTACAGTTACTTTATGCGGCAGGAAATGTGGCGGGAAATAATGGGAAAGGGAATTTCTCGGCTCATTTAAATGAAAATGATGACACAGGTTCCATACATGAGCTCTTTGGCCTGCCTAATTTTGGAGGATTACAAAATGCAGAAACGGCCGAAATACATGCGGTATTGAGAAGTCACGGGCCTAAAATTCCAGGACAGGTAAGCGAACAGATAAGTTCCTATGAAGGAGGTTGTACAGTTTTTTTACCGCCCTTTACCCAAATCCCAGTTGAGGAAGGGGAATGTGGTGATATCATAGCTGCACTCCACAGATTATAGGTATTATTTTTATCGCCTTGTAAGCGCAAACCAAAGTATTTCCTTTTAATTCAAAACCGAAGTTGACTACTTCGGTTTTTTAATTTTGATGGATTATTACGTCCTGAGTCTTCCGAAGCGAATAAAACTAATATCCGAAAGGAATTATCTTTGTTTCGTACCTTGGTTTCCTAGACGACCTTCGTTTCAATAAAGAATTACTTTTTGTCTGTTGCCATGAGTATTAAAACAAAACATACCGACCTGATAAAAACCGAAGCCCAACGCCTCGGTTTTTTGTCCTGCGGCATTGCTAAAGCGGAATTTCTGGAAGAAGAGGCACCACGTCTTGAGCGATGGCTAAAGGAAAATCGGCATGGTGAAATGCAGTATATGGAAAACCATTTCGACAAACGTCTCGACCCGCGAAAGCTTGTACCCGGGGCCAAATCTGTAGTTTCCCTTCTGTACAATTATTACCCTTCCGAGAGCCAGATTGACAATACTTACAAGATCTCGAAATATGCCTATGGAATGGACTATCATTTTGTGATCAAAGACAAGCTAAAGGAATTCATGCATAACCTTCAGGAAGAGATAGGAGAGATACACGGACGGGCTTTTGTGGATTCTGCGCCTGTTTTGGAAAAGGCCTGGGCGGCCCGAAGTGGTCTGGGCTGGATCGGGAAACACAGCAACCTGCTAACTCAACAACTAGGTTCTTTCTACTTTCTGGCAGAGCTTGTCCTCGACCTGGAATTAGAAAGTGATCACCCGGTTACCGATCATTGTGGCGACTGTACCGCCTGTATAGATGCCTGCCCGACCGAGGCCATTATCCAACCTTATGTGGTGGATGGTAGTAAATGTATATCGTACTTCACCATCGAATTGAAGAACGAGATTCCCGCCTCCTATAAAGGTAGATTGGACGACTGGGTCTTTGGATGTGATGTCTGCCAGGATGTCTGTCCATGGAACCGCTTTTCAGAAGCACATGAGGAACCTCTTTTTAATCCACATACTGCATTGCTTTCCATGGACAAAAAAGAATGGCAGGAGATTTCGCAAGACGTCTTTAATAGTGTTTTTCAAAAATCTGCCGTGAAGCGTACCAAATACACCGGACTTAAGAGAAATATTAAATTTCTTGATTAATCTATATTTTTACTACATCGTTTTCGTGAGCAAATAGACTAATTTTTAAAGAAGATTATATCAAGAACACACATAAAACTTTATATTCAAGCACTTGAATCCAATTGTTTATATTTGGAATTAGACCAAACCAATCAACCAAGCGAATCTTATGAAGATTAGGAAACCCGAATTAAGCTTTTGGCAGATCTGGAATATGAATGTTGGATTTTTTGGGATCCAATTCAGTTTTGGTCTGCAACAAACCGCTATAAATCCTATTTTTTCCTTCCTGGGAGCCCATCATGAAGAATTGCCATTACTCAATCTGGCAGGCCCGGTAACGGGACTACTGATACAACCTCTTATCGGGGCAATATCCGATAAAACATGGTCTCCAAGATGGGGGAGGAGGAAACCTTTTTTCTTGATCGGTGCCATTGGAGCCAGTTTATGTCTTTTCGCATTTCCATTTAGTCCTCATCTTTGGTTTGCTGTAGGTTTACTTTGGATATTAGACGCCTGTAATAATACAGCCATGGAACCCTATAGAGCTTTTATAGGGGATAAACTTCCGGATAATCAATTAACCTATGGCTTTCAAATGCAAAGTTTGTTTGTTGGGGCGGGGATTACCCTTGCGAACTTTTCTTTGTTTCTTTTTCAAGACTGGTTTAGCGTTCCCGCGGTTACGGGAGAGCTCTGTACTACGGGGGCCGAAGCGGCTTCCGCAATACCTAAATGGGTGTATTATTCATTTTTCTTAGGAGCGATAGCTTCGGTGACCACCATATTGTGGTCTGTGCTAAAAACACCAGAAATTCCTCCCTCAGACGAAGAATTGGCTCACATAAAAGAGCGTAAGGAAGGTAAATCTCTCCTGAAAAGAACGTTCGAACCTTTGGTGGAAATCTATCATGCTATAGGGGATATGCCCAAACTCATGTGGAATCTCTCGGCGGTGTATTTATTTCAATGGTATGCCCTATTTGTCTATTGGCAATTTATCACCCCGATGCTTCGCACTAGTTTGTACGGGATCAGCAATAGCGATACAGAGAAGTTCGACACCATTATGGCGTCGTGCAAAAGCGGAGCGGAAATCAGTACTACCGATATGTCCTTTGCGCAAAATATTCAACTGTTGTCTGAACAGGCCCTTGCGCAAACCGGTCTGATGAATGGCACCTATAACATGGTAACCATGGTAGTAGCTTTGGCCCTCGTGCCATTTGCACGAAAGTACAGTTCGAAAATCGTATATGTCCTCAGCTTGCTACTAACCGGGATTGCGCTGTTGAGCATGCCCTTTATTAAAGATCAATACTTTTTGCTACTGCCCATGGTACTATTCGGAATTGGCTGGGCCGCGATGATGGGAATCCCCTATGCCATGGTGTCTAAAGTAATTCCTGAAGAACGGCGTGGAGTCTATATGGGTATCGTAAATATGATGATCGTAGTACCCATGCTGTTACAAACGATAAGCTTCGGGGCCATCATCAAATACACCCTGAATAATAACGCTATCAATGCTATCCTCTTTGGCGGTGTATTCTTTATTATTGCTGCTTTGTTGGCTATGAGACTTAAAGTCGCTTCACAAAAAGCTGAGATACAAAAATGATAAAAGATCATATATCAATATATCTCTTCGAATGCAGCAATAGTCGATCTTCAAAAAGGAAATAGTTGGCCGTAACAATTTGAAGATTGTGCGGCACAAGAGTTCTAAGAGAAGCTTAGCTAGAGTAAATTAGGGCCAGTTCCTGTGATAATCTGTACTAATATCGTGGGATATCGAATAAATAAATTTAAATAGAAAACGGGCGGACTCGGAGTATTGGGTATCACGTTCATTGTGGTATATCTGATAGGCATCATTATATGGAATTTCGGAAGGGAAAAGGAGCCCTCTTCGTCGGATTCTTGAAAATACCTGTGATCATTATAATGGTCGTTACCGCGGTATTGGGACTCCTTCTTTTCAATGATTTGGATATTTCGAGCCACAATTAGCAATTGACCGACGCTTCGGTATGCAACGATCTTTCTGATAGTCTGAACCTTACTTACCCTGTTTTGCTGTTTAAATTGCTCCCTCGTTGTTAACTTCCAAAGAATACCCTTAAATTAGCTTTACATTACCTTTTTATGGCCAACGAAAAGAAGAGACGGGAAGCATTGATATATCATGCCAAACCGCAACCGGGTAAGATTAAAATCGTACCTACAAAACCCTATGCAACCCAAAGGGACCTGGCGCTGGCTTATTCACCAGGGGTGGCAGAGCCATGTCTGGAGATCAAGAAGAACAAAGAAAAAGTATACAAGTACACAGCCAAAGGTAATATTGTTGCCATTATTTCAAACGGTACTGCAGTACTTGGCCTGGGTGATATTGGACCCGAGGCGGCCAAACCCGTTATGGAGGGGAAGAGCTTGCTGTTCAAGATTTTTGCTGATATCGACGGGATCGACATCGAACTCGATACCAAAGACGTGGAAAAATTTATCGAGACTGTCAAAACGATTGCCCCTACTTTTGGCGGGATCAACCTGGAAGATATCAAAGCTCCGGAGGCCTTCGAGATTGAACGCAGACTCAATGACGAGCTCGATATACCTGTGATGCACGACGATCAGCATGGGACCGCGATCATTTCCGCTGCCGCTTTGTTAAATGCACTGGAACTCGCCCAAAAGAAAATCGATAAGGTGAAGATCGTGATCAGCGGGGCCGGTGCCGCTGCGGTGTCTTGTAGCCGTATGTACAAAGCCTTCGGAGCGAGGGTAGAGAATATGATCATGCTCGACAGCAAGGGAGTAATACGTCAGGACCGGGAACAATTGAGCACTGAAAAAAAAGAGTTCGCCACGCCGTTGAAAATAGATACCCTGGAAGAAGCTCTGAAAAATGCAGATGTCTTTATCGGTTTGTCAGTTGCCAATATTGTTAGTCCCGCGATGTTGAAAACAATGGCCAAGAAGCCTATCGTGTTTGCGATGGCTAATCCCGATCCTGAGATAGACTATAAGCTGGCCTGTAAAACACGCGACGATATCATTATGGCGACCGGACGTTCGGATCATCCCAACCAGGTAAATAATGTACTGGGGTTTCCATTTATTTTCAGGGGAGCGCTCGATGTCAGGTCCACAAAGATCAATGAGGACATGAAAATGGCGGCCACTCTGGCACTGGCGAAACTGGCTAAAGAACCCGTTCCCGAACAGGTGAATATTGCATACGGAGCCACAAGGTTGACCTTTGGAAAGAACTACATCATCCCCAAACCTTTCGATCCAAGGCTAATTGCCGAGATACCTCTGGCGGTGGCCAAAGCTGCTATAGAAAGCGGTGTGGCCCAATCGCCCATAGAGGACTGGGACAGATACCGTGAAGAACTATTGAGACGATCAGGGGGAGACAATAAGGTCATGCGGCTGTTAATGGATAGAGCTAAAAGCAATCCCAAAAAGATCGTATTTGCCGAGGCCAATCATCTGGATGTTTTAAGATCTGCACAGATCGTCTACGAGGAAGGAATTGCGATGCCCATTTTACTGGGCAACAAGGAAGATGTTCTTGCCTTAAAAAAAGAGCTGGAATTCGATGCCGAGGTTCCTATAATCGACCCCAAAAGTGACGCAGCAAAAGGCAAAAGAATGGATTATGCCGAGCGCTTTTTTGAAAATCGAAAACGGCATGGGGTTACTCTATATGGTGCCCGCACCAAAATGAGGGAGCGTAATTATTTCGGTGCGATGATGGTGCTCGAAGGCGATGCCGATGGTATGATCTCAGGGCATTCGCGTGCCTTTACCAATGTCGTAAAACCGATATTCGAGGTTATCGGAAGGGCCAATAGGGTTTCAAGGGCTGCTACGGCGCACATTATGATCACAGAACGGGGGCCGCTTATATTGGCCGACACTTCCATCAACATAGATCCGAATGCCGAAGAATTGGCCGAAATCACTCGTATGACCGCTAGTCTGGGTAGTGCCTTTGGGTTTAACCCTGTTCTGGCCTTGCTTTCGTTCTCCAATTTTGGTTCATCGAACCATCCCCATGCTGCCAAAGTACGTGAGGCGATAGGTATTTTGCATAAGAAAAACCCGGAACTGATCGTCGATGGCGAAATCCAAACCGATTTTGCCCTGAACAAAAAACTAAGGAGGTCGCAGTTTCCATTTTCAACGCTCAATGGCCAACATGTCAACACATTGATTTTCCCCAATCTGGAATCGGCCAATATCACCTATAAACTATTGAAGGAACTCCATGCCGCAGAATCCATAGGTCCTATTATGTTAGGTTTGCGCAAAGCAGTTCATGTTCTGCAATTAGGTGCTAGCGTGGAGGAAATCGTGAATATGACCGCCGTTGCAGTGATCGATGCCCAGGAAAGGGAAAAGCGAAAAAAGGCTAAAACAATTAAAATCTAACACTTTTAGTTTGAAAGTTATTGAATCATTGCCTGACCAGCATTTTATATGATCTCACATCTTAAAGGAAAACTCGTAGAAAAAAACCCTACCCATCTGGTGGTCGAGTGTGGAGGGGTAGGCTATTTTGTCAATATTTCACTACATACCTATTCCCAGATAGCCGATGAAGAATCAGTACTTGTGTACACTCATTTAATGGTAAGGGAAGATGCCCATATTTTGTATGGATTTGCGGATAGATCGGAAAGGGAAATGTTCCGGCTTCTCATATCTGTATCAGGTATTGGAGCCAGCACTGCGCGAACACTTTTATCTTCACTTTCACCCGAACAGGCACGCGATGCCATAGCCTCTGCTGACGTGGCGAAAATACAGGGGGTTAAGGGAATCGGAGCGAAAACTGCGCAAAGGGTTATTGTCGACCTAAAAGACAAGATTTTGAAATTCTATGATATAAGTGAAGTTTCACCCCATTCGAACAATACAAATAGAGAAGAAGCGTTATCAGCTTTAGAGGTTCTTGGATTCGTCAGAAAGCAGGCCGAAAGGGCCGTAGACAAGGCGTTAGGCCAAGATCCTTCTCTGAGCGCCGAGGACATTATTAAACTGGCGCTTCAAAATTTGTAACTAGTTTGGAAAAAGGGGCAGAATCAATACTTAAATCCAACCAATTTAAGCTTTTTTTCCTGTGTATATTATGCCTGGTATTCTACCAAAATACTCTGGCGCAGGAAACCGACGAACAACAGCTTGATTCGGTACAAACCGGGGTAGCCCTTGGTAGAATTGCCTTTGAGAATCCAGCAAGTATCGTCACAAAATATACCTACGACCCAGTTCTGGACCGTTACATTTACACCGAAAGTGTTGGTGATTTCGATATAAATTATCCCGTTATCTTGAGTCCGGAGCAGTATTTTGAACTGGTCCGTAAGGAGAGTATGAAATCCTATTTCAAAGAGAAATTGGATGCCTTTAGCGGAAAAAAAGAAGGTTCTGAAGAGGCTCGTAAAAATTTACTTCCGAATTTCTATGTCAATAGTGGCTTCTTCGAATCCGTTTTTGGTGGTAATTCTATAGAGGTGATACCCCAGGGATCTGTCGCCATGGACCTGGGCGTTATTTGGCAAAAAAACGACAACCCGGCTTTGTCTCCAAGGAACCGTACCAATCTGTCCTTCGATTTTGATCAGCGGATCAGCCTTAGCCTACTGGGAAAAATCGGAGAACGCCTGGAGATTACAGCGAACTACGATACCGAAGCTACGTTTGATTTCCAGAATCTGGTAAAACTCGATTATACCCCTACCGAAGATGATATTCTGCGAAAGATTGAAGTAGGTAATGTAAATTTTCCCTTAAACAGTTCTCTGATCAAAGGAGCACAAAGCCTGTTTGGGGTTAAAACACAACTTCAGTTCGGACGCACCACGGTAACCGCTGTTTTCTCTGAGCAAAGGTCGCAGAATAATACAGTTGTGGCTCAGGGGGGTGGAACCCTTACGGATTTTGAACTCACCGCTATCGATTACGATGAGGACAGGCACTTTTTCCTGTCGCAGTTTTTTAGAGATCGTTATGATGATGCGTTGCTGAACTATCCTTATATCAACAGTCAAATTCAGATCACCCGACTTGAGGTATGGGTCACCAACCGTACCCAGCAGACGCTAAACGTCCGTAATGTGGTGGCTATTCAAGACCTTGGAGAAGCGATCAAAGACAACACCCGTATCGGTCTATTCAATGGCGAACCAGCAGGTTTTTTCGATACCGGTGTGCCGAATTTTGAGCTTCCCAGAAATGATGCCAACCTATACGACCCTGCGCAGATCGATGCAGGAGGCGTACTCACCTCAGAGATCAGGAATATAGCCACGGTCGACCAGGGCTTCAATATCGGAACCGCCTATCAGATCAACCAGGGTTTTGACTATGCTATACTCGAAAATGCCCGAAAACTCGAACAAGGCAGGGACTACCAGTTCGAATCACAACTCGGCTATATTTCCCTTAACCAGCGACTGAGCAATGATGAAGTACTGGGTGTAGCCTATCAATTCACTTTTAATGGCCAGGTATTCCAGGTGGGGGAATTTGCCAATGGCGGAATCGACGCAACTACCGTATCCCCGGGAGTGGAATTGCAGGTAAATAACAACACCCTCATACTAAAACTCCTGAAAAGTAATATTACCAATGTGGCAGATCCCATCTGGGATCTGATGATGAAAAACATCTACTCAACAGGCGCTTTTCAGTTGAGCCAGGAAGATTTTAAATTCAATATCCTTTATTCCGATCCCACTCCAAGGAACTATATCACCCCGGTGGTTCAGGGTCCTGGTACGGGATGGCCCGACGAAACGGATCCTAATGGCCCTCTCGAACAACGGATCCTTCTCGATGTCTTTAATCTCGATCGATTGAACGTATACAACGATGTTCAGCGCGGTGGAGATGGTTTCTTCGATTTTATCCCGGGAATCACGGTCAATACCCAAAATGGCCAGATTATATTTACCAAGGTGGAACCCTTTGGCGCATACCTTTTTGATTTACTGGGGGGAGGTACCTATGATATCGATAACGACCAGGGATATAACGATAATCAGCAGAAGTACGTCTTTAGGAATATGTACGCCAAAACCAAGGCGGCTTCGCTCCAGGATGCACAGAAAAACAGGTTCCGACTCAGGGGGCGGTATAAGTCTGAAGGAAGTAGCGGAATTCCGATCGGGGCCTTCAATGTACCACGGGGTTCAGTCAGGGTAACCGCCGGGGGCCGCCAATTACAGGAAGGTATTGACTACACGGTGAACTACCAGGCCGGAACGGTCCAGATTCTCGATCCCAGCCTTCAGGCCTCCAATACACCGATCAATATCGATGTGGAAAACAACGCTGTATTTGGCCAACAGACCCGTCGCTTTACCGGTATCAATGTGGATCATCAGTTCAATGAAAAGTTTACGCTTGGAGCGACCTTTTTGAATCTGAATGAACGGCCGCTCACTCAAAAATCCAATTTTGGGCTCGAACCCGTGAACAATACAATTTTTGGACTAAACGGAAATGTATCGACTGAGATCCCATTCCTGACCAGACTGGTCAATAAATTACCCAATATAGACACCGATGTGCCTTCGAATCTCTCGTTCCGGGGCGAAGTGGCGGTGCTAAGACCTAATTCGCCTAAAACCGCTGATTTCAATGGGGAGACCACGGCATATCTGGACGACTTCGAAGGAGCTCAGGCCCTAATCGATATTCGCTCATCACTGGGATGGTTCCTGGCCAGTGCGCCACAGGAATTTAAACAAGACGGGGAGACCGATCTCGAAACAGGATACGAAAGGGCTAAAGTGGCCTGGTATACCATCGACCCTATATTCTATACTAACCAGAGGCCAGCCGGAATTACCGATAACGATATTTCCACCAACGAAACCAGAAGGGTCTTTATCGACGAGATCTTTCCTCAAACAGATATTGCCCAGGGCCAGACCACCGTACAAAACACCTTAGACATCGCTTACTACCCCAACAATAAAGGCCCTTATAATGCCAGCCCTAATTTCGATGCGCTGACCTCGGACGAGAAATGGGGTGGTGTAATGCGATCCTTGAGCAGCACCAACTTTGAGCAATCGAATGTGGAATTTGTTCAATTTTGGGTCTTGGACCCCTTTGTTGATGGTATTGCCACCGGACCTGGTGAACTCGTAATCAACCTGGGGAATATTTCCGAGGATGTACTTGAGGATGGAAGAAAACAATATGAGAATGGCTTACCCGGTATTAATAGCAACGACCTGACCAACTCCACCGTTTGGGGCAGGGTACCGGCTACTCAATCGCTGGTTTACGCTTTCGATGCGGATGAAGCAAACCGCGCCTTACAGGATATCGGTTTCGACGGTCTTCCCGATGAAGAAGAGGCTGCACAGGGCTATAACGGGCCCGCAGACGACCCAGCACTGGATAATTATGTCTACTATCTGAACCGAGACGGGAATATTCTGGAGCGGTATACCGATTTCAACAACGTGGATGGGAACTCCCCGGTACAGGTTACGAATACCAACAGAGGGTCCACCACGCTTCCCGATGTGGAAGATGTAGACCGGGATCTCACAATGAACACCATCAACAGCTATTTTGAATATCGAATATCGATAGAGCCCAATACCACCATTGACGATCTTTACGTTACCGACATCAATGAAGGGACTACACCAACCCTCCCCAATGGAGACCAGCTAAACAGGAGATGGATACAGTATAAAATACCACTGGCCGATTTCACGGATGCAGTTGGAGGTATTGTCGATTTCCGTTCCATCAGTTATATGCGGATGTATATCACAGGATTCGATGATCCTGTGGTACTGAGGTTTGCGACTCTCGATCTGGTTCGGGGCGACTGGCGTAACTATACCAATTCCCTGCAACCCGGCGAGGACCCACCGGAAGACGACGGCACAGTTGTAGACGTCAATACCGTAAATATCGAGGAGAACAGCCAGAGAACACCTATCCCATATGTCTTACCACCAGGTGTTCAAAGAGAACAGCTCAACAATAATAACACCATCATCCGGCAGAATGAACAGTCGCTTTCCTTCAATTTTGACGGTCTTGAGCCACAGGATTCACGAGGGGTATTCAAAAATGTTGATGTCGATATGCGACAGTATAAGCGCCTTAAAATGTTTATGCACGCTGAAGAGATCGCCGAATCGGACTACGTCGACGGCGAGATTCCAATAGTTGGATTTCTGCGTATGGGTACCGACTTTACCGATAACTTTTACCAGATTGAAGTGCCGCTGGAATTCACTCCTTTTGGATCTATTTCTCCCGATATCATCTGGCCCTCGGTAAACGAACTGGATGTGGAACTGGCCGATCTGCGAAAGATAAAATCGCAGGGTATCTCCGATCAGTCATTAGGCGGATTGGTTTTTTATGAAATTGTTGGTGGTGAAGTGGTCCAGGTTGATGAATTTGCGCCGAGGACCTTGGGTCAGATACGGATTGGAATTAGAGGAAACCCTTCGTTGGGAAGTATTCGGAGTATAATGGTGGGGGTAAAAAATATCGACGATCTCCCTGCCCGGGCAGAGGTATGGTTCAACGAACTAAGGCTGGCAGGATTCGACAATGATGGCGGGTGGGCGGCCACAGCATCCATGGATGCCAATATTGCCGACTTCGCGAATGTTTCGGCTACAGGAGGAATAAGTACCTCTGGCTTCGGCGCGATCAATCAGCGACCCAATGAGCGTTTGCGGGAGGATGCGATTAATTATGACGTGGTCACCAATGTGGAAGTTGGCCAGCTCTTTCCTAAGAATTGGAACTTGCAGATTCCTTTTAATTACGGCATAGCGGAACAACTGATCACGCCCGAATTCGACCCGGTTTATGATGATCTTAAGCTGGAAGACCGCATTGCAGCAGCTGATACTCCAGCTGAAGCTCAGGCTATTGAAGAGCAGGCCGAAGACTATACAAAACGCACCAGCATCAATTTTATCGGAGTTCGTAAAAACAGAGGCAGTGAGGCCGAGGAGAATTTCTTCGATATCGAGAATTTCACATTTAATTACTCGTATAACGAGACAGACCACCGCGATTTTGAAGTGGCCGAACTCAGGGATCAGGGAGTACAAACCGGATTTGTCTATAATTATAATTTTAAACCGGCCTCTGTAGAACCCTTTAAAAAGAACGATTCGATCTTTAGGAGTCGCTATTGGCAATGGCTCAAGGATTTGAATTTTAATCTCCTGCCGGCAAGTCTGGCCATACAATCGGATATCAACCGGCAGTTGAACCAGCAACGTTTTAGGGATGTACTGGAGCCCGGGGTGGAACGGCTGGAGTTGCCTTTGTTGCAACAACGCAATTATCTATTTAATTGGCAGTATGCACTTAACTACAGTTTATCCAAATCGCTTCGCCTAAACCTTACTTCCTCAAATAACAGGATCGTAAGGAATTATTTCACGGAAGCAGGCAATCCCGATTCAGACATCAATCCCGAACTCGGAATTTGGGATGGATTTTTCGATATAGGGGAGCCCAACAGGCATGCGCAACAGTTTCAGTTGAATTATGACATACCGTTTAATAAGATACCTTTCCTGGACTTCATCAATACCCAATACACCTATACCGCCAATTTCGATTGGCAGAGGGGTGGAGATGCTATACGGGAGGTGACTGGAGAAGACATCAATACGGTGCAGAATGCCAGTACCCATACGATAACAGCGGCATTGAGCATGCCTCGTTTTTACGATATCATCGGGCTTAAAAAACGCGAAGGGAAAGGCGATGATATTGAGGTCAGGGTGGATAAAGCCGGTAATCCGGCCGATGGTAAGAAAAAGAAAAGCAAGGGTAAAACCGGTCCTGCCGTAAATACGCTGATCGATATAGTTACCATGGTTAAAAGGCTCAATGTGAATTATAGCCAGAATAGCGGTCAGGTCCTGCCAGGATACACCCAATCGCTGGGTTTCATAGGCACCACCCGTCCAAGCCTTGGATTTGTATTCGGCAGCCAGGCCGATGTTCGTTTTGAAGCCGCACGCAACGGATGGCTAACTGTTTTTCCGGAGTTTAACGAACAGTTTACCAAACGTACCAACAAGCAATTGAATATAACGGCGACGGCACAACCGATATCGGACCTCACAATCGATATAGTAGCCGATCGGCAATCCCTCAGATCTTTTCAGGAGAACTTCAGGGTGGAAAATGGTGAATACATTCCACTAACACCCTTCAATTCTGGAAATTTTAGTATATCGACAATAATGATCGGGACCTCTTTCAGCACAAGTGATGAACTGACTTCCAGTACTTTTGAGGCATTCAAGGACAACAGGATTGCCATCGCCAACAGGCTGGTCAATGAACAAGGTTTACCTGACGAGGGGGTTGATGATGACGGTTTCCCCATCCGCTACAGCAAGACGAACCAGGATGTGCTTTTACCGGCCTTTTTCGCCGCCTATAGCGGGCAGGATGTGAACCGGGTGACCCTGGGCGCCTTCAGAAATATCCCTCTTCCGAACTGGAATATCAAGTATACCGGCCTGATGAAGAACAAGTGGTTCAGGAA
This sequence comes from Robiginitalea sp., assembly GCA_024638915.1. Classification (GTDB taxonomy): domain Bacteria; phylum Bacteroidota; class Bacteroidia; order Flavobacteriales; family Flavobacteriaceae; genus JAHEJJ01. The sequence goes on from JAHEJJ010000003.1 coordinate 100,229, forward strand.
AAAGTTCAAACGCTTTTCACTCAGCCATGGATATCGCGCCAGTTACAGTATAAACCTCTTTCAAACCAACCTGGAACGCCAACAGCTTATCAACGACGGATTACCACCCTATAATACCGAGAACCAGGACATTCTGCCGGAACAGATCATCAACAACGTGGTGCTTACAGACCAGTTCAATCCACTGATGAGGGTCGATTTCGAAATGGCCAATTCACTCAGTGTGCTGGCTGAAGTCCGTACAGACCGGGCTCTATCGCTCAGTTTCGACAACTCCTTGCTGACCGAGATCAACGGAAAGGAATATACCTTAGGTTTAGGTTACCGGTTCAAGGACGTCAAAGTGGTAACCCGTATCGCAGGGGAAAAACAAAGATTAAAAGGAGATCTTAACCTGAAAGCCGATGTTTCACTGAGAGACAATATCACCATCATACGGAATTTGGACATCGATAGCAATCAGATCACCTCCGGCCAGAACCTTCTCTCGATTAAGTTTACGGCGGACTATGCCCTGAGCAAAAACCTCAACGCACTTTTCTTTTTCGACCATTCCTTTTCTAAATTTGCGGTTTCCACTGCCTTCCCACAGACGACGATAAATACAGGCTTTACGCTGCGATATAATTTTGGAAATTAACCACATTGAGGGGATTTCCTGAGGAATAAACAGCCCTCTGAGCAATCGTTTTTCGGCCGAGTTTTTTATTTGAAAACCTTACCAATATCCCTTACATTTGCGAGCAACTATGGCGTTAGTGATGTGTGTAATCCACACCTAAAAGCAAAATTCAATTCATAAAAGTATGGAAATTCCTTCCGAACTAAAGTATACAAAGGATCACGAATGGATCCGTATAGAGGGTGATCTCGCGACCGTTGGCATCACTGATTTCGCCCAGGGCGAACTTGGTGATATCGTCTATGTAGAAGTGGAAACGGTTGAAGAATCACTCGAAAGGGAAGAGGTATTTGGCACAGTTGAGGCGGTAAAGACCGTTTCCGACCTTTTCCTTCCTCTCAGTGGAGAGATCATCGAATTCAACGAAGCCCTGGAAGACGCCCCTGAAACTGTAAATTCGGATCCCTATGGTGAGGGTTGGATGATAAAGATCAAAATTCAAAATTCTGATGAAGTTTCCGATCTGCTCACCGATCAGCAGTACAAGGAATTAATAGGTGCTTAAATCGTATAAATACACCTTTGCGTTCTTCGCGTGGATGTCTCTTATCACTTACCTGAGCCTTGCCAGTATAACCGCGTACGGGGGTTTACCAATAGAGATACCCCATCTGGATAAGCTGGTACATTTCACCTTTTACTTCGTGGGTAGCATACTGGCCTGCTTCTTTGTCCGAGAGCGCACATCTGGCAGGATTTCCTTCAAAAAGACCTCGGTATACACGGCGATATTCATGACCTTTTTTGGAATGATGATTGAGTTTTTGCAATATTTCCTGACCTACGATCGCAGTGGGGAAATCCTCGATTTCACCGCCAATTTCATAGGCGTCATAGTGGGTTTGATTCTTGTAAAATTCCTCTTTTCTGCCAATTCAGGTTTAAAATGGAGATATTAATTGCTTTTTTATTAAATTAATAGTTAAATTAGCGAAGATTAAATCAAAGAAATATGGAACTGAAAAAGAACCCAAAAGCAGACCTTAGAAGGAATAGCAGCTTTTATTTCGTGCTTGGTCTGGCATTGGTTATGGCGTTGGTTTATGGCGCTCTGGAATGGAAGACGTATGATAAGACAAGTGAATACGATATCTCCCTGAATGTGGAAGAGTCGCTTGACGAAGAAGTGCCGATGACCGAACAGATCAAAACGCCACCACCTCCACCACCTCCGGCAGCACCGGAAGTTATCGAGGTTGTGGAAGACGAAGAAGAAGTACAAGAAACGGTTATTGAATCTACCGAGACCAGCCAGGAGGAAGAGGTAATTGAGGTAGAGGATGTTGAGGTGGATGAAGTGGAAGAAGATATCGATGTACCTTTTGCAGTAATCGAAGATGTGCCCATTTTCCCCGGATGTGAAGGGGCCAGTGATAAAAGAGCCTGTTTTAATGAGATGATGCAAAAGCATATCAGGAAAAATTTCCGTTATCCAGAGATCGCCCAGGAAATGGGGATCCAGGGAAGGGTTAACGTGATGTTCACGATCCAAAAAGATGGTTCAATCGGAAATATCCGTTACCGAGGACCTGATAAGAATTTGGAAGCAGAAGCATTGAGAATTATTGAAAAACTTCCTAAGATGACGCCAGGCAAACAAAGGGGTCGTGCCGTAAGGGTTCCCTTTAGTATTCCGATTACCTTTAAGTTGCAGTAATTCACAATATAATTATAAACCCGGTAGACAGCTACCGGGTTTTTTTTTGCCCTTCCCATACCGAATCCCAAAGCAACACATTATTAATTATTTGATAAACGCCTATATTTCGTTGCAAGAGTTTTAATCGGGCCTTATCTTTGCATGCCATTTCCCAGACCGTAAAAAGTCTGGAATTGTTCGAAACTCATACCTGATGAAAACCGCATTGAATCCGGTGAATAGCAATTCTCTTGCATCCGTATTTACCGACTTTAAGGAGATTACAAAGGCGCGATTGGCGATCAGTGTTGTCTTTTCTTCCATCGCCGGTTATTTATTGGGGACATACGAAATCGAGTTGATGTCATTATTGCTTCTGGGCTTTGGTGGTTATTGTATGGTAGGAGCTTCCAATGCTTATAATCAGGTCATTGAACGCGATCTTGATGCTTTGATGAATCGTACCCGCAACCGACCTGTCGCCTCAGGGAGAATGAGTGTTAACAGCGCGATCCTTATCGCTGCCATCATGACTGTTCTTGGGGTGGTATCGCTCTACTATCTCAGTCCGAAAACAGCCATGTTTGGGGCTATATCCATATTTCTTTATACCTGTGTTTATACCCCTTTGAAGACGAAAACTCCTTTGGCTGTTTTTGTAGGGGCATTCCCCGGTGCGATACCCTTCATGCTGGGATGGGTAGCGGCCACCAATGATTTTGGAATCGAACCCGGCACCTTGTTCATGATCCAGTTCTTCTGGCAATTTCCTCATTTCTGGGCCCTTGGCTGGATACTTGACGATGACTATAACAAAGCGGGTTTCAAACTACTGCCCACTGGAAAAAAAGATAAAGGGACGGCGCTTCAGATCATTATGTATACTTTTTGGATGATCATTATTTCTGTCATACCTGCATTTGGAATCACCGGACGGCTGCACCTGTCGCTTCCAGCAGCGGTCCTCGTGCTGATGATGGGGCTTGTGATGTTGTATTTTGCTTTTAGATTATTTGAAAGACGTGATAATAAGACTGCGAGGGGATTGATGATCGCCAGTGTGAGTTATATAACGCTTATACAAATCACCTATGTAGTCGATAAATTTCTGTACTAAACCATGGATGTAACTCAAACTTCTCCTGAAGAAAAAAGAGCCAGAGCCAAGAAAATGATGCTCTGGTTTGGAATGGCTAGCCTGATCATGGGTTTTGCCGGTTGGACCAGTGCCTACATCGTAAGCAGTAAAAGGGAAGATTGGATCGATGATTTTATGCTGCCTTCTGCATTCTTTTTCAGCACTGTAATGATTATAGCAAGCAGCATCACTTATATTCTGGCCCAAAAGTCCTTGAAAAAAGAGGAGAACTCCAACTGTACAAAGTGGTTAATCCTAACCTTTGTATTGGGAATTGGCTTTATCATTGTTCAATTTTTAGGTTTTTCACAATTGATCGGTCAGGGGTATTATTTTACCGGCCCAAGCAGTAGCATCACCATGTCTTACATTTTCCTGATAGCCGCAGTACATGTTATACATGTTTTAGCAGGACTCCTTTCACTGTTGGTGGTGATGATAAAGCAGTTCAGGGGAAAATATTCTGCCGGCAATATGTTAGGAATGGAATTGGGAGCCACCTTCTGGCATTTTTTAGATCTTTTGTGGGTGTACCTGGTTCTGTTTTTCTATTTCTACAGATAAAATCCAAAATTCACGGGTTTTACCGAATTCCACTTTTGTTTGTAGTAAAAAAATGTAAATTTGCCATTAATCTCTTAACACCAATCTCAATTTATGGAAACATCGGTTACCACTGCTTCGGAAGGCCGCGTATGGGGAGGCGGAAACAGACCATTAGACGCCAGTTATGGCAAACTGATGATGTGGTTCTTTATCGTTTCAGATGCGCTGACATTTTCGGGCTTTCTGGCCTCATATGGTTTTTCCCGATTTAAGTTTATCGAGACATGGCCTATCGCCGATGAGGTGTTTACCCACGTACCCTTTTTTCACGGTAATTTTCCGATGTACTATGTGGCGTTCATGACCTTCATACTGATTATGTCGTCTGTAACCATGGTACTCGCCGTGGATGCTGGCCATAAAATGATACAGAAGAAAGTAATACTCTATATGTTCCTCACTATTATTGGAGGGGCGATCTTCGTCGGGTCACAGGCATGGGAGTGGGCAACTTTCATCAAGGGTGACTATGGTGCTATTGAGACTAAAGGCGGTCGTATATTGCAGTTCGTCAAGGCCGATACCGGTGAACGTGCTGCATTGGCAGATTTTGCGAAGACCCTGCCTGGTGAAAGAGTTGATCATGAGCGAAGAAACGGTATATGGTTTTACCAGGATAAGGCACTACCCTCTTTTACAGTCAATGAAGTCACCGAAGGGCTACTGGCAAATCCAAATATTTTAATAAGGACAGAAACGATAACCGAAGCTGGTGAAAAACAGCTTCTGACACGGGAGGAATCGCTCACCAGGATAAAAGACGCCACGGAGGTAGTTGAAGGCGCGAATCTGATCCACAATGAATATGGGAGCCGGCTATTTGCCGATTTCTTCTTTTTTATCACAGGATTTCATGGATTCCACGTTTTCTCCGGGGTAGTGATTAATATTATTATATTCTTTAATATCATACTGGGCACCTATGAGCGTAGGGGCCATTATGAAATGGTGGAGAAAGTAGGACTGTACTGGCACTTTGTTGACCTGGTATGGGTATTTGTATTTACGTTTTTCTATCTGGTTTAAATTTAAGATTAGTATATGGCGCACGAACATAAACTCGAAATTTTCAGAGGCCTGCTAAAGTTTAAGTCGAACACCCAAAAAATTTGGGGCGTACTTGTATTCCTAACCATAGTAACAGGAGTTGAGGTAGTTCTGGGTATTACGAAACCCTACGTGCTTACCAGCAATACTTTTGTCGGGATGAAGATTCTAAACTGGATATTCATCGCACTGACCCTGGTAAAGGCATACTACATCGCCTGGGATTTCATGCATCTGCGTGACGAAAAAAATTCACTGCGAAGAGCGGTGGTGTGGACACCGATTTTCCTTGTGAGTTACCTGATTTTTATATTGCTGTACGAGGCAGACTATATCTATACGGTCTTCAGGGACGGATTCGTCACCTGGGATTTCTAAAAAGGAATTAACATTATAGAAAGACGGTATCAGCACCGTCTTTTTTATTTTTGCAGCATTTCGAAAAGACTTGTGAAAAAGAAATTTGTTTTAATAATATTATTTGTATTTCCCCTGGTGGTATATCTCTTCTTTGCTTCAGGGGTTACCAATTTTGGGAGATTACCGGTAATCACTCAAAATATCGGGGAGCTAGATCAGCTTGATACTTCTGTACGGTTTTCAGGTAAGATAACAATACTGGGGTTTTTAGGGGAAAATCTCGAGCTGAAGAAGACCAATGCCTTTAATCTCAACCAAAAGATATATAAACGTTTTTTTGAGTTCAAAGACTTTCAAATGGTGATGTTAGTTCCAAAGGGTACGGAAGCTAAAGTAGTATCCCTGGAAAGGGAATTAAGCGCCCTGGCCGATACGCGCAATTGGAAATTTATTTATGCGGAAGAAACCGAGATCCGACAACTTTTCGATGCTTTAAAAACGAACCTCGTGCTCGATCAGTACCTCAGTACCCACTATGTGTTTATCATCGATAAAGAGAGAAATCTGAGGGGAAGAAATGATGACGAAGATGAAGGCCTGAAATTTGGATTCGATGCAACCTCAGTAGCCGATATTAACAATAAAATGGTAGACGATGTTAAAATTATTCTGGCCGAGTATCGCTTGGCTCTGAAGAAACGTAAAACGGTAAACCAGGCCCCGTGAAAAAGAACAAGTATACATATGTATGGGTTTCATTGGTGGTGTTGGTCTTTGGCATCATTTTTATTCCGAAAATTGTTAGCAGGATCAGCCAGGAAAAAGTGGTAGAAGAGAACAGAATGCATCAACTCGATTCGCCTGATAGACTGGCATATATTACCCTAAATGGTGAGAGGCGTAAGGTGCCTGAATTTTCTTTTATCAATCAGGACAGTATGGTAATTTCCAATGAGGATTACATGGGTAAGGTATTCGTTGTCGATTTTTTCTTTACCACCTGCCCCAGTATCTGTCCATTGATGAGCAGAAACCTGGTGGAGCTGCAGGAGGAGTTCAGGGAATTCGACAATTTCGGACTGGCGTCTTTTACCATCAACCCCCAGCATGATACACCAGCAGTTTTAAAGCAATACGCTGAAAGTTATGGCATTTCCGATATGGATTGGCATTTGCTAACCGGTGATTTGGAACAGGTGTACGACCTTGCCAATACAGGGTTTAACATATATGCGGCAGTAGATGAGCAGGTGCCCGGAGGATTTGAGCACTCCGGTCTGTTTGCCCTGATCGATAAGCAGGGATATATCAGAAGCAGGCTCGATGATTATGGGAATCCCATCATCTATTACAGGGGAACGATCTCTGAGCAACAGCAAACAAATGCCGAAGGTGAAACCCAGCAGATCACCATGTTGAAAGAAGATATACAGAAGCTATTGGATGAATAAATCGATCGAAATAGAAAAACGCGAAAAAAGATTCAACCGTTGGATTACGGTGATCTCGATCATCGTCCCTTTGGCAGTAGCCCTGCTCTTTGGAGTACGACTGCCAAATGTTGACCCTCTCTATTTCCTGCCACCGGTTTATGCCAGTATGAACGGGATTACAGCGCTCTTATTGATCGTGGCGGTCTGGGCGATTAAGAATGGTAAAAGACAATTACACCAAAAACTGATGACGACATGTATCCTGTTGTCCCTTTTGTTTTTGCTGATGTACATTGCATATCATATGACTTCCGATGCCACTCCTTACGGCGGAAAAGGGGTTTGGCGATATGTATATTTTACGATTTTGATATCGCACATTGCCCTGTCGATTATCATTATCCCGTTGGTGTTAAAAACATATGCCCGTGCTTATTTGAAGAAATTTGATTCGCATAAAAAGTTGGCGAAGATCACTTTTCCCATATGGCTTTATGTGGCGGTTTCAGGTGTTATTGTATATTTAATGATATCCCCTTTTTATGTGTATTGATAGGAAGAATAAAATCTTAGATCGCTACAAATCTTCGACGGTGTTATCCACCAAATACGTTGCTATTGTTGTGTTGATCATCATGCTATGCTTCCCCTTTGAAGCCTCTTCCCAATGTGCGATGTGCCGGGCTGTACTGGAAAGCTCTGGTGAGAATTCCATGGCAGAAGGTATCAACGACGGCATCGTTTATCTAATGGCAATTCCTTACATTCTGGTGGCATTTCTTTTTTATTTTGTTTATCGAAAATTAAAAGGCAGTCCCGCTTAATCTTTTTTTAACACTTTTTAATACGCCTAAGTGTAACAATTCCCATTGCTTTTAGTCTTATTTAAGTACGTACAGAGTTCATCAATCAACAAGTTACCAACCCGATGTTTGATATTGAGAGATGGCAGGAGATATTTGATACCATCCGTAAAAACAAATTGCGCACTTTTCTTACGGGGCTTTCAGTAGCCTCCGGCATCTTTATTCTTGTTATCTTATTGGGTTTCGGCCAGGGTTTGCAAAACGGTGTGGCCAATGAATTCGCCGAGGATGCAAGTAACAGGATATGGGTTTGGACACAGACAACTACAAAGGAATATAAAGGATTAAATCCTGGCAGGCCGATACAACTTCGAAACGAAAATCACAAATTTATCGAGCGTCAATTCAAGGAGGAACTTGATCACAGATCGGCTGTCTTCAGGATTCGCGATGCAAGTGTATATTATAAAAAGGAAGTGCTCAGCTATAGTGTTCAGGGAATTTCTTATGGATATCAGTTTATCGATAACCAGCATATGTCGGCCGGTAGATTTATTAACCAATTAGATGAAGAATCGGCGGCCAAGGTAGTCGTGATAAGCAATAAGATCCGCAGGGAGGTTTTTGATAAAGACCAGGACCCGGTTAATGAATTTCTCGATATAGCCGGCATAAAATTTAAGATTGTCGGTGTGTACGGTGATCACGGTGGAGACCGTGAGGAAGAGAGGATCTTTATTCCCATTACCACAGCTCAACGTGTATTCAATGGGGCCGATAGGGTGAATAACCTGAGCTATACCCTTAAACCGGCATCTTCGTTTAATGAAGCGGTAGAAGCTTCGTTGAATTTTGATGAGGGGTTACAAAAATATCTCCGAGAAGCTCATATTGTGGCTCCAGATGATCCAAGTGCCATCAACACCTTTAATTCTCTAAGGGAGGCAAGACGCTATTATAATCTCGTAGATGGCATGAAAATGTTTTTCTGGTTCGTGGGAATCTGCACCATCATTGCAGGAGTAGTTGGCGTGAGTAACATAATGCTTATTGTAGTCAAGGATCGTACCCGGGAAATCGGAATACGCAAAGCGCTCGGTGCCAAACCATGGTCGATAATTGCCATGATTCTTCACGAATCTACATTTATTACCGCGATTTCAGGATTTGGAGGGTTGATTTTTAGCATGGCCATACTTGAATTTCTTGGCCCCTACATCGAAATAGAATATGTGTTAAACCCGTCGGTTAACTTCAATGTGGCGATATCCACTGTATTTGTTTTGATCCTGGCTGGAATGATCGCAGGGTTTTTCCCAGCCTGGAGGGCTGCCCGGATTCACACCATTGAAGCATTAAGGGATGAGTAAAGATGAGACAAATAATAAATAATCCTCCAACTAATGTTTAGCAGGGACAGGTGGAATGAAATATTAGAAGTGCTGACGACCAACTGGTTCAGGACAGTACTTACCGCATTCGGTGTCTTTTGGGGTATTCTTATACTCATTTTGTTGTTGTCTGCCGGAAAAGGCATGGAAAATGGGATCAAAGGCGAATGGGGTGATATCGCTACCAATTCCCTTTGGGTATGGACCAGGAATACCACCTTGCCTCATAAGGGTTTACCTAAAGGAAGGAGTTTCGAATATAAACTACAGGATGTACAGTCATTAAAGGATAAGGTCCCCAACCTTCGAATTATCTCGCCTAGAAACAGTCTCGGTGGTTACAGGGGTGCTAACAACGTTATAAGAGGTCTGCGTACCGGCGCTTTTGGTGTTTACGGAGATTTTCCTTCCTTTATCGATCAAGAACCCATGGATATTATTAATGGCCGCTTTATCAACCAATCTGATATAAATGATAAACGAAAGGTGGCCATTATCGGAGAAGGGGTAAAGAAAAGCCTCTATGATATCGGACAAGAAGTATTGGGAACCTATATCAAAATACAGGGAGTAAATTTTATGGTGGTGGGCATCTACCGTAAAAAGAACCTGGATGGGGATGGAGAGGAGGCCCAAAATCAAATTTTTATACCCTTTACATCTTTTGGACAGGCATTTAACACCGGTGACGACGTGGGCTCCATGATGATCACGGCGATCGATGGAGTTTCTATAACAAGTTTAAAAGATAGGATTATCAAAGTGCTCAAAGAAAAACATAAAATTCATCCTGATGATCGGCGAGCGATAGGAAATTTCGACATGTATGAGGAATTCAGCAGGATCGAGAGATTTTTTGTAGCGTTGAACATCATGGGATATTTTATTGGGATCCTGGTGCTGCTCTCCGGAATTATCGGTGTGAGTAATATTATGCTTATTGTGATTAAAGAGCGTACTAAAGAAATCGGGATCCGCAGAGCTTTAGGAGAAGACCCCTGGTCTATAAGGAAGCAGATTCTTCTAGAGTCGGTTTTTTTAACGATCATATCCGGAATGATGGGTATCATCATCGGGGCATTTGCTATTTATGGCATCAATGCACTTTTGGATGCCAATGGACCAGTAGACATGTTCGTAAACCCAACGGTTAGCCTTGGCGTGGTGACTATCGCCCTGGTAATACTGATCATTTCGGGATTATTGGCTGGGTTTATACCGGCTCAGAGCGCCATCAGGATCAAACCCATAGATGCCCTAAGAACGGAATAACAGAATTAGAATATCATATATACATCAATCATAGAAGACATTAACCATGAAAAAATCGATAACCGTCATCATCCTGATCTTAATAGTCGTTGCCTTTGGTTTTTCGATGGTATACCTCTACCAAAAAAATGCTGAGGATCCCATCGTTTATGAAACCGAGAAGCCGAGTACGCAGACCATCATAAAAAAGGCAGTAGCTACGGGCAGTATATTGCCGCTCGAAGAGGTGCTGATAAAACCCAATATTTCAGGTGTTATCGAAGAGATTTACGTAGAAGGGGGCGACTATGTGAAAACCGGCGATTTACTTGCTAAGATCCGCGTTGTTCCAAACCTCAATGCCCTCAACGACGCCAGGAACGATATCGATGAGGCCAAGATAAACCTCGACGATCAAAAACGAAATTTCGACAGGCAAAAAAGCCTGTTCGACAAAGGTGTTATTTCACAGGTCGACCTCGAAAGGGCGCAGGTAAGCTTCGATCAGGCAAAGCAAGCCTATCAGGCTGCAAATAAGCGCTATGATATTGTAAAGACCGGAACTACCCGTGGTCTCAGCAGTGCGGCCAATACCCTTATCCGTACCACAGTAACCGGAATGGTGCTAGAAGTTCCGGTAGAGGTTGGAAATCAGGTTATTGAAAGCAATAATTTTAACGAGGGAACCACCATAGCGGCGGTGGCCGATGTGGAAAAAATGATTTTTGAAGGAAAGGTAGACGAATCTGAGGTAGGGAAGATCAAAGAGAACTTACCCCTGGAAATCACTGTTGGTGCGCTGGAAGACCAGATTTTTGATGCGATACTAGACTATATAGCACCTAAGGGTAACGAGGAGAATGGCGCGATACAATTCGAGATCAAAGGAACATTGACCAAAGCCGATTCCATATTTATCAGAGCTGGTCTGAGCGCCAATGCCTCTATCATCCTCGACCGTGCCGACAGCGTTCTGGCATTGAAGGAAGCCCTGATACAGTTCGACCCTGAAACCAAGAAACCCTTCGTTGAAGTGGCCACCGGCGAGCAGCAATTCGAGCGCAGAGATGTTGTGCTGGGAATCAGCGACGGTATCTACGTAGAGGTTAAATCAGGCGTACAGACAGACGATGATATTAAGGTCTGGAATGAGATTGAAGCGGATGAATTCGACGGATAGCCTTTAGGGATCAAATAGTCACTTAGATTTTGTAACATTTTAACAAATAGAATGTCCTATTACCGGGACGGAAAACTCCATAAATCATCACTATGGCAACAATGATTGAAATAAAAGACCTGCACAAGTCCTATCAAATGGGCAAGAATTCCCTTCATGTTTTAAAAGGGATCGATTTTTCCGCAGAAGAGGGCGAACTCGTAGCTATTATGGGCTCTTCAGGATCCGGTAAGTCTACGCTTCTCAACATTCTGGGCCTGCTCGACGTAGCCGATTCAGGGGAGTATCTTCTTGATGGTAAGTTGATCAAAAACCTAAACGAGACCAAAGCCGCAAAGTATCGGAATAAGTTTCTGGGATTTATTTTCCAGTCCTTTAATCTGATCAATTATAAAAGTGCGCTGGAGAATGTTACCCTGCCGCTCTATTACCAGGGGGTAAACCGAAAGGAACGACAGCGTAAGGCGATGAAATACCTCGAAATGGTAGGCCTAAAAGAATGGTCGCATCACCTTCCCAATGAGCTTTCCGGTGGTCAGAAACAAAGGGTAGCCATCGCCAGGGCCATGGTCGGTGAGCCCAAGGTGATATTGGCCGATGAGCTTACAGGTGCCCTGGACAGCACCACTTCTTACGAAGTGATGGATGTGATACAAAAGATCAACGACCAGGGTAATACCATACTCGTGGTAACACACGAGAACGACATTGCACATATGTGTAAAAGGATTATCTACCTAAAAGATGGAGTTATTGAAGAAGATAAAAAAATTAAACAGGTAAGAGCCTCTGAATATGTTCAGTAGAGACACATGGAAAGAAATATTTGAGACTATCCAGAAAAACAAGCTCCGGACCTTCTTGTCTGGGTTTACAGTGGCTCTGGGGATTCTCATATTTGTTTCACTCTACGGATTGGGTAACGGGCTGATCAATACTTTTGACAAATTTTTTCAGGACGACGCTACCAATACCATATTCCTCTTCCCAGGAAGAACGAGTATTCCTTACAAAGGATATAAATCTGAAAGATTGATCGAATTCGACAACAGCGACGTGGAAGATATCAAAAAAAACTTCGCCATGTTCGTAGAATATACCACCCCCAGGATTGAGAGGAATGCACTTGTAAAATATAGGGAGGAATCCAATAATTACCAGACCAGAGCGGTAGACTGGGCCCATCAGTTCGCTGAAAAGACCATTATAATGAAAGGTCGCTACCTGAATGTTGAAGACATTAAAAATAAGACCAAGCATGCTGTGATTGGACGCTTGGTGGAAAAAGACCTCTTCAGCGGCCGGGAGTCCATGGGAAAGTATATCGATGTGGGTGGCAGTGTATTTAAGGTGGTGGGGGTATTTCAGGACGATGGGGGAGATGACGAGGAACGACGCATTTATATTCCATATACTACCCGCCAGCGTATTGAAAAAAATATAGACGAGGTCGATTTCATGATAGTAGGGTTCAAACCTGAAATCGGCTATGCGGGGGCAATGGCCCTTCAAAATAGCATCGACAAATATTTGAAGGACAAAAAATTTATCAGCCCGGACGACCGTAACGGAATATTTATACGAAACATTGCAGACCAGTTAAAGCAAAACCAGCAATTTGCAAGCGTACTTCAATTGATCGTAACCTTCGTTGCGATCGGTACTATAATCGCGGGCATCATCGGGATCAGTAATATTATGGTGTTTGTGGTAAAGGAGCGTACCAAAGAACTTGGTATCCGCAAGGCTTTAGGCGCTACACCCAAAGCTGTGATCAGGTCGATATTGCTCGAGTCTGTATTTATCACCACTATTTCCGGCTTTATCGGAATGCTCGTGGGCATCGCCATCCTGAGATCGTTGGGAAACGAACTGGAAGATTATTTTATACTGAACCCTTATATCAGTACAGGACTTGCCGTGATGGCCACCCTGATGCTGATATTTTTTGGTGCCCTGGCCGGATACGTTCCTGCAAGAAGGGCAGCGCGAATTAAACCAATTATAGCCCTAAGAGACGAATAAGATGAATTTCATTTTCGATAGAAATACATGGCAGGAGATCTTTGGCTCGATTCAAAAGAACAAAGTACGTACGATTATTACGGTTATTGGGGTACTCTGGGGTATTTTTATCTACATCACCTTGGCCGGTTCTGCGCAGGGAATGGATAATGGTTTTGAGAAAGCTTTTGAAACCGTAGCCAGGAATAGTTTATTTGCCTGGTCACAGTCGACCAGCAAACCTTATGCGGGCTACAAGACAGGAAGAAGCCTTCAGTTAAAAGTCCGCGATGGAGAAATCCTCGCGAACAAGATCCCGGAAATAAAGTATATCGCTCCGATCAATGCCAGGGGTGTATTTGGCGATTCGGCTGCTACTGCCGTTAGAGGAGGCAAATCGGGCAGTTATGCTGTCTATGGCTATATACCTGTATATGCCAAAATAGCGACCAAAAAAATATATGACAACGGCCGTTTTTTCAATAAGGAGGATATGGAACAGTCCCGAAAAGTCTGTGTTATCGGCGAAAGAACTCAGCAGGAACTCTTTGAAAAGGATGAAGACCCCATTGGAGGATATATCAGAGTCGATGATATCTATTTCCAGGTGGTAGGGGTACATAAATTTACCCAGACCACACCTTTTGAGAACGATGGTGATATTTTTATCCCCTTTTCCACTTTCAGAAAAATTTTCAATAAAGGAGATAATGTCGACTTTTTTGCCATCGCCGCCTATGACGATGCCGATGTGGTACAGGTAGAGAAAGATGTAAAAGCGGTATTGAGAAGAAATCATAAGGTACACCCTGAGGACGAGCGGGCCTTTGGGGCTTTTAATCTGGGTGAGATCTTTAACAAGATCATGGGTTTCTCCAAGGGGATTACCTTTTTATCGCTGATCGTCGGTTTGGCGACCATTCTTGCCGGAGTAATCGGCATTGGAAATATCCTTTTGATATCCGTTAAAGAGCGTACCAAGGAATTAGGGATCAGGAGGGCACTTGGGGCAACCCCTCGTGAGGTTCGGTTGCAGATCATTCTGGAATCGGTCTTTCTGACGCTTATTGCCGGGATTGTTGGGATCATCCTAGGGGCGTTGGTGTTGAGTGCTCTAAATTCGGCTACCGAGGGTATTGATTTTCCCTATACCAATCCAACATTGCCTGTACCTCTTGTTGTCGGGGCGCTGATGATCATGGTCATTCTGGGAACCCTGATCGGACTTATCCCAGCACAAAGAGCTGTTAGCATAAAACCAATTGACGCTTTGCGCGAGGAGTAATAAACGGAATTGATAAACACAGACAAATAATCGAGCCATGAATAAAATTGTTAAATACGCATTAATCATAATATTAGGTCTGGGCGTTCTCTGGGCAGCTGCATTTTTCATCAAATCGAATAGTAAATCGGTGATTACCTACGAGACCAAAAATCCTTTTACAGCCAGTATAGAAAAGAAAACGGTGGCCACCGGTAAGGTAATCCCCAAGGACGAGGTGGAGATCAAACCTCAGATCTCGGGCATTATTGATAAGATTTACCTTGAGGAAGGAGTGAAGGTGAAGGCCGGTGAACTGATCGCCACCATTAAGGTAGTACCCAATGAACAGGCCTTGAACCAGGCAAAAGGACGGGTTCGTAACGCCGAAATTGCGCTCAATAATGTCAAGATTGAATACAACCGGAACAAGGCGCTATTCGACAAAGGGGTAATTTCCAGCCAGGCTTTTAACGAACTGCAATTACAGTTCGATCAGGCCCTTCAGGAACTCGATAACGCACGTGCCGATTACAGAATTATTCGGCTGGGCTCTGCAGGAGGTTCTTCCAGTGCAAATACCTATATACGGGCTACGGTAGATGGCACCATCCTGGAGATCCCCGTACGGAAAGGCGACCAGGTGATCCAAAGTAATAATTTTAACGATGGAACCACCATCGCCTCGATTGCAGACCTCGGGAAAATGATATTTGAAGGAAAGGTCGATGAGGGTGAAGTAGATAAGCTTGAGCTCGGAATGCCGCTCGAGATCAGCCTCGGGGCTATCGAAGACAAGAAGTTCGATGCCAAATTGAAATTCATCGCTCCAAAAGGCACCGAAGAATCCGGAGCGGTACAGTTTAAAATAGAGGGCGATGTTCAGGTTGACAGCAGTTTTATGATCCGTGCGGGTTACAGTGCTAATGCATCCATGGTCCTGGAGCGTAAAGACAGTATAATGGTGATCCCCGAAGCCCTGCTGCAGTTCGATAAGGAGACCGATGAGCCTTATGTTGAAATCATGACAGGAGATCAGAAATTTGAACGAAAAGATATCGAGATTGGGATCTCAGACGGGGTAAATGTTGAGATCGTTTCCGGGCTTAGCGAAGAAGATAAGGTGAAAGTCTGGAATGAAACCGAACCGATCAAGAAAGGGGAAGAGGATGAGGACGAAGAGGAAGACGCTTAGTAAAAAATCAATCAAAAAGTATTAATACAATCAAAAGACAACTTATGAAACTCAAGATATTCGTAATTCTATTACTTACCCTGACCCTTGGTTTGCAAGCTCAGCAAAGGAAATGGACTTTGGAAGAATGTGTAACCTATGCGGTGGAAAACAATCTCACGGTGCAACAGTTCGAGCTCGATCTGGAGGATGCCAAGATCGATAAATCGGACGCGATCGGTAATTTCTTACCAACGCTCAATGGTCAGTTGAACGCAGCGGTAAATACAGGGCTGTCCTTTGACCCAACAACAAACCAACCGGTAAACGCAACCCAGTTTACCTCTTCCGGAGTGGTTAGTTCCCAGATCAATCTCTTCGATGGATTGAGCAATGTACATCAATTGAATAGGGCAAAACTCAATGCTATTGCCAATCAATACCGCCTCGATGATCTGGTGGATGATATCCGGCTTAATGTGGCCAATTCCTATTTACAGGTATTGTCTAACAAGGAATCCTTAAAGGTGGCCAGGGCACAATATGTGGTTACTGAACAGGATCTTAAAAGAACAAAGGAACTGGTAGAGTCCGGGGTTGTTCCACGCGGGGATCTGTTGGAAATCGAAGCGACTGCTGCCAACCAGGAACAGGCCATCGTTAATGGGGAAAGCCTTGTTACCATTGCCCTGATTAACCTGGCCCAGTTATTACAGATCACGGATTATGAAAATTTTGATGTTGCCGACGAAGAATTCGATGTACCTCTGGCCGAAATATTAGGCAACTCTCCTAAGGAGATTTTTGCTAAAGCGATGGAATTCAGAAATGACATTAGGTTTTCTCAAGCCAATGTAGAACTTGCAGAGAAGGATCTGTCGATTTCGAAGGCTGGTACTTTCCCGTCATTAGGAGCATTTTTCAATTATAATACGCGATATTCCGATAATTTCTTTGACCCGCTTACCGGTTTGGTGATTCCTTTCGATCAGCAGTTATGGATCAATGATGGGGTTTCCTTTGGCGGCCAGATCAGCATACCTGTTTTTAACGGGAACAGCATTAAAAACAGTATCAAGAGGTCGAAGATCTCTCTCGAAAAAGCTAAGATGCAGTTCGAGCAAGACAAGTTGGAGTTGGAAACCACGATCAACCAGGCCTATGTAGATGTCCAGAGTTTTGGCAAGGCCTATGAGGCTGCCGAAAAGACGCTGGAAGCAAGGCAGACCTCATTGGACTATGCCAGGGAACGGTATGATGTAGGTCTGATGAATGCATTCGACTATGGCCAGGCACAAGCCAGGCGCGACGATGCGGCAGCCGACGCCATTCGCACCAAATATGAATATATTTTTCGTATAAAGATCCTGGAGTTCTATTTCGGCCTGCCCATTGTATTAAACTAGGTTATCTTTGTGGCCGTTATGGCCATAATACTCAACATCGAAACCGCTACTACCAATTGTTCGGTATCCATCGCACATAAGGGGAAGACCCTATCGTTGATCGAGGAAGACCATGCGCGTTATTCCCACTCCGAACAGCTGCATCTTTTCATCGAACGCAGTCTGAAAGAGGCAAAAATTCAGCCCACAGACCTCGATGCGGTGGCCGTTAGCAAGGGGCCTGGGTCCTATACCGGTCTTAGAATTGGGGTTTCTACTGCCAAAGGCCTTTGTTACGCCCTCGATATCCCCATGATTTCGATCAGTACACTTGAGAGTATGGCTCAATCGGTTGATGTCGAAAGTGGTTATATTATTCCATTACTTGATGCACGGCGAATGGAGGTCTATGCTGCCGTGTTTGATCATAATGGTGAATTGATCAAACCTGCCTGGGCCGAAGTGGTCGATGAAAATTCCTTCTCCGAATTTATGAATGAAAAACCCTTGTACCTGCTTGGCGATGGGGCCATAAAATGCCGGGAAATACTTCAAGGGCCTCGCTTGAACTATTTTCCAGAGTATCTACCTTCGGCAAAAACCATGTCGGAGATGTCGTATAATGCCTTTAAAAAGGGCCTGTTTGAAAACACTGCGTATTTCGAACCCTTCTATTTAAAAGATTTCATCGCAACGAAGTCTAAAAAGTAAGCTATCCGGCAAATTCTCTTTGGGCAGTGCTTTTGGCAGCATGAACCTCCAGTTGGGGGAATGGGATTTTGATCTCTGCTTCATCGAATCGATGCTTGAGTGTTTCCAGTGTATGGAAATGCGCATTCCAGAAATCTGCATTCTTTGCCCAGAAACGCAGTGTTAACACCACAGAACTGTCGGCCAAAGCATCCACGTAAACCTCTGGTACAGGTTCCTTGAGTATCATATCGTTCTCCGAGCATATTTCAAGCAGGATTTGTTTGGCCATTTTGATATCGGAATCATAGCTGATACCCACATTGATCTTGTCTCTCCGGACTTCTTCGGCGTTATAGTTGACAATATTATTGTTCGAAAGGGGACCGTTTGGCACGATGGCGACCTGGTTTCCGAAGGTGGTGAGTTTTGTGGTGAAGATCGTAATTTCCTTAACCGTACCATCGATACCCTGTGCGGAAATAAAATCACCGACTTTAAAAGGTTTAAAGACAAAAATCAATATCCCACCTGCAAAATTGGAAAGAGAGCCTTGTAAGGCGAGCCCTATGGCGATGCCCGCCGAGGCCAGAATAGCGATCAGAGAGGAAGTTTTCACGCCTAGTTGAGTGATCACCAATACAATAAGAATAACTTTCAAAGTTACCCTGATCAGGCTATATAAGAAAGATTCCAGAGTGGGGTCGTAGTCCACTCTGTCAAAATAGCGTTTTAATATACGAGACACTAGTCCAATTATCCAAAGGCCTGCAAGAAGTATAATCATGGCCATAACGAGATCTGGAGCAATGCTCCAGAACCATTCAACCGCCTTGTCTACATGTACCTGGTAATTCCCAAATTTTTCCATAACTCAAATTTTCTTCTGCAAATTTAGTGAAGATTTATGGAGTTTCAAGACCTTGTTGAATTCAGTTTCCTTTGCCTGCGGCCAGCTGCTCCAAAGCTTCATCTATCGATTCCACCGGTAATTTACAACTGCCGTTTTCACATATATAAAACAGTGTACTTCCTTGTTTATAACGGTTTTTCAGCAATCCTATACTTCCATTTTCCGATGTGGCTGTAATAATACTGTTGGGAAGATAATTATGCTGTAGTTCTCTGGCCTTGTTTAAAAATTCGTCTCCTACAATAGCAATTTCATAAAAAGGAGAAGAATGATATAATATGCTATTCAACCAGTTGGCATGGCTCTCCGGGTGGTCCATAATCCTCTTTTGCATTTGCAAGGTCATTCTAAGAGCTATTTTGTCAAAATCAGACTCCAGAAAGAATCGGGAAAGTTTAAAGAGGTTATTGCACATTATGGAATTGGAAGCAGGGATTACGTTGTCTGTTGTTTCAAGTGTTCGGCGGATGGTGAATTCCTCATTTTTTGAACTAAAGAAGAACAGTCCGCTATTATCATCATAATAGTTTCGGAGACATTGTTCGGCCAGCTCCTTGGCCGTGAACAACCATTTTTCTTCAAAGCTGACCTCGTATAATCCTAAATAGCCATCGATCAGAGCAGCATAGTCTTCCAGATAACCTGCGATGCTGCTTTTGCCTTCTTTGTGGTTATGGTACAGACCATCTGGTTGCCGTAGAAAGTTTTTTTGAAGGAAAATGGCGTTTTGTCGGGCCAGATTGAGATATTTCTCATCACCGAGGAATCTGTAAGCATCGGTGAGCCCTTTCAGCATCAGGCCATTCCAGGAACAAAGGATCTTGTCATCGAGTCTGGGTCTACTTCTTTTGGCTCTTTCAGCCAACAATAGTTCACGGCAGTTTTCTATCTTTTTCAGAAGATCCCCTTCGCTAATCTGATTTTTTTGGGCAACTTCCGAATCAGCTAAATCCCTTATCAGTACGTAATTACCATTTTCCCACAGACCATAGCTGTTGATGTTAAAATAATCTTTGAAAAGCGGAAAGAGATCGCCGAGGATATTCTCCAGCTCTTTTTCCTTCCAGACATAATAGGCCCCTTCTTCCAGCTTGCCCTCATCGTCGAGACTGTCTGCGTCCAGAGAGGAGTAAAATCCGCCTTCATCACTCATTAATTCGTCTACCAGGAACGCTATGGTCCTGCGCACCACATCGGCATATAACTCATTTCCAGTCTGCCCATAGGCCTTGGCATAAACGCTGGTGAGAAGAGCATTGTCGTACAGCATCTTTTCGAAATGAGGAACGTGCCATCGGGTATCCACAGAATAGCGCGCGAATCCACCACCGATCTGGTCAAAGACCCCTCCATAGGCCATCCTGGTTAATGTGGTGTTGAAATAGTCATCGATAGCCTCATCCTTACTGATCCAGGCATAGTGCAAAAGGAAGTCGAGATTTACCGGCATCATGAATTTCGGAGCACGGTTATACCCACCCTTTTTGGTGTCGAAGTGCCGGGACCACTTACCTACAAGATCTTTTAGTTCTTCTGACGACATGATGCCTGTGGCTGCTTCCTCGGAAACCAGGTTAATTTGCCGTATACCTTTGGCAAGATCTGTCGCGTAGTTTTCTATTTTTTCGGGATCTTCTCTGTACAATTTCGCAAGTTGCTCCAGTGCGCGGATCCACTGCTCCTTTTTAACATAGGTAGCCCCCCAGAACGGGCGTCCATCGGGCAAGGCGACTATATTCAATGGCCATCCTCCCTGACCGGTCATCATCTGGAGAGCATCCATATAGATATGATCTACATCGGGTCGCTCCTCCCGATCAACCTTTATATTGATAAAATGGGTGTTCATAGTTCCTGCTACCTCTTCGTCCTCAAAACACTCCCTTTCCATTACATGGCACCAATGACAGGCCGCATATCCAATGCTGATCAGGAGTAGTTTATTCTCTTTTCTGGCTTTTTCAAGCACTTCCGGTTTCCACGCGAACCAATCTACAGGATTATGGGCGTGTTGAAGTAAATAAGGACTAGATTCTTGTATCAACCCGTTGGTAAATCGATGGATCATATCCCTGGGATTTTGTGAAAAAACGGTCAGTGAGCATAAAAGCACAGCCCATTTACCGGAAGTTTTCATCTTATAAAATAAAGTTTATGTAAAAAAAAAGCGCCCGCAGGCGCTTTACATCGTAGCAAGGGCGCTATCAGACCACCTCAAAAGTGATCTTGACATTTACCCTGTATTCCGCAATTTTGCCATTGTCTACAGTAGCGCTTTGTTCGCTGACATAAACAGAACGGATTTTGTTGACAGATTTTGCAGCTTGTGCCACAGCGTTTTGAGCGGCATCTTCCCAGCTTTCACTGGAATTTGCCATGATCTCTATAACTTTTAATACAGACATGAATACTATTTTTTTGGTTTAGCTTAAAGGTAGTGAATCCTCCTAAATTTGGCTAATAAAGTCAACGAAATCAACCATTAATCGCCACCACTTCTCCGACCTTATCGCCCAGCATATTTTTAAGCATGGTTTCAATGCCATTTCTCAGGGTAAAGGTAGAAGAGGGGCAACCGCTGCAAGCCCCCTGGAGGATAACGTTGACCGTTTTGCTTTCGGGTTCATAAGACTGGAAAAGGATATTTCCTCCGTCGCTTGCAACAGCGGGCTTTACATATTCGTCCAGGATATTTATAATCTCCAGAGAAGTGGAATCCATATCGGTATGGTCCGAAGCCGAATTTTGTGCCTGATGGCCGATCTTCTCAGCTTTATCCGAAACGACGGTTTTTCCTGAAGCCAAAAACTCCCTTATCATTTCTCTTAGCTCCATGGTAATATCCTCCCATGTGGCCACCTCATATTTGGTCACGGAGATATAATTCTCATCGAGAAAGACCTCTTTAACATAAGACAGACCAAATAGTTGGGAAGCCAGGGCCGATTCACTTGCCTCATCAATATTTTTGAATTCGAACATGGCGGGTACGATCTTTCGGTTGGCTACAAACTTCATTACGGCTGGATTGGGGGTTACCTCTGCATAAACCGTAGTGGCGATCTTAGTAGATTTTTCATCTTCAAGGATCAATGGAGCCCCCGAATTCAGATATTCCACCAATTGCTGGGCCACCTCGTCTTTCACGTCATCCCATTCCACGATATCGAATCGTTCCAGGGCGATAAAATTCCCGGAAATGTACACTGTTTTTATAAACGGCAGGTAGAAAAGCTGCTGCGCTAGCGGTGAATTCTTCGCTTCGTCTATGTTTTTATACTCATAATTTCCTGCTTCAATCAGAAAATCATTCGCCTCAAATTTGAGGACGGCCGGATTAGTAGTTTTTTTAACCGTGATATGGAACTCTTTCATATGCATCAATTTATGCAAAAATACAACCATTTTCTGAGCTTATAAGGATATACTAAAGCTCTCTTTCATCCGTTATACATTATATTTAAGACAATCAATAACTAAGTACCCCAATCTTTCTAGATGAAAAATCGGCTGATCCTTCTCTTTTCTATCTTCTGTTTTAGTCTATTGAGTAACGCACAGGAAGGACTTCCGGTCTATTTCGACTATCTCGCTGATAATTATTATCTGGTGCATCCTTCAATGGCAGGAATAGGAGAAGGTGGTAAAATACGTTTAACAGCCAGAAAGCAGTGGTTTAGTGTAGATGAAGCTCCCAGTTTGCAAACCCTGAGTGCACATTTCAGAATACCCGACACCAGGAGTGGGGTAGGCGCCATAATTTTTAACGATGCGAACGGTTACCATTCACAAACCGGATTAAAACTGACTTATGCGCATCATCTGCCTTTCGGGGAGGATTTTAGAATTCTCAATCAGCTTTCGCTGGGTCTTAGCGCAGGATTTATCCAGAGTAGACTGGATGAAAGTGAATTTGTGTCTGTAATACCGGACCCCATTATTGGAGGAGGACAAAACAATGCGAGTTATTTCAATGTCGATATGGGGGCGTCGTATAACTATATGGAGTTCTATACTCATGTTACCATACTCAATCTCCTGGGAAGTGGAAGGGATCTGTATACAGCCATCGAATTTGATAATCTGCGGAGGTACCTGGTACAGGTGGGTTATATATTTGGCAAATCTTCCGTGCGCATAGAACCTTCTGTTTTGTTCCAACTAACCGAATTTACCGAAGAAGAAACAGTCGATATCAATGCAAAAGTTTACAAAGATGTCAGCTTTGGCACCATTTGGGCAGGACTATCCTATAGAAGAAGTTTCGATGGCGCCCAATTCCAGACCGACGGTTCTTTTGGAGAACAACGGCTTCAACTGTTCACCCCCATAGTAGGCGTCAATGTTAATCGTTTTATGTTTTCCTACAACTATTCGTACCAGTCTGGTGACATTAGATTGGATAATGGAGGATTTCACCAGATCACCCTGGGTTATGATTTCGGGCCGGAGCGTGAAAATCGCTATGATTGTTTTTGTCCTTCCGCGAATTATTAAGCATTTAAAATGCCCACCGATGATCATCGGCAGGCAATTCTTTATTTATTTTCCCAGTTAAAATTTTTCCGCGACGCCTGTTTTTTGATCGCATTTAACATGGCGCTTTCAAGTTCCCCTTGTTGTTCTTTTTGATTTTGGGCGAGGAAGGACTGGCGTTTTGCGTCTAATTCCCGGATTTCCTTTTGTATTTGTTCGCGTTCAGCCTTATTAGACGCGATATGGGCTTCCAGTTCCTTGTCGGATTTAGAGCGCAATTCTGAAGGCAAATGCTCTCGCTTTACCTCGCCGACATCGAAATCCTCGTCTTCGGCTGCATCAACAAGGTCCCAGGACGAATTTTTATAGTATCCAGAGCTTTTACTGACAGCGCGTTTAACGGCCACAGCTTCTTCCAGTTCCATAGCATTGGCATCCTGGGCAGATTGGTTGGCCATTCTGGCCGTCCCTTGATATCCGTAGGAAATATAGGTATTGTTTAGCTTCTTGTTCAGTCTGATAATAATCTCATCATAGGGTGTGGGTACATGTACAATCTTCCTGTTATGATCGATAGCCATATATTCACCTCCGGTGAGTCGGGCTCCTTTCTGCCATTCCGTCTGAATACCTTGTTGGTAATCCCCACAGAAAATCGTATTGACCACGATATCCATTTCCCTGGCCTGACTTACGGCATCACGATAGTCTAGTTTTCCCTGGGTAAAAGGCTCATTTCCTGCGATGAAGATCATCCTTAAATGATCTGGATTTTTATTCCAGTCGAGCTGTTCTATTGAAGTATGGATCACCTGTCCGCAATACTCCTCACCCCCGTTTGTGGTAAGTGAGAAGAGCTTCTGCGATATTTCGTCCAGGTCAGCGCTAAATCCCAGTACCTGTTGTATATAGCCTTCTCTGGATGAGAGATCATTATTTCCATACTGGTAGAGGGCAATTTCTAAGCTGGGGCTTTTACGATGACTACATCTGGCATAGGTAAATTCGTTGACGATATCCCACAACTGGGCTTTCGCCTGGTTGATAAGTCCGTCCATACTGTTGCTGGTATCGAGCAAAAGGGCGATTTGTACTTTGTTATCGTGTACAAGACTGTTATTTTGATACGTTTCTATGATATCTAAATAGGGAACTGTTGCCGTAGAATCAGATGAATTCAGGCCTAGTAAGCCTAGAATTACTAAGGTGAGGAGCGATTTCATATTGTCTTTTTTTAGAGTTATTTGTAATAAAAGTAGACTCGCTTAGACTTCAATAAAAACCGAAATGAGCAAAGTGGCCGTTTGGGTGAGCCAGGGAGAGCAGCTAGTTCGTAAACGCCTAAAAACCTATTATTTATAGCTGTCTCCATGGCTTTGACGATTTTTTATTGCAACTTAAAACAACTAAGTTTACCGGGATTTATACATAACTATGAGGGCCGGCATTATCATATTGGCATTTATAATACTGGGTATTGCCCAACTTAATTCTCAGATTGATAAAAGGGAATCTTCTCCCGAGGGGCGCAGTACACCCGATCAGTTCCATGCATTGCTCGATTCGGCTCAGGCCAACAAGAGATCGGATATAGATAAGAGCATCGATTTTATCACCCTCGCCCTTGAGGGCTTGTCCGACAGAGGGAATGAAAAAGAAAGGGCTTTAGCCTTAACAACCCTAGGGGAGATCTATCAGTACTACAAGCAGTACGATCTGGCCATTTCCAACTATCGCGATGCACAAGCCATAAATAGAACAACACAAACCGCCATATTACTTGGTCAGGTCCTGATCCGGATTCGTGATTACAAAGAGGCAGAATCTATACTCTTACCATTGATCGAATTGGATGGAATGGTGCCTTATCAGCGTATACAGCTGTATGAAAATCTTGGAGATGTGTATGCCGGACTTGGGGATGCATCTCAGGCCGTGGCTTATTACGAGGAGGGACTGGTCATTGCCCGTAAAAACAGGATCTCACCCAAAGTGCCTGACCTCAACTCCAAAATTGCCGACGTCTATGCCAGCGATAACCGCTCGCAGGAAGCTGAGGCCTATTATGGCTATTCTCTGGATCAGGCCGCGGCACAAACCCCGAAAAGGGCCGTTCGGGAGAATGAAAAGGTGGCTGATTTCTACAATCGTGAAAGTCGATATGAAGACGAGATCAAACTAAGAAAGAAGAGTTTATCTAAACTTGGGGACATTCAGGTCCCAGCGGCAGAAAGCACCGGAGTATCGCAAGTTGAAGACTCTATTACAGCCCAGCAGATCAACTATAAGATTGCGAATGCTTATGTGGAGCAGGATAAGCTAGACGAGGCCATTCCCTATCTGGTGGAAAGCATCAAGAAAGCGGATAGCGATGATGATCTGGAAATAAAAAAGGATGCCACCAGAAAGCTGTCTGAAGTCTATAGCGTAAAGGGCGATTTTTCCAGGGCACTGGAATCATACCGACAATATGTGGCTGTAGTAGACACACTCTACCAGCGCAAAGAACGCGAGATTGCGCAGGCAGCCCGATTTAATCGGGAGATCGCCTCAAAACAAAACCGGATAAGCAGTCTGGAGAGGGATCGGCAACTATCACAAAGCAAATTCGAACTGGCGGTTACCCAGCAACAGCTGTTCGAGGAGACTAACCGCCGGCAAAAATGGGTGATTTATTCCCTGATATTGCTCATATTGCTTACCGCATTGGCAGCCTTTTTCTTTTACAGGAGCAATCGTCAGCAAAAACTAGCCAACAACTTACTGGCTCTCAAGTCACTGCGATCTCAAATGAATCCACACTTCATTTTTAATGCGCTCAATTCTGTGAACAGCTACATTGCAAAAAACGATGAGAAAAGTGCCAATCGATATCTCAGCGACTTCTCTTTGCTGATGAGGGCGGTTTTGGAGAATAGCGAAGAAGATTTCATCCCTCTGAGTAAAGAAATAGAACTTATTAGGTTATACCTGAAACTGGAAAAGGCGAGGTTTCCTGATAAGTTCGACTACCAGGTGAAAATCGATTCTGAGGTGGAACTCAACCAATTTGAAATCCCGCCAATGTTGTTACAGCCATATGTGGAGAATGCAGTTTGGCACGGACTTCGATACATGGAAGATATGGGTAAGCTAACCGTCCGCGTGAATAAGGAAAAAGACCATTTACAACTGATCATTGAGGATAACGGGATCGGGAGAAAACAATCGGCAAAGCTTAAGACCAAACATCAGAGCGATCAAAAATCGACAGGTATGAAAAATATAAGGGACCGCATTGAGATCCTCAATAAAATGGGACGGCACCAGATAGGGGTAGAGGTCACAGATCTCGAGAAAGATGGTACAGGCACCCGTGTAAAGTTAAGCTTAAGGAATAAATGATGAAGCTAAAGGCTGTTTTGGTAGAGGATGAAGCACAGAGCAGGGAGATTCTCAGGAATTACCTCGGGAAATATTGCCCTGAGGTAGAAATTGCCGGGGAGGCTGCCACCGTTTCAGAGGGTATAGATATTATCGGCAAAACACAACCCGATCTGCTGTTTCTGGATGTCGAAATGCCTTTTGGCAATGCCTTCGACCTTATCGATCAGATGCCCGAGAGAGACTTCGAAATAGTTTTTGTCACCGCATATAATCAGTATGCCCTGGAAGCATTGAACAACCATGCGGCATATTATTTGATGAAGCCTATCGATATCGATGAACTCCAGAAGGCGGTTAATCATGTGAAAGAGATCAAGATAAAGGAAAAGCAACTCGGGGAACAATTACTAAAAACCACTCAGCCCAAAGTTTCAGGAAAGATCACCATTCCACAACTAGATGGTTTCCAGGTTCTCGATGTAGCCGATATCCTTTTCTGTAAAGCCGATGACAACTATACTGAGATCCATCTGTTGAACAAGAAGATCCTGGTAAGCAAAACCCTAAAATATTTTGAAGAATCCCTTTCAGGTTTTGGTTTCGCCAGGACGCATAAATCTTATCTGGTGAATGTAAACGAGATCGTTAAATACCGGAGAGGAAAAGGAGGCAGTGTGGTACTGTCTAACGGCAAGGAATTACTGGTCTCTTCATCCAGGAAACGCGAATTACTGTCATTTTTTCAATAATTTTAGACTTCTTAAATACAAATTATTATGATCAAAACTGTTCGGGGGTTTACTCCGGTTATTGGTGAAGACTGTTTTATCGCTGAGAATGCCACTGTGGTCGGAGAAGTTACGATGGGAAACCAGTGCAGTATCTGGTATAATGCAGTGCTGCGTGGTGATGTTCACTATATCAGGATTGGGAATAAGGTAAATATTCAGGATGGCGCTGTTATTCACTGCACCTATAAAAAATCCCCGACAGAAATCGGAAATAATGTATCCATAGGCCACGGAGCGATTGTTCATGGCTGTAAGATCAAAGACCGGGTGCTGGTGGGTATGGGGAGTATAATTATGGACGACTGTATAGTGGAGAGCAATAGTATTATCGCCGCTGGCGCCGTTCTCACCAAAGGCACACATGTCCCTGAGGGCAGTGTTTTTGCCGGCACTCCTGCCAAAAAGATCAAGGATATCAGCATCGAATTAAGCACAGGAGAGATCGACCGAATAGCGGAGAATTATATCACCTATTCCGGCTGGTTCAAAGAAAAATCATAATACCCCGAACCTGGATCTCTTCCACATGATTTCCTTATTTTTGACAACCAAACACCAATGAAAATGAAAGCATATATTTTTCCGGGTCAGGGGGCTCAATTTGTAGGTATGGGCCAGGATCTTTACGAACATTCTGGCGAGGCTAAGGAGATGTTCTTAAAGGCCAACGAGATTCTTGGTTTTCCCATCACCGACACCATGTTCCGGGGAACCCCAGATGAGTTGAAGCAAACTAAGGTCACTCAGCCAGCGATTTTCCTTCATTCCGTAATCCTGTCGAAAATGTCAAAGGACCAGTTCAACCCAGATATGGTGGCAGGGCACTCGCTGGGGGAATTTTCGGCCCTGGTGGCAGCAGGAGCGCTTGGTTTTGAAGATGGACTCGAATTGGTCTCCAGAAGAGCCAAAGCCATGCAAAAAGCTTGCGAGCTTCAACCCAGTACTATGGCTGCGGTATTAGGCCTGGAGGATGCTGTGGTAGAGGATATTTGCAGGCAAATCGATGGAGTAGTTGTACCGGCCAATTACAATTGCCCAGGGCAGCTGGTCATTTCAGGTGAAGTGGAGGCAGTTAATGCGGCATGTGAAAGACTAAAAGAAGCCGGGGCCAGAAGGGCTTTGGTTTTACCTGTTGGAGGGGCCTTTCATTCACCAATGATGGAACCCGCCCGCGAAGAACTTGCCCTGGCTATAGAACAAACCCAATTTGATGTACCGCGCTGTGCGGTATATCAGAATGTCACGACCAGAGGAGAAAACAATTCTGCCGAGATCAAGAAAAACTTGATCGCCCAATTAACCGCACCTGTGAAATGGACCCAAAGCGTTCAGAACATGGTAGGGGACGGGGCCACGCATTTTATCGAAGTAGGTCCGGGCAAGGTACTGCAGGGCCTGGTGAAAAAAATCCATCCTGAGGCGGAAACTGCCTCAGCTACACTGGAGTAACGGCGGTTGGCAGAACAGACAGGTATTTCAACCGAAAAACTCATATTTAGGCCCGTTATTTGGGCAGATGACCGGATATTTAGTAATATTGAGATTCTGTTTTTCAATCGAGTTAATCTTAAGAAGAGATATCTAAAAATTCGATTAAAGAAGTTGCGATAAAAGAAAATGACTGGTATGGAATGGACTTCTTTGAATTTGCCCGGAAAGATTCAAATTTTCCTGGGTTTGTTTCTTTTGCTTTCTTTTCCGCTTTCAGCGCAAACGATAACTATTTCAGCCGAAAGCGACGGACGCGAAAACGGACCGGTAGCAGGAAGTTTTCGGATCAGTGTCGCTCCGGGAGCTCCGGCTGATGGTGCCGTGACGGTGAATTATGGGCTGTTACCATCTACTGCGATCCCTGGAACCGACTTTGTTGTTCCCACAGGAACGGTTACGATTAACTATACGGTAGCGCAGGGAGGTTCAGAACTGGTGGCGATCACGGTGATCGACGATGGCGATGAAGAACCTACGGAAACAGTAAACATACAAATACAACCAGGAGTTTATACGGTGGGCACCCCAGTCTCAGCTTCCATTTCCATTATCGATGACGACGCCTGTTTGGGTGAAGGTCCTTTACTGGATCCGGCTACTCCTACTATTTTTTGCGATGTAGTAACCGTTAGCCTGAACGAGTATACCAATAGCGTGCCTCCGGGAGGAGCAACGCTTACCTGGAGCATTAATCCGGATCCTTTGAATTCTTCGGGTTATCTGACGCCCGGGGAGATCGCCAGCCCTACGGCAGGAACCTATTTCGGTTTTTTTCTTGATTCTGGTGGAACCTGCGCCAGCGGAACGCTCGAAGTGACTATCGTGGTGAATACCACACCCGTTTTTATCAGCCTTACCGAAGATACGCGATGTGGCCCGGGCCAGGTCACCCTGTTGGCGGAAGGGGATATTCCGGGGAGTTCAGATGATCCCAATTATAACTGGTATGCCACACAGAACGGTACCGAGGTTTTGGGTATGCTGGCCACTTTTACACCGGTCATCACCCAGACCACCCAATTCTGGGTAGAAACCACAGCCAATGGCTGTACTTCAGAGCGCGAGGCGGTAACGGCTACGGTTAATATTCAACCCAACCCGGGTACGCCCTCAGATTCATTTGCATGTAATGTGATGGATAATGGCCCTACTACTGCGGATCTGGACGACCTGCTCAGCGGAGCCGATCCTGGGAACTGGACCGTTACAACAGACCCTTCCAATGGAGGGGTGATCATAGACGCCCAGAACATTGTCGATTTTGATGGCCTGACCAGTGGAAATTATGTCTTTAGCTATACCACAACAGGAGCCCAGGCACCCTGCACCGATCAGTCTGCTGATGTGACCATCAACGTGAGCAATTGTGCGGTTGATACCGATGGTGACGGTCTTTTCGACGGACAGGAAATCATTATTGGTACGGATCCTACTGATCCCGATACAGACGATGATGGCATCAACGATGGCGATGAGGTGTTTAACAACACAGACCCGCTCGACCCTTGCGATCCAAACCTGACTCCAGAATGCAATCCGGATCAAATAGACCTGGAAATTCAAAAATCTATAGACGATCCAGGTGCTGGTATCGGAGATCGTATCACTTTTACGATAACGATAAACAATCTTTCAGACAGCAAGGTTATCGATATCCTGGCGATTGATGTGCTGGAAACAGGCTTCGACTATGTTTCCCATACGGCTTCGCTGGGGAATTATAATCTAGAATCCGGTGAATGGAACATCGCCGAAATAAGCGCTTTGGGAACGGCAACCCTGCAGATCGTAGTCGATGTTGTTGAAAATGGAGTGTATTCCAATGCAGCAGGGATCCTGGATTCTTTCCCGGAAGATAGTAATCCAGGCAACGATATCGTAATGGTGGAGTTAGACATAGATCCGCCTGAAGGCATAGACTTGGTCCTGACTAAGACAGCCCTAAGCAACAGGCCATTGGTAGGCGATCAGGTCGTTTTCACCATAGCGGTGACCAATGAATCCGAGCAGAATAGGGTGGATGATATTTTTGTGGAAGACATCATTCCAGCTGGACCTAACACCCCGTTTGAATATGTTTCTCATTCTGCCGACAACGGAAGCTATAGTCCAGACAACGGCTTGTGGAATATTCCCAGTCTGGAATTGAGCGAACAGGCTGTGCTGACCATCACAGTCTCGGTACCGCTGCAAGGAACGTTTGTCAACACTGCTGCCATTCTGAACTCCAACCCTGCAGATGGTAATCCTGACAACGATATTGCCTCGGCTGAAGTTGAGGTAAATTTTCCAAGCACAACCGAATGCGGATTCTTTTTTAATCAGTTTTCCCCCAACGGAGATGGAACAAACGACCGTCTGAAGATCAATTGTATAGACCAGTATCCTAATAATTCTATCGAGATATACAACCGTTACGGAAACCTGGTTTTTGAGGCCAGAGGTATGACCGATGGCAGTACCTGGGATGGCACCCGAAAGAATGAGGCAGTACCTGATGGCACTTATTTTTATATACTCGACCTTGGCGACGGCTCCGAAATAACAAAAGGGTGGATACAAGTCTTAAGATAATAGATCAATGATCCGGATTAGAGGGAAAACTTTCTTGGAGGTGAGACGATGGGCCGGACTTTTGATGCTGGTTTTCATCAGCGGCGTTTATGGCCAGAGAGAACCACAGTATACCCAGTATATGTACAATATCGGGAGTTTTAATCCTGCTTACGTCGGGACGGTCGAAAACCTCGACCTTACCGGTTTGTATCGTTCGCAATGGATCGATATCCCCGGGGCACCCCGTACTTTTCGCTTTGGAATGAATATACCATTTGCCAACGAAAGACATGGAATTGGTTTTAACGTGGTCAGCGATGAGATCGGTCCAACAACCAGTACTTATACCAATGTTTCCTATTCTTACCAGATACGACTTTCAGAGGAAACCAGACTATCGTTTGGCGTTGCTGCAGGGGGCTCCTTTCTGAATGTTGATTTTTCAAAAGGCTCTTTTGAAAATCCGGGAGAACCTATTTTAGATCGGAATAATATCAAAGAATTCTATCCGACAGTGGGTGCCGGTCTTTTTCTTTACCAGGAAAACTGGTATGTAGGAACCTCCGTTCCCAACTTCCTTACCGATGGTTTATATGATGAGGCTGTAGCTATTGTAGTTGAGGACAAAATGCAGTTCAACTTGATCGGTGGCTATGTCTTTGATTTTTCAGATAATTTAAAATTTAAACCCGCATTCCTGGTGAATTATATACAGGGAGCTCCGGCGACGGTCAATATCTCTACTAATTTTCTGATCAAGGATATGTTTACACTGGGGGCGGCCTACAGGGTCGATAATTCGGTAAGTGCACTGGCCGGTTTTCAGATTTCCAACAGCGCTTTTATCGGCTACAGCTACGACTACAATACCAATGGATTAGGTGAGTACAATAGCGGTTCTCATGAGGTAATATTGAAATTCTATTTTGGCCGTGGAGAAGGGCAGTCTAAAAAGGACAAATCCAAAGCCCCAAAAGGCAAACCGAAACAAATAGATTCGCCCAGATTTTTCTAAATTTAGAAACATGAAGATTAGGATATTCACTTTACTGTTAGTTGTCTTTTACAGCGTCTCTTTTGGCCAGGAGGAGATGTCAAAAGCAGATATCCTATATTTTGAATACGCTTATCAGGATGCTATACAGGAGTACAAAAAAGAGATGCTGAGCCAGCCACTCAGCAGCCAGCAATTTGCAAATCTTTCTGCTTCCTATTTTAAGACGGGAAACTATGAAAAAGCGGCTGAGACTTTTTTCGACCTCTATAAAAGCGATTATGAATTATCGGCCAATCACTTCAATATGATGTTGCAGGCGATGACCAGGACTTCTGACCTCGACAGAGTAAATGCACTGATGGCCACCAGGGTCTCCTCCTTTCCTAAGGAGCTTCTGGAGAATGCGGAGCTGAATTATCAGCTTCTCCATTCCAACGATACCACTGCAAAACGATTCAGAATCTTTAATATAGACAGTAATAGTCCCCAAGCTGATTTTTCTCCTTCATTTT
Organism: Robiginitalea sp.; assembly: GCA_024638915.1. Taxonomy (GTDB): domain Bacteria; phylum Bacteroidota; class Bacteroidia; order Flavobacteriales; family Flavobacteriaceae; genus JAHEJJ01. Next base: position 133,381 of record JAHEJJ010000003.1, read on the forward strand.
ACAGTGATAAGTTATTGTTCAGCAGTGGCCGCATCGTAGAAGATAAGAGTATCTACTCACCTTCCGGCGAATCGTATCTGAATATCTATGTGGCCAGAATGTCACCCGATGGCAGTATACTGAATCCGAATCTTTTTCTCGGTATACCCAAGACCCGCTTTCATCAGGCGACACCTTTTTATTCGGAGCAGCTAGACCAGATATTTTATATTTTATCCAACGCCGATAAAGATGAACTCATATTCGATGAAAATGGAAAAAATGCCCTGGCCATTGGTACAGTAAGCAAGAGGGGAGATTTCCTCTATCTTTTAAGAGATCTCAGCACATCGTTTTACTATCCGTTCTACGATGCAGGCTCAGAAAGGCTCTATTTTTCTGCTGCACTCGATGACAGCTTTGGAGGGACAGACCTATATTACGTTTCTACAAATAACGGAGTGATCATGTCCTCGCCTGTAAACCTGGGCTCCAGGATCAATTCTCCAGGGAATGAAATAGCGCCTTATATCTTCGAAGGCAGTCTCTATTTTGCATCAGATATTTTCTATGGATTGGGAGGTATGGATATGTACAAGTCTGAAATACAGGATGATGACTTGTTCAGCATCCCGATTAATCTTGGAGAAGGCATCAACTCTGAGGATGACGATTTTGGCCTGATCATCAGAAAACACGATGACCAGGAACTGATCGGCTATTTTGCTTCTAATCGTGAAGGGGGAAAGGGACAAGATGATATTTACGGATTTAAAGCAAAGGAATTGCCCGGGCCAAAAATTCTGTTGCTCAAGGGTAGTATTATAAATCCGTCTACCGGCAGGGCTATATCTAAGGTCATGTTGAAACTCATGGATAGTACGCGAAGAACTATCAAAGAGATCTTCGCTGATGAGGATGGAAATTTTAGGGTTGAAGTACCATGGCAGGAAGAGCTAATCATCGAAGCCCACAAACCAAAGCATTCCCGATTTTCACTCAGACTAAACGAGGAACAACTAATCGAATTACAACAACAAGAACTCACTGTTGAAATGTCGGGGATCGATGATCTGGTAGTAGAAACCGAAGAACAAAAAGTGATAAGGCTCAATAAATTTTACTTCCCTAGAGGCAGTGCAGATATTACATCTGAAATTGAGACAGAGCTAAACAAAGTAGTTAGTATCGTTGCGCAATTTCCGCAATTACAACTTAGGATAGAATCCCATACCGATAGCAGAGGTGGTAGTTCGACCAATTTCCGTATATCTCAGAATCGGGCCGATGCCATCAAAAAATATCTGCAGGAAAATGGTGTTCCCTCTTCCAATATCCTTTATGCCGTTGGATATGGTGAAGACAAGATCATTAACCAGTGCAAGAATGGGGTTTATTGTCTCGATTTTCTTCACCGCCAGAATGATCGGCAACTTATCGTTGTCTTGAACTATAATCTACTCGAATAGCTATTGTTTGGTCAATGAGAATCGATTGGAATTCCAGGACTAGTGGGCCAATACTTCAGTGGATTCTTTATATTTAATGCAATTACTCAAACCTTGAAACGATCAGCCAATTCATATTGGAGGAAAAATCTATTGTATCTGAGTTTATTACTCGGGATATGGTTCCTTGTGTCCTTTGGTTTTGGGATCCTATTGAAAGACCAGTTGGATAAAATAAGTATCGGAGGTTTTAAACTTGGATTCTGGTTTGCACAACAGGGTTCGATCTATGTCTTTGTAATTCTCATTTTTGTGTACGTATGGCTCATGAATAGACTGGATAAGAAGTACGGTTTTGAAGAATAAGCGAATTAAACCCTATCATTTATGGATGTACAGACATGGACGCTGCTACTGGTAATCATCACCTTTTCGCTTTATATCGGTATCGCCATTTGGTCAAGGGCCACCTCTACCCGGGATTTTTACGTTGCCGGAGGCGGGGTTCCACCTCTGGCAAACGGTTTGGCCACTGCGGCCGATTGGATGTCGGCAGCTTCCTTCCTCGGAATGGCAGGGATCATTTCGGTTCTGGGGTATGATGGCTCTGTATATCTGATGGGCTGGACGGGGGGATACGTATTACTCGCATTGTTACTGGCCCCATACCTTCGAAAATTTGGAAAATTCACGGTGCCGGATTTCATCGGGGATCGTTACTATTCCAATGTGGCCCGGACGGTGGCGGTTATATGTGCCCTGTTAGTATCCTTTACGTATGTTGCAGGGCAAATGCGCGGTGTTGGTCTGGTATTTTCACGATTTCTGGAGGTACCCGTTCATGTTGGGGTGATCATTGGAATGATTATCGTGCTTTTCTATGCCGTTCTCGGAGGTATGAAAGGTATCACCTATACACAGGTGGCGCAGTACTGTGTCCTGATCTTTGCCTTTATGGTCCCGGCTATATTTATATCCCTTCAAATGACCGGCACTGTTATTCCGCAGATCGGTATGGGTGGTGAAGTGCTGGGTGAGAACATCAATTTACTGGATAAGCTCAATGGATTGTCTGTAGAATTGGGTTTTGACAAATACACCGATGGGTCTAAACCCATGATCGATGTATTTTTTATAACAGCCGCTCTGATGGTGGGCACGGCCGGACTACCCCATGTAATTGTGCGTTTTTTCACGGTACCCAAAGTAAAAGATGCCCGGAAGTCTGCAGGGTATGCCCTGCTTTTTATAGCACTTCTTTATACTACAGCCCCGGCGGTCGCTGTTTTTGCACGTATTAATCTGATCGAGACGGTGAGTGAACAAAAATATGAGGATATGCCCCCATGGTTTTTCAAGTGGGAGACCACTGAACTGATTCGATTCGACGACAAGAATGCCGATGGTCGTATACAGTATGTGGCCGATCCCGACCTCAATGAATTAACCGTAGATCCTGATATCACCGTTCTGGCTAACCCGGAAATAGCGAATTTGCCCAACTGGGTGATCGCTCTGGTCGCCGCAGGGGGCCTGGCAGCTGCATTGTCTACTGCGGCCGGTTTATTATTGGTCATCTCGACCTCTGTTTCCCACGACCTGATCAAGAAACAACTTCGGCCGACAATTTCGGATAAGGGCGAATTGATTATTGCCAGATTTTCGGCGGTTATCGCGGTGGTTGTGGCTGGATATTTCGGGATCAATCCACCTGATTTTGTTGCGGCGACGGTCGCTCTTGCATTCGGCCTGGCAGCAGCATCTTTTTTTCCGGCGATCATATTGGGTATCTTTTATAAGAAAATGAACAAGGAAGGGGCGATTTCCGGAATGACCGTCGGGATCCTGTCGATGTTGTTTTACATGTTAAAATTCAAGTTCGATATGTTTGGCGGGGGTGGGCCATCGGATTGGTGGATGGGAATTTCCCCTGAAGGCTTTGGAACTGTGGCCATGATGCTTAACTTTATTGTTTCACTCACTGTGGCCAATTTTACCGCCGATCCTCCTGAAAGAGTACAGGAAATGGTTGAGGATATCCGTATTCCAAAAGGATCGTCTGAGGCTCAGATACACTAAACCGAACCAAAATGAGTAATTACCACATCAAAAATTTGGAAGAGTATTTTCAGGTGTACCGAAAATCGGTAAGGGAACCTGAGAATTTTTGGGAAGAAATCGCTGAGGAGCACTTTGTATGGCGTGAGAAGTGGAACAAAGTGTTGGAGTGGGATTTTAAAAAGCCTGAGATCAAATGGTTCGAAGGAGCGAAGTTTAATATAACCGAGAACTGCCTGGATCGTTTCCTGCCGATGAGGAAAGATAAAACCGCTATCCTTTTCGAACCTAACGATCCGGAAGTAGAGGCAGAACATATTACCTATAGTCAGTTGCATGAAAGGGTCTGCCGGATGGCCAATGTTTTGATTGAAGGCGGCATTGAAAAAGGGGATAGGGTCTGTATTTATCTGCCCATGATCCCTGAACTGGCTATTTCTGTTTTGGCCTGTGCCCGAATTGGGGCGATCCATTCTGTTGTATTTGCCGGGTTTTCATCGTCTGCGCTGGCGGCGCGTATCAATGATTGTGATGCCCAATGCGTGATCACCTCCGATGGATCATTTCGGGGCGATAAGGTGATCGACCTCAAAGGAATAGTAGACCAGGCGCTGCAGGAATGTACAGGGGTGAAAACCGTTTATGTGGTGGAACGTACCGGGAATAAAATCGAAATGGAGAACGGCAGGGACAAATGGCTACAACCGTTATTAGATGAGGCTTATGCGGATTGCGATGCGGTGGTCATGGATGCTGAAGATCCGCTATTCATTCTTTATACTTCGGGTTCCACGGGTAAACCCAAAGGGATGGTCCACAGCTGTGCCGGGTACATGGTCTATGCGGCCTATACTTTTAAGAACATCTTCCAGTACAAAGAAGGAGATATCTATTGGTGTACGGCAGACATAGGTTGGATCACTGGTCATTCCTATATTGTTTACGGTCCGCTGTTAAATGGAGCGACCACTGTCATGTTCGAAGGGGTTCCATCATATCCGGATTACGATCGCTTCTGGCAGGTGGTGGAAAAGCATAAGGTAAATCAATTCTATACGGCACCAACCGCCATCCGTGCCCTGGCCAAGGAAAAACTTGAATATGTAGAAAAGTATGACCTTACTTCCTTAAAGGTACTGGGAACTGTGGGTGAACCGATCAACGAAGAAGCCTGGCATTGGTATAACAATAATGTCGGAAAAGGAAAGAGCCCTATTGTGGATACCTGGTGGCAGACCGAAACCGGTGGGATCATGATCTCACCAATTCCCTATGTGACGCCAACAACACCTACCTATGCGACCTTACCATTTATCGGAGTTCAACCGGCCCTTATGGACGATGAGGGGAATGAGATCAAAGGCAACCAGGTTTCCGGGAAATTATGTATCAAATTTCCATGGCCTTCTATGGCAAGGACCATCTGGGGCGACCATGAGCGTTTTCGAAATACCTATTTTGATGTATTTGAAAACAAATACTTTACGGGAGATGGAGCACTCAGGGATGGGGTTGGCTATTATCGGATTACCGGCCGGGTAGACGATGTGATCATTGTCTCAGGGCACAATCTGGGAACCGCACCGATCGAAGATTCCATCAATGAACATCCTGCCGTAGCCGAATCAGCGGTGGTAGGTTTTCCGCATGAGATCAAGGGAAATGCCCTTTATGGATTTGTGATTCTCAAAGAAACCGGTGAATCGAGAGACCGGGAAAATTTAAGAAAGGAGATCAACCTGCAAATTGCCGAGCAGATCGGACCTATTGCCAAATTGCAAAAAATTCAGTTCGTTCCAGGACTCCCCAAAACGAGAAGTGGTAAGATCATGAGGCGTATCCTTAGGAAAATAGCATCTAATGACGCCGAAAACCTCGGGGATATCAGTACGCTTCTCAATCCTGAAATAGTTGAAGACATAAAAGCTGAGGTGTTATAGAATAAAATTTGGTGAAGGAATTTTTAGAACGCGAATCCAAAGTTTAGTACTGCGGTATCTATCGGATTACCAACCAGCAATAATACAGGGCGAAAAGGCCCAGGAAGATAATCCCAATATAGGTGAGCCATTGCAGGCCTTTTTTAGGTCGATATTCTTTAGGCAGATCGTGACTCATCACGTTTTTAATATTCATGTAGCCAACAATTGGGGCCAAAACAAATGAAACAAATGTCGCCAGGGCTACCAAGAATCCCATATTGGCACTAAACACAGTTACTACTATATAGTTGACCAGCGCCAATACGATTACTCCCGCAGCGTAGTATTTCCGCCCTGAAAGTTCTTTGGCTTTGGTACTAAGATGACGAATGATATCGATGCTTACCCTGCTGATCGCATCGTGAGCAGTCATGCAGGTGCTGAACATGGTAGCGAAGGCCGAGACGGCGATAAAAATATAAGCCCACTGGCCGATATGAGTGGTAAAGAGCTGAACTACCTGATCGGCAAATACCACCGCATTACCACTGAGCTCTATATTGGTTCCATAAAGGGTCATAAGCCCTATTATAAGGAAGAAGATCGCCAGGAAGGCGGTGGTAAAATATCCGGAATTGAATTCCTGCAGGGCTTCTTTTAAGGACGGCCTCCCGCTGATCTTATATTTCTCCAGACTCCAAAGACTTATCCAACTGGAAGCTTCTACCGCTGTGGGCATCCATCCCACCAGGCTAATCAGGAATAAGATCCCGACTTCATTAAAAATTTCGGGTCGCTGAAAGTTCTCCACATGGGTTACCGAGCCTTTGAATACAACCATTGCGGTCGTGATCAGTAAAGCGGTGAACAGAATGCTGATCACCAGTTTTAATGCGTTTTCCAGGAATCTATACCGCCCGATGATCAGTATGCCGCTGATCAGTGCAAACAAACCCAGAGCAACTGCTGCGATAGACAGGTTTTCAACATTGAACAAGTTGATGAACAAGCCGGCGGTTACAACGTAGAGGGCTGCCAGTATAGTAAAGGTGGTCACCAGTGTGATGAAAGCGTAAAGCCACAGATATCCTTTTCCCCTTCTTAAATATCCTTCTATGAGCGATAATCCGGTAACATTGGTATACCGGATACCGAATTCGAAAAAAGGATATTTTAGTATGTTGGCCAGAATGATCGGAATGATCATCAACCATCCGTATTGAGCTCCTGCCTTCGTAGAAAGTACCAGGTGTGAAGTACCGATGGCCATACTTGCAAACAAGAGTCCGGGTCCCAGATTCTTGAGAAGGGTTTTAAATCGTGACATATCTGCCGTGCTATTCTGGTCTAAAATACCATATTCTTACGAGCTGATCGTAATTAATCTATCTCGATCTTTTCGCCATAAAATCTGGGTTGAGTATTGAACAGCAAATCCATAAAAACCTTTACCCTTGCAAAATATTCACGCGTATGTACTCTAAGCGCCTTGTTCCCACCCAAGTCGGTGGCATTGAATCCTATGGCGTTTAGGCCTTTCCTTTCGGCGATATAGATAGCTCTTTTATTGTGGAATTCCTGCGAGATAACGGTAACACTATCGAGGCCGAAAATGACCTTGGCCCGAACCATTGAATCCAGGGTTCGAAATCCGGCATAGTCCAGATATATTCTTTCTTCCGGAATACCCCCTTCTACCAGGTCTTTTTTGATTGTAGTGGGTTCATTATAGTAAATACTTCCGTTGTCGCCGCTGACGAGTATAAAATTTATTTTGCCGGCTTTGAATAAAGCGATTGTAGCACCGATCCTGTGAGAATAATAGGGGTTTATGCCGCCCTCGACCAGGTGCCTTGATGTCCCAAGCACAATGCCTACCTTGTTTTTGGGTATGTCGGTAATTTGATCAAAGGTTTTACCTCTGGAACTCAATTCGATAATAAGATGACTCAGCAAAATGATGACCACCGGGGTGGATATCAGAAGAATAAGAATATTTCTATATTTTTTTTTCAAAAATTTGTAATACCGAAAATTAACATCTAAAAGGTCTGAAACCAATACCCCATTCCACCCAATCAGCGGCAAAGCCATTGGTTTTAAGCCCTACCTGGGCATAGATTATTTCATTGATATCGTATCGCAATGAAGGCCTTGTAAAATAGGAGGTTTTGCCTCTGTTGTAGGTCAAAGTATTTCCGGAATACAAGTGTCCGCCAGCATGTCCTGATATTTGCAGGTTTCGGAACCTTCCGGAGTTTTCCACATCTCCTGGTTTACTAAAATCGACTCCCTGTGAGTGGCTCATATAAACCGTACTCAAAAATAATATTAGAATCAAATACAGGTTTTTCATAGGATTTAGATCAGGTATATCTCTCCAATAGATCGCCATAACAAATATAGGCTACCACCGGGAATTTTCTGCTTCATTAAGGGATATTAAATATGTGAATTGAAGAGGAGCGACATTTCGGAATAGGCATCCAGAAATTTATTGAGCCATTTTCTAATCCCCCTAATTGTCCGTCTCAGATGTAAGTGATATAAGGGGTAAAAGTAATTTCTGCTGTTTTGTATATCGATAATCTATGGTGTGATAACCCAAATAAGATTTTGGTATTATCGGTATATTTTAAAATTATCTAGTTTGATATCATCCGGGCCGTCATCGTCAAAAGGATTTTCCAATTGATCCTGGATATTGTAAAGGGATATAAGGATAAACTGAGTGAGGATAACAACACCATAAGCTATGATTATAGGGCTATGAGGACCCAGGTTAAAAATTACCGTCGGGGCATAGACTAAAGGAAAAATATAGATAAAGAATTTGCAATAGGCTTTTAAAACAATTGGCGTTCGGTGAATATTGATGGCGTGGAGGTTCTCTATCGACTCGTGCAGGTCTTGCATAAACCGAAAGATGCGATCTTTAAGCGACTTCGATATAACCTCTTCGCGTGAATTCATGAATCGCTGGACCATATCGATGATCTCGTCGAGCTGTGACGTGGTTTTCTCCTTTTTGGCCAGGTGGTCCATGGTTTCTTCACTGATCTTTTCCAGTATTACTATCATTTCATTTTTGCTGCTCTCCGTGAGTTCGGCATTGCTCATAATAAAATAGTCTACGGTCTGCAGCGCACTCCTGAATTTGCTGAGGTGGCCCAGGGCCTTTTCTCTTCTCCTAAAAGAGCCCCGGATGGCAAAAACCAGCGGAAATACTATGGCTATACTCAGCAGGGTAAGATCTACATTAAAAATGAAATTAAAGTAGGAAGCAAGAAAAGTAGTAAGGACTGTGATAATCATCACGATAAGCGTCCTATGGTTTAATATGGAGAAATAGAGACTAATTGAATGAATTTTAGTACCTTATTTACTTAAAGCTAGCCAGAAAATAGTGAAAATACAAGTGAAGCACCTTATTCTATTCTTGTCGCTGATCAGCATGAGTGCTTCTGTCTCTCAACAGAATAAGGCCCCGGATACATTAAATACAATAGTTGATCTATTCGAGAGAGAAGAAATTCTTCCCATTAAGCTTGCCTATTCCATGAAGGAAGTCAGGACAAAAACGAACGATAGCACCTATATCAAAACAGATCTTTTTTACCAGCTCGAAGATGGAGAATGGAGATCTTTGGAGGTTAAATTAAGGGCCAGGGGCAATAATCGCAGAAAAACTTGTTTTTTTACGCCTATTAAGGTTAAGATCAGCAAAGCCGAACGCCGGGGTACTCCTTTTGAAGCCCATAAAAAATTAAAACTGGTTCTGCCCTGTTTGATACAATCCGAGAACGACGATAAATTGCTCAAGGAATATTTGGCCTACAAGCTCTATGAAGAAGTGGCTACTTATTATTATAAAACACGTTTGCTGGATATCGATTATACAGATATAAGAGGAAACAAAAGAAAAGGCTTTCAATTAAAGGGATTTTTTCAGGAGGACATCGATAAAATTGCGGAACGCGCAGGAGGGAAGGAATTGAAGGGACGTAAAGTACATCCCTTACAACAAGATGACCATGCCTCGATCCAAAACGATATTCTGCAATACATGATCGGGAATACAGATTTTTCCAATGCTTATCAGCATAATACCAAACTGTTGTTTACCAGTGATAAAAAAACCGTTCCTGTTCCCTATGACTTTGATCTGAGCGGACTTGTTAATGCGAGTTATGCCGTAGTGTCTCAGGTTGGCAATCAATCCCTGCCCATTAGCCATGTAACCGAACGTCTATACCGTGGATATAAGCGGAACGTTCAGGTACTGGAAGAGGTTCGGACTGAATATCTTGAAAAGCAAAGCCAAATGTTGGCTGAGGTCGACAAATTAGAGCCTTTATTTGAGAATATTCGGGAATACCAACAAGCCCGTGCGTACTTGTCCAGTTTTTTTACGATTCTGGCCGATCCGGCAAAGTTCGAAAGGGAAATTCAAACCAGAGCCCGAACCAAATAGTGCTTTGGTCCTTTTCACCGCATCAAAACAGAAAAATCGTTATGGCTCCAATTTACGGGTAAAGGTTTATTCGAATAATTCTTGTAATGGTTTTCCACTCGAGCCGCTGGGCAATTGAAGATTGAGGATCATAGCAAGTGAGGGGGCGATATCCGTGACCTTAACTTCCCGTACAGAAACACCTTGCGGGATTCCCTGTCCCATCCAAAGCAGAGGAACGTGGGAGTCGTAGTTGTAACCCGAGCCGTGGGTGGTTCCTTTGAGTTTATCGAGGCTCATCCCAGAAATGGTACTTTGAACATAGCCGGGCAAAAAGGTAAGGACAATGTCCCCTGAACGTTTCGGATGGAATCCTTTTTGTATTTTTTGCCTCTGCCCATCCTCATAGGTAAATGATTGCATCTCATGGGCTGTCAGTGCGCCTACAATCCCTTCCTGGCCTAGCAAAAAATCAGCTGCAGCTCGCTGAACCGCCGATAAATCCAGACCGCTTTTCAGGATAAGTTCCCGGTCCAGATACACCTGTTCATAATTGAATACCTCCAGCAGGTTTTGCTGGTCGTAATTGTTGTTCAGGAAATTTGCCAAAGCGAACTGATAAGTTTTGATAGGGGCGATACCTGCCGGTAATTTATGATCATTAGAGAACTGTGCATTGGGAATAGCCGCATGGTCGGCCGTTAGGAAGATGGTATAATTCCCTTCTCCTACCTGCTGATCCAGTGCTTTTAAGAAATCTTCAATATTCTTATCTAATCTCAAATACATGTCCTGGATCTCGACCGATTGCGGACCAAACGTATGCCCGGCGACATCGGTAGAAGAATAACTGATCGCCAGCAGATCAGTGTATTCATCCAGGCCTAATTTCTCTCTCGTGAGCGTCTCTATAGCGAATTCAGTAAGCAGCGAATTTCCGGCCGGCGAAACCCAAATCAATTGGTATTCTGCCCCCGCTTGCCTGTAGCGCTCTCTCATCGCCTTAAAATCATAGGGAAATGTAGGGCTCGATTTACCGCCTATGGCTGGTTCATAATTGTTATCGTCTTGGGCACTCTGGGTGTATTGCTCAATAGGGTATAGTGTCTCCCATTGTGTGTTGAGATAGGCATCCGATTTCCCTTCTTTATTAAAGTTCTTTACCCATCTGGGAAGCTCTTTCATATAGTAAGAACTGCTGACAAAATAACCGGGACTCGAAACCCAGTCGTGCCAATAGGCCGCATCGGCCGCCCTCCCGCCCGGTAGTATGGCACCACGATCTTTGAGTGAAATGCTGATCACCTTGGATTTAAAATTTTTCCCCTGGCGTAACTCATCACCCAGTGTATTTACGAGAAGTCTATGAGGGGAATAACCGTTCAGGTTTGGAATTTCCGATCCAACGATAGATACCGTGGAATCACCTACATTGCTGACCACGGTCTTCTGCTGCCTGTCGTACCAGCTATTGCCGATGATCCCATGAGTGGCAGGGGTAGAACCGGAATATATGGATGCATGTCCCGGAGCGGTCTCTGTAACAACATAATTATACTGGGCGTTTTTAAAATTATACCCTTCTCTCATCAGGCGTTTAAATCCGCCCTCACCATACATGTCTTCATATTTATAGAGGTAGTCGGCACGCATTTGATCTACCACTATACCCACTACTAATTTCGGTTGTGATCTATTTTCTGATTGGCCGAATGCAATATATGCAATCAATAGTGCTGATAAGAGCCGAAGTCGGTGAGGCCAGTTGTCTATTCGCCAAAACATCATATTCTATAAATTTAGAGAATGGAATATAGCCAAAATGCCAGAAATCGACTATCGAATTAAGATTATTCTAACTATATTGAAAGCCCTGAAAGGTGTCTGAAACCTGTTCAGGGAATCCCTAAACCAACTAAATTATGACCGAATCGCAGTACATGAGGGACCGCGTCGATAATCAGATCGCCTGGTACAGCAAAAAAAGTGCGATCAACAAAAAATTATATCTGAGGCTGAATGGGGTGATCATTTTTTTTGCAGCTTCCATCCCGGCTTTATCCGGTTTCAGTTCTTCCGAAGTGTATGGAGAAAAATTGAGATGGATTATTGCGGTCCTCGGGATCATTACCGCCTCCCTCACGGGTATTGCCTCCTTATGGAAGTTTCAGGAAAAATGGGCGACATATCGAATGACAGCCGAGGCCCTTGAACGTGAGAAGATCCTCTACAACACTGCGGCAGGCCCTTATACCGGGAGAGGTTCAGACTTTAAGTATTTCGTTCAAAATATCGAGGGGATTATGAATAATGAGAACGCGCAGTGGACAGAAATTATAAGTAGTTCAGGATCTGATGACCAAGGCTAGAGTCCGGGCCAGATTGTCAGTGTTTCATTAATCGCACAGCCTATAAGTCTTTTCAAAAATTTCCCTGTCTATGGGATACATTTCACCATAAAGGCCAACCATCAGCCAGTCTCCAGCCTTACCTCTAAGATTACCTTCCATAGTCTCTACCTCAAATGGCTCCTGAATCTGGATGCAACGTATCCTGATAGGTTTTTTAATAGCCTCCTTAAAATTGAGGTCAGGGATGTTATCGGCTTTGAATTTCAGCATAAACAGATGTGGCATTCAGGCAGGTATTGGACTGCCCGGTTTGGACTACCCATAAAGATATCTAAAATCCACTTAATTCGGCCCGGATTAATTTCAGAGTAGATTGCTGTAATATGATATGAACTATCCTTATATTAGTCAAGCCTGACAAAAAGCAAACCAATTCAAAAACTTGGAATTTTCTTTTCCATACCAAACTAACACAACTAACAATGGCTCTAGTTCCAGATTATGAATATGATATTTTCATCAGTTACGCCCACGTAGATAACCTATCCTTTCCGGGACAGGGAGATGGGTGGATCAAGCAATTCTATCAAAATCTAAACCTAATGCTTGCCAAACGTTTTGGCAGGCTAGACAAGGTTAAGATTTGGTGGGATAATAAAAAACTTGACGGCAGTGTTCTCTTTGACGATTCCATTGCGGAAGGCATAAAGAAATCGGCCATAATGATTTGCCTCAACTCTCCGGGTTATGTAGCTTCTGATTACTGCAAAAAGGAGTTAGATCTTTTTTACAAAAAGGTAAAGAAAGATGAGACAGGACTGAAAGTGGGAGAACGGTCCAGAATCTTAAATGTTTTATTGAACAATATGCCTTTCAAAGAATGGCCGCAGGAGTTAAGCGGGACCAGTGGCTTTCCATTTCATGACGCAGAAGAATCGGAGAACCTGGGAGATACAGTGGAAACGCTTTCAGATCAGTTCAGGGAACAGATGAAAAATGTCAGGGATGCAGTTTGCACTCTCCTGGAGGACTTTGTGGAATCGAAAGCCCCGGTGTTGACTCCGAAAAGCAATGGAGAAACGAGTCGCCCTGAAAAGGATGAGTCGGGATTTGCGATTTTTATGGCAGAAGTGCCCGATACCCAAAGATCCCCACGGAAACGAATTATTGCAGAATTGCAAAAAAATGATTTTTATGTAAGTGAGGGGATACCCCCACCCAGTGATAAGGAAGGCCATGATAAGGAAGCCAAAGCGGCGATCGATAAAGCATCACTTGCTGTACATCTGCTGGATATCTATCCAGGAAGGGAGATTTCGGATAGTCCGGAAGTTTCATTTCCTCAACGGCAGGTGGAATTAGGTTTGTCGTCTGAGACCCCACAGATTATATGGATCCCTGAGGACACCGATTTTTCTGAAATTGAAGAAAATCTATACCGTCAATTCATGGAAGATTTGGAAGAGGGGAAAATATCTGATAAGGAATACGAATTCATCAGGGGCAGTAAAAGCACCCTGTCTAAACAGATCATGGAATTTGCCCAACGTATTCAGTCCAGCACAGTGACCGAAAAAGAGGCGGATGAGAAAATCCCGATCTTACTCGATGCCCATGAAAAGGACCATTTATATGCACTCGATCTTGGAAGGACCCTGCTGCAGAATAATATCCGTCCTTTTATCAATCCGCAGGAAGACGACCCTCGAAAAAACCTCGATATGTTGGGTAACCGGATGAAGCAGGTGAGGAAACTCGTGTTTCTCTACGGGAACGTTTCCAAGGAATGGGTTATCGAAAGAATGAATGCCGCCCTTCAGCTCATCCTTACTAATAATTATCCCATAGAGGATTTCTTTATCTATATGGCTCCGCCGCATAAGGAAGCCGGGGATATATCGATCAATCAAAGACTCTTAAAAGTCAATGTCATAAACAGCAGTAAAGACCAAATGATCAATGAGGAAGTGGTCGACAAATTTCTACAAGATCTAAAACTAGAATCCTAATGAGTGAAGAGACAGTAAATCCCTACGTCGGATTAAGACCATTTAACGACGAGGAGAGCCTCTTATTCTTTGGTCGCGGCGATCAGACACTTGAACTATTACAGCGATTACATCGCCATCATTTTGTTGCAGTGGTGGGGAGTTCAGGATGTGGAAAGTCTTCCTTACTTAGGGCAGGACTGATCCCTTCATTAAAAGCAGGCTATCTGGTAGACAATAGTGACCGATGGTTTATTGCCATCATGAAACCAGGACAGAGTCCACTTTACAATTTAACCGATGCTTTATTAAAGGCTATAAACCCTGCGGTCACCAAGGAAGAGGTTGAAGCCCTGGTTGCCAAAATCGAGGAAGAGGGAGTCGATGTGCTTCTCGAGCTGCTGATCCCTCTTCACAAGGAAGGGGAGGTAAACTTTTTTTTGCTGGTAGATCAATTTGAGGAACTCTTCAGGTTTACCATGGAGCAAAAGACCAGAGAGCAAAAAGACAAGGCGATAGACTTTGTCAATATTATGTTGGAGTTGTCCAATCAGGACAGGTTACCATTTTACGTGGTTTTGACCATGCGTTCTGATTTTATCGGGGATTGCTCGGAATTTCACGGCTTACCGGAAGCGATGAATAGAAGCTTATATCTGGTACCACGATTAAACCGGCAGCAACTCAAAATGGTCATCGAAGGTCCGGCAAGATTGTATGGCAGTAATTGCAACAGTTCACTCACCTCCAAATTACTCAACAAACTTGGGAAGGTTAGAGACGAGCTGCCCTTGTTACAACATGCCCTTATGCGCATGTGGGATTATGAGGTACGAATGGATAAAAACGGCGAACTGGACCAGGAAGATTATAAATCTATCGGGGGAATAGAATTAGCACTGTCCATTCACGCAGATGAAGCATTGAAAACACTGAGCAAGGAAGAATTTCAAATCGCCAAGGAATTATTCCAGGCCCTGACTACTATTGACGATCACGGCCGAAAAACCAGACGGCCCGCTCGGTATAGCCTTCTTAAGGAAGTGACCGGAGCCAGTGACGAAACACTGCGGAAAGTCATCGATGCATTCATAGATGACAAGCGTTCATTTCTTATCGTCAACGAAATACCGGGTCAGGACGATAAACTCATAGACATATCACATGAAAGCCTGATTCGTCAATGGCAGCGGCTCGATCGCTGGGTGGATGAAGAATCAGAAGCCGCTTCGGTCTATATCAAACTCTCCCAGGATATGGCTTTGTATAGAGATAATCAAAAAGACCTTTTATATGGGAGAGAGCTGGAGATCGCCTGGAATTGGTTTCAGAGTTTTCATCCAACGGAAGCCTGGGCTCAACGATATAATGATGATTTCAAGGAAAGCATAAAGTATCTGAAGGAGAGCGAGGCCATCCGTGTGGCCAAAGAAGAGGCAGAACGGCGGAAGGTCCGGAAGAAAAAGTATCTAAGGCGGAGCCTTGTTACCGCTGGAGTGCTCGTCCTCTTGCTTGCCGCTGTTATATTTTCGGCCTCCTATGCCAGACGCACTGCTATCGAAGAGATCATGGCAAATGCCAATCAGATTTATAAAAAGAAAGATCTGAGTGGTTATTATGATGTAGTCAAATTCATCGGTTCCCAAAAAGACTTGTATAAAAATGCCAAGGTCGTGGATTCGCTTGGTGAGATTAAGTTTGATCCCTCAAATGATACACTGGTAAAGCAAGCTATAGAATTGCGTGAAAAGGCGATTAAAAATATCGACAGTATCGAAAGAACCTTTGATAAGATAAATTGGGAAGCTGCCGTGGCAGGCGCGAGAGAAGGAAAGAAGATTAAATCCTACACTGATTATCTCACCAAGAGCAGTCGTGTTTATCGCGATTCGACTACCGCAAAATATCTGAATCAGGCAAGGGATTCCCTTGAGAAATATACGGAGGATAAGGCATGGAGCAAAGCATCTTCTCATAACACGGTAACGGCGTATTTATATTATATAGAATACATGAAAGAGAACACCATGGATTTATCCGAAGAAATCATAGCCTCCAGGATAGATAGAGCCAACGAAAAAATCAGTGAGATTCGCAGGACGGGATGGTTATATTGTGGCCGGATCAATGGCAATGGCTCTGATAACGTATTCAACGTGCTTGGCACTAAAAATTACGTACCGAAGGTCGGTGATGTGGTTAAAGCCCGTTCTACGAGGTCGATATATAACGATTTTACCGGGAATGCAGTCATCAACCGAAAAGGGGCTATTCTCAAAGAAAATAGTCTTGCCAGGGTTCTCGATAAGGAGGTTGTTGGCGGTGCTATCTTTTTGAATATTTCCTATTAAGGCTGATTATCAATGCCTTAATTTAGCCTGAGCTGCGATCTTAGTTCCTGTCCTTAAAGGAATTGGTCTTTCAGAAAAAGGATAAATGAATCCTTAGGATTATCGGTATTCATCAAGCTGGTATAACCTGCATAGGCATTAAGGTGGATCGAGATCTTTTCCCTGATACCGGCCAGCTCTGCCGCTTTTTTGTAGTATTTCCTGGCGGTCTTCATTTCGCCCAGATACATATTCGCTTCGGCTACCGTAGCATATTTCCAGAGATGATCCGCGCAATTTTTGGCCACATGAAGCGCCTGTTCGGCATATCTGATCATTTCTGTTCTGTTGTCCTTTACCACAAGGCTCAGGAAGGCGAGGTTAATAGCATGGTAATATATCTGTTCGTAATTTTTGTTCGTTGTTGATTTTTCCAGCGCCAGTTCATAGTATACAAAAGCGGTCTCCGCATCGTCTTTTGAGGGGAATTTCAGATAAGCCCTTTTATATCGACCCCCAATAATACCCATCAGATCGGTGTCTTCCTGTGCACTCGGATGTTCATCCAGGATATTAAGCGCTTCCTCCCTGCGATCCAGTCCTTCCAGGGCAAAAACGAGCCGCTTCAAGCCATTCTTGTCGAGGGCCTCCTTATTGGGTAGAAGTTTCTTTACCACAGCATCGTATTTCCCCAGTGCGATATTGATTTCTTCGCTGTTGGTATATTGATTAGCAAATTCGGTGTTGGTCAGCGTATTGAGGATAAGCTTATAGCAATCGTCCTCTTCGTCTTTGGGCTTTACCATACCCAGATGCCTGCCATCAACGGTATAGCGGTAATTCTCGTCGAAAGGGGCAAAACAGGAATCGAGTGTCACGAATTCATCATCGACAGAACCTGCTACGCTGAGGGAAAAAGGGTATTCTCCTTTATAAAAATCACCCCACTCTTTTCGAAGTTCGCCGATAAAAGCACCTTCGCTGCTCATTTCCTTGTACTTATTGTTCCAGAGTTTTTTTAGTTTTTCGGGTTCGATCCCTTTGCTTGGGGTACCCAGCAGTATAAGGTGCGTAATTTTCCGACGGAATTCCTCCTTAAAATCAAGTATCGCACGCTGGGCGATAAGTCCACCCAGGCTATGGGCCACTATAGCTATCCGATCGTATTTTTCAAATTTATACCGCACCGAAGTACAAAGGTATTCCGAAATCCTGCCCACATCTTTTACCCCGGCCCAGATCTCTTTGCCAAGTTCCGGATCGATGAATTGAGAATAGCCAAAAGGTTTCATGTCCCATCCATCCATTTTGTGGTCTTTGATGAGCATGTCCGGGATTTTTCCAAATGTAACGCCCGCTTCTCCCGAAAACCCATGAATGAATAAAAGAAGATTATTCGCCCCGGGGGTCTCCCGAAAAACAGTTTTGACCTCCTTCATACCCTTTGCTCCGGGTTTGGGTTCTTCCTCAGGTTCGGGTAACTCCATTCGTTGCCTGAGCTCCTTGGGTACATAGCTAAGGATGAAATCGTCGTATAGTTCGAGGTTCACATAAGGTTCCTGGACCGCTTCCGGCATATTCCATTTGGTGGCGATTTCCTCCAGAATCGGCGGGATCACCTTCATTAAATATCCGGCAACCTGGAGTATGCGGACATAAGGATCGACAAATACCGACTGATGCTGACCCCTCAGGGCCAGAAGCAAATGCTTTGTAAATAAGCTATTTTTATCGGCATCCATTTTATAAGATTTCTGATTCTCTTTGCAAGAAGCGATTACAGAAATCCCTTTTTCAGTGTCCACTTTTTGGGCCAGACCATCGGCCTGGGTAAACTCCTTGGCATCAGCATTATTTTCCTTTTCCTTGTCGGCCAGCTGGCCACCCACGTAGGATTCTGAAGCGATACCCGTAGAGTGGCAGCAATCCATAAAGAATATTAATCTTTTGGTCTTTAGTGCATTGATATGCTCTCTTATTTCCTTGGCAGTAATCCATTCTGAGGTGTATTCCTCCGGGCTCATTCCTGCCTTTATACCCGATGGAATAAAATGAAACGTATCGAGTTCGTAACCTCCGTGGCCGGAATAGTAAAGAAAAACAGAAGAATGTTCATCTGTGTTTTTCTTCAACGTTTTTAAGGCGCCAAGAATTCCCTTTCGATCTGCCTTATTCCCCGTCAGGAGTATTACATTTCCGGGATCGTAACCACAGATGGCCTCATCTTTCAGGACCGTTGCGATATCCTTGGCATCCTGAGTCGTATCCAGGTTATCGAATTCGTACTTCATACCGATGACCAGTGCGTGTGCGTTCTTGAGTAAACTCATAGTTTTATAATAAGGGATTTCTGCAAGGCGTTTTGGATTGCTTTTTACTTCCCTTTTAGTGCCATTTTTTTAAAATAAGTTTAAAATCTCCTGTTTCAAAATAGGGTCTCATCAGAGGGTCGTTTTGAAAGGTCCATGTTTCGTACCAATGGCCATCGTAAATAGCCTGCCACAGATATTTAAAGGTATTTTTTTCATCGGAAATACTCGCGTAATATTGGGCAAGCCCGTAATCCACTTCACCTAATTGGAAACCAGCTCTCATGTCTTCAAGCTCATCGAGCTTTACTTCTGCCTTTGTGGTCTGTCCGGATTTTTGGTAGGCTATGGCCAGCATCGCATGATAGTCGATCAGGCCGGGATAGCTTTCCAGGAGGCGTTCTAGAAGTATGGCCGCCTCCTGATATTTCTCTCTGTAAAACATAGTTTCAGCAAATAAGTACACCTTCTCATCGGGAATGGATTTCCAGCCCTCCTCCGCGGTCTCAATAATTTTATCCAGGTAGATCTTGGCCATATCCTTTTTATCGGCCCATGTAAAATCCTTTGCCGCGCTTAGATGGATATCTATCCATTGATTATCACCTGGCTTTGAGGGCAATTTCGATAGCACATCATCGGCTGATGCATATTTGCCGGCTCTGATATAGGCTCTTAAGAGTACTTTTTTTAATACTGAAAAACCCTCTTGTGTTGCAAAATCGCTAAGCAATTTAATGGCATCGTCATAACGCTTTCTCTCGATATCAGCCATGCCCATGATTTTATAGCGTTCAACACAAAATTTGTTTTTGCTAATGTCCATTTCCTCCATATTGATTTCACTGAAAACAGAGTCAATCTCCTCAGGTTTGTTTACCAGCTGCAAGGAGTGAATCATCATATTTGAATTCGTTTGCAAATCAAAAGGGCTCATATTGTATTCTATTTGCTGGGCTTTATGGGCTTCTTTATACTTTCGATCGAGAAGGGCTTCATAGATCCTGAGCAATATTTTTTGCCGCTCCGTGGTGCCCGAGGATCGGAGAAGGGGTTTCAGGAGTGAGTCGGCTATAGCCAATTCACCCCTGTTGTAGTAGTACTGGAATTTATACACCTTAGGTTCGAAATAGGAACTATCGGCGTCTATTGCCTTTTCCACTAATTCCAGGGTTTCCGGATCATGCGGGTCTTCCTGGTATTTTATCTTCGCTTCGATAAAAGATTTATAGGCCTCAAAATTGGGTGGAGAATCTTCCAGGACAGCAGTCCTTTTATCTTTAGTAACCAGATACCCCAGAATACGCTGCTTAAGGGCCTCAATGCAATCAAGTGGAGCACCCGGGTCGCATTTTACCTGTTCAAACGCGATCAGAATTGTTTTCTTGATCTCATCCGAAATGGAACATTGAAAAACTAACTGGTCTTTCTGCAGGAAATACTCTCCTGAGATTATTTTAGAAGGTTTGAGGTAATCGGTTACTGCCGTATTCCTTTCATTGCCTGCGAGGCTGGCGGCGCTCAATATTTTTGAATATTCATCTATCATCTCCCGGGAGATAACCTGGCCCAATTTGTATTGGCTGATCCCGTGAATTATCCAGTCGGAGGCCATTTTTCCGTTTATATCTAATTTTTCATCCGGAGTATCATTTTCAAACTCCAATACGGCAATTTTATCTTCACCACCGATTTCCGGCAGACTCACATCATGGACAAATTTGTTGTCGACAACCACCAATACCACCCCTATCGCAATAATGCTGATGATACTTAAGGAGGAGAAATAGATTTTTTGAAAGGGGCTTTTGGCAAATTTGCCCGGAATAGGATTTCCGGTTGGGTCTAAGAGAGGTTTCCTTTTAACCTTGTCTTTTACGGTATAGCGCCACAATAAATAAATATATAAAGGAAAGCCTAAAATCAGGATTATTAATAGGTAAGTAAGAGATACTTCAGGCAATCCCAAGGGCTTAGCCACCTGGCCCACAACCTGGATAAGAACCCAACTCGATACGATATAAATAGATAAGTTCTTAAAAACTTCATTTTCACGACACTCTTTAATGAATTTTTTAAGCTTCATATGCGCATCAGAAAAGCCTTACAAAATTTGATTTAGCAGGCTTTTTTATTGGATTCAACCGATTATTTTACTAATATAGTGAATATACCAACTGTTCAAAAAATAAGGTTATGTCCAAAACATCCAAAGAAGATTCGAAGCCCAAGATCCTATCAAAAGAAGGTCCTGGGATGACCTCCAAAGAAGGTCCGGGAATGACCTCCAAAGAAGGCCCTGGGATGACTTCCAAAGAAGGTCCTGGGATGACCTCCAAAGAAGGTCCGGGAATGACCTCCAAAGAAGGCCCTGGGATGACCTCCAAAGAAGGTCCTGGGATGACCTCCAAAGAAGGTCCGGGAATGACTTCCAAAGAGGGGCCTGGAATGACCTCCAAAGAAGGTCCGGGAATGACTTCCAAAGAAGGTCCTGGAATGACTTCTAAAGAGGGTCCAGGGTTGAAAGCTAAAACCACACCTGAATCCCCTAAATAAGGTAATCAATCCTTTATAAGGACTTACTGACGATCATACTCGTAATACCACTATTTCCATTGTCTGGCAGTCCAATGACATAAATGTGGCGGGCACGTCCTCCATGCTTCCACCATGAAACCCCATGATGGTACCTGGATTGATCAGTAGTGTATTTCCCAAATACTCCTGCGCCAGAGTATGGTTATGTCCATAACAAACCACATTATAACTTCCCTGTTCAGCTAGTTTACGGGCCTTGTCAGGGTAATGGTTCATCGCGATGGTCTTATCATCGAACTCGCCCATGTAATACTCCCCGTGGATATGGATATTTGAAAAATTATTAGCATTGGCAATGATCGCGGCCACATCACCATCGTTATTTCCGAGCACCAAATGAATTGGTTTTAAATAACCCTGCCCCAGTAGTTTAATAGTAAAAGGTGCACAGAGATCCCCGCAGAAGAGCATGGCATCGGTTTCCTGTAACGAATTCATATCCAAAGCTTTTTTCAGGTTCCAAACGTTATCGTGAATGTCGGAAAGGATGGCGATTTTCATATGTTTTGCTATTTGATACAGATCAATAATTATCTAGCTTTATGGAGAACTTATCTATTTCTTTATAAGGGATCTTTAAAATAAGTAAAATGGGTAAATTTTCATGACTGTAGATTAGAATATAGTATCTTATTGACTACTCTCTGAGTTTGACCTGTATAAAGTAAAGAATGGAGAAAAAGTTGCGAGCACATTTATACCCCTAAATCTACCCTGAAAGACCGTATTAGTTCGCAAATAACAAGAAGACATGACGAAAAGAGAAAAATTACTGGAGGCGATCGATAAAAAATACAAGGCGGTGGGGCAGGACCCGGACGTGCATCTTTCGGGCTTACTGCATGCTGAATCAATGACCTATTGGGATTTTATTCAGTTGGATGCACTCCTGGGACTTCAGATCAAGCGCACCCAACATCCGGATGAGATGGTATTTATTATGTATCATCAGATCAGCGAGTTGTTGTTTAAAATGATCCTTTGGGAGCTGGGTCAGATCTCACATAACGAAAATATAGAACCACAAAGGTTCGTGATGCACCTTATGCGCGTAAGCCGCTACTTTGATATGCTTTCCAACTCATTTGATATCATGGGTGAAGGGATGGAGGTGGAGCAATATATGAAGTTCAGAGATACCCTAACTCCCGCCAGCGGCTTCCAGTCCGTTCAATACCGGAAAATTGAGATTGCTTCCACTGAGCTCATTAATCTGATTGATTACAGGTTCAGGGAAACCATAGACAGAAATACACCTTATATCTATGCTTTCGACAATATGTACTGGCAAGTAGCCGGAATTAATGCTAAGACAGGCCAGAAAAATAAGGCGATCCAAAATTTTGAGAAACGATACAAGAAAGAGTTGATCGAGTGGATGAAGGGATACAACGAGGTAAATCTGTGGACCAAGTTTAAACAACTGCCGGATGAATACCGTAATAATGCGGAACTACTCAACGCCATGCGCCATTACGATCATACCGTGAATATCGACTGGGTTATGCATCATTATCACGCCGCGGCCAAGTATTTAGATTCCGGAAAGAAAGCGGCAAAAGCCACCGGAGGTAGTGACTGGCATAAATATATGCATCCCAAATACCAAAAAAGGATCTTTTTCCCGGAACTGTGGAGCAAAGAAGAGTTGGCAAACTGGGGCCTCTCCAATTTGGAGGGGTACAAGAAGATTTCCTGATGGGCAATAATTTCTCCAATGGAGGAAATGCTTTAGAAGTTATTTTGTCCACAGGCCTAACTAATGAATGGGAGGAAAAATTCTGCCAGGGATTCTAAAATCTTACCTGGATCCACAGTGCTATTTATATTAGTTTGTACTAATTGTATTTAATGCTCGCTGTGGCATTAAAGTGAAAAACCGATCCTTAAGTCCAGGAAATTGGCCACATGCCCGTGTGCTTTCAGGTTGATACCAGTACTGAGGTTTTTGTTGATCCTATAAACCAGGCCGTATCGCTGATACACATCGGCATGCATAGGATTGGGATTATTCAGATAAACCCCTAATTGCTGGCTAAAAAGGAATTTACCAAGTAGAAACTCATGGCCGGCAGCTAGTCCTGCCTTTACCGGACTGCTGTCATCTCCTTCCTGTTCAAGCGCATAACCTGTGCCATTGTCATACATGATCTCACCACCCAATGTATATGCATTTATCCTGGCAAACTGTCTGCTCCATTTAATTTCCAGTCCTGGGGAAAGCAGGAATAGATAATCTCTCGGTTCTTCATAGGCCAGAAAAAAAGTAAAATCCAGCCTTTTTTGAGGCGAGCCAATATCCCTCCAGTTGTTGACCTCCCGATTCTTAAATTCAAACTCTTTTAGATAATAGGCCAGACCGACACCAATCGAAGGCCAGTTGATCCCCTTATTCGGTTTCCGTCCACCCCCATTAGAAAAATGATTAAACACCAGACTTGTGTTTAACAACCAGCGTGATTTTATTCTGAAATGAACCGTACCTCCCAGTTGCAATGGAAACGCCAGATATGTGCTATAACTTAAGTTATTGGGATTTGAAATGGAATCATATGGGGAGTTCTGATAGGACAAACCCAGACCTGCCCGAACCGAATAATTCACTTTTCCCCGGGCATTAAAAACTGGTTCGATGTAAAAGAGCCCTGTTAATCCCTGGCCTAGTATTTCCTTATTGTCGTATCCCCAGTAGGTGAGTGCAATTCCAAGTTTAGGATAACACATGCATGACTCCCAGGCTTTTTGGGAAATCTTATGCCATGCAAAATCTAATTCGATCCCGGTGGGATAACTGTCTTTAATGGGTCGCAGCTCACGGCTGTGAACAAGGACCGATCCGACATGGAATTTAAGCCCGACCAGATTTACGGCTTTCAAAGAATCGGTTGCATCCTGGGCATAGCCAAATACCATCGAAAAAAGGCAAATACCCATAAGTAATCTGCCACTTATTAAAGATGACGTCACAAGTAATGGTTATTTGGAGGCAGGTTGTTTCCTTAGCTAATTTACGATCCAATTTACTTATTCACACCATCTTTTTCCAGAAGTTGGAATCTGTGCTTTTTTAATAAAATCATGGAGTATTCCATGCGCTTTTTTAAGGTTCCAAACATGATCGTGTATGTCCGATAGAATTCCGATTTTCATTGGATCAGTATTTTATAAATCGTATATTGAGAGGATTTAATTTTTCTAAAATATACTATAAAATGAAAACATCAGTACTTAAAAAGAGCATGTTATTATCATGTCTGTTTGTATTATCGTGCGCACTTAGCAGTCATGCACAATCCAAGCAAAAGATCGCTTCCCTGAAAGAGGATGCCAAAGTTGCCAAAGCAGAATTCCTTGAGGCCGACAGGCGGATGGAAGACCGATTTAAAGAGGCCTATGGTTATGTTATCTTCCCTAATGTTGGGAAAGGCGGTCTAGGCGTAGGGGGTGCAGCCGGAAACGGAATTGTCTACCAGGGAGGTCAGGAAATCGGTATGGCCAAGCTCTCGCAGCTGAGTATAGGTTTACAGGCTGGCGGCCAGGCCTATCGTGAGCTCATATTATTTCAGGACAAAGAAGCCCTGGATCGATTTATGGGCAATAAATTTGAATTTTCAGCCCAGGCATCTGCAGTGGCCGTGACAGCAGGTGCTTCTGCTGATGCGAACTACAAGGGTGGTGTAATGGTTTTTACCATGCAAAAAGGCGGACTCATGTATGAGGCTTCTATCGGCGGACAAAAATTCAAATACGATTCGTTTTAAACCATTGCCGGCCAGGTGCTGATCTATTCCCCCAAGAATTTGTTGGAAGGCAACAGGTTGTAGACAGTGGTTGAGAATATTGCAGTATGGTTGTGAGAATACCTACGATTAAAATCAGGGGTTTGATCACGACGCCTGTCCTATTATTATTTTGCCCGACTTTAAGAATTATAAGGGAATAAGTTTCCACATGATAATTCTGAGAATTTTTTATATAGAATTTTTGTTATGAAATATACAATCGCTCTTGCTTTTTGTATGACAATATCAATGTCTTATGCCCAACGTGATTGGGACAATGTGGAAATAAAAACCGAAAAAGTGGCAGACGATATCTATGCCCTCTTCGGATCAGGCGGAAATATTGGCCTTGCCGTAGGTGCGGATTATGCCTACCTGATCGATGATCAGTTTGCACCGCTATCGGATAAGATCATGGCCGCCGTGCGTGAGAAAACAGATAAGCCCATAAAGTTCCTTGTCAATACGCATTGGCATGGTGATCATACCGGAGGGAATGCCAAATTTGCAAAAAGCGGCACGGTGATTATCGCCCACGATGCTGTAAGGATGCGTATGGCAACCGTCCAGGAAAGAGGAGAAGGGAGGTCCTCCCAGCCATCTCCATATGAAGCACTTCCAAAGATTACCTATTCCGATCAGCTTAAAATACATCTCGACAGTACCCGAACCATGCACATCATGCATGTGAATCCCTCACATACCGACGGGGATTCCTATATCTATTTTCCAGAGAGTAATGTGATCCATATGGGGGATAATTTTTCAAATGGGGGATATCCGTATATCGATCTCAATTCAGGAGGTGATATAGACGGATTTATCCGGAACCATAATATGGTCCTTTTCCTGATCGATGATGAGACAAAGATCATTCCAGGGCATGGACCGGTGACCAATAGAAAAAAATTGATGGCCTATCGGGACATGCTGGTGAGATTGCGTACCCGGGTTAAAAAGGCCAAGTCTTCTGGCAAAACACTGGAAGAAACACTCAACCTGCGCCTGTCGAGCGAATGGGATGATGAATTCGGACAGGGCTTTATCGATCCAACGGAGATCATAAGTTCCATCTACTGGAGTTTGGATGATTGAAAATTTGGACGTTTTCAGGGTTCGGTATTTTTGTCTTTGATTTTAGTCGCCTTTCTTTCCTGCTCTTCAATTTCTCTGGCTTTAGACAAGGCAGAGGCTACAATACCTGCCGGAATGGTGACAATGCCCACTCCGATGATCACCACAAAAAAGGTAAAGACCTTACCTCCCACCGTGATTGGGTAAATGTCTCCATAACCTACGGTGGTAAGGGTCACAATAGCCCACCAGAAGCTATGGAAGATAGAAGAAAACGCTTCTGGCTGTGCCTCATTCTCAAAATAGTAGATCCCGGCTGCGGTGAGGTAGATAAAAATGATCACGATGATCATAAATAAGATTAGTTCTTCCCGCACAATCCGGGCTGCGATGGTAATACGCTGCAGGGCTCTATGGTAACGAATGAGCTTTAGTGCACGGAATATCCTGAAAATACGAAAAGCTCTTAAAGCTCGCATATCCAATGCCTTGCTTAGGTAGAAAGGCAAGATAGCCAAAAGGTCGATGATCCCGTAAAAACTAAAAATGTATTGAAAAGGGCGAGGTGCCATCGCAATTCTCAACAGATATTCGGCCGAGAATATCATCACACAGAAAAATTCAAAATCAGTCAGGAATTGAACAAGTTCCGGACTGTTGTCGGGCAGGGTTTCTATCGCGAAACTGATAAGCGAGAGTACAATTAGCAATTGAATAAAATAATCGAAAATACGGCCCTGAGGGGTAGCAGGGTCGTTGATCATTTTTCGGATGAATTTATTCATTGTTGAGTTTTATCGCGATTCCCGATATAAATATAGATCAGAATTCAGAAAATTAATGCCATCTGGGCATTATGCCACCGGTATTTCAATGATCTAAGCTGTAAAAAAAGATCTTACCGATTAAAATTCTTCCATGTATGACAATTATCATTGTAGATCACCGAAGGTGGTAGGAAATTTACGAAGATATTGCAGAGAAGGCGGTGATATGATTAAAGAAGGTGATATGATTAAAGAAGAAGCGGTGATACAGGACCTTAAAACCAGAGAAGCAAAACAATTATTAAAGGACAACTATATTGGCTATCTGTCTTATCTGGCGGGAGAATGGCCCTATTCATTACCTATTACGTATTACTACGATAAAGCTAAAAATATCATCATCAGTTATGCAAATGAAGGACATAAGATCGAGGCCATGCGCAAGAACCCAAATGTTTCCTTTGGGGTTACTCAGATCGATTCAGTGAGCGAATGGCGCTCGGTACTGGTGCATGGCAAATTTGAAGAACTTCAGGGGATCGATGCTAAATACTACCTGCATGAATTTGCCAAAGGCGTGAGCAGACTGCTGCGCCGCAAAGAAGGAAGAGACACCAAAGCCATCAGTGAATTTTCGAGCAAGATAGAGTCGGAACAGGTACCGATTGTTTATCGAATTATGATTGACGGAATGACCTCAAAATATAGAGATCAATAGGTGATATAAGCGAAATTAATGCTCACTACACTAATCAGTAATCCAAGGACTTTTTGCTTTGGCTTCAGCCACAAATATAGAAC
>JAHEJJ010000041.1 GCA_024638915.1 Robiginitalea sp.
GTGCTTGATGATTGGTTCGAATGCCTCCTGATCTTCTTCCAACACATGAACAACTGTTTTTTCTGTCAGGTCATGCTCCGCTTTCTGTTCATCCTCAAGCGTATGGATTATCTTTTTGGTTTCTGTATTGACGATTTCATTTTGCTGATCGATATTAAAACCAGTGGCGATTACGGTTACTGCAATGGCATCTCCCAGATTATCATCTTCGCCTACTCCCATGATTATATTGGCATTATGTCCTGCCTCGATCTGGATATGATCGTTGATCTCTCCTATTTCATCTATCGTAATTTCCTGAGAGCCTGAAACAATTAATAACAGTACATTCTTGGCCCCGGTAATCTTATTGTCGTTCAGCAATGGGGAATCCAGTGCTTTCATGATAGCTTCCTGAGCTCTTGCTGATCCGGAAGAATTCGCAGATCCCATAATTGCAGTGCCACTACTAGACAAAACTGTTTTAGCATCACGCAAGTCGATATTCTGTGTATAGTGGTGCGTAATAACCTCTGCAATTCCCCTCGCTGCAGTGGCCAAAACTTCATCGGCCTTAGAAAAACCAGCTTTAAATCCTAAGTTGCCGTATACCTCACGAAGCTTATTATTATTGATCACAATTAGCGAATCTACATTCGATCTTAAATTTTCGATGCCGTGCTGAGCCTGCAAGCATCTTGTCTTCCCCTCGAACTGGAAAGGCATGGTCACTATCCCCACTGTCAATACCTCCATTTCCTTTGCCTGCTTGGCGATGACAGGAGCAGCACCAGTACCTGTTCCTCCACCCATTCCGGCTGTTATGAAAATCATTTTTGTATTGGAGTCGAGCATATTTTTTATTTCTTCCATGCTTTCCAGGGCGGCCTGCTCCCCTACTTCGGGGTTTGCTCCGGCGCCCAGGCCTTCGGTCAGGGATACACCCAATTGGATCTTATTGGGTACCGGGCTGTTTTGAAGCGCCTGTGCATCTGTGTTGCAGATCACAAAGTCGACTCCATTGATCCCTGCCTGGAACATATGGTTGATGGCATTACTTCCGCCACCTCCTACTCCTATTACTTTTATAACATTACTCTGGTTTTTCGGCAGATCGAAGGCTATTCCGTCAAAATCAGTGTTTTTGCTCATGGTTTTTATATTACTGGTTATTAAGTGTTTTAATAGTTTATGCTTACTCGGCGTTATCTAAAAAGTCCTTTAATTTTTCAGACCACTTTTCGAAAACAGATTTGCGATGCCTCGTTCCACCCATCTCGCTGCTAATTTCTTCCTGGGTTTCCAGGACCAGTTCTTTCTCTTCTTCAAGGCCCATTTCCTGTCTTCCCTTATTCTCCACTGCGTTCATCAACAAACCGACAGCCGTTGCATACAAGGGGCTTGCGATCTCTTCATCGGAATCCCCGGCGAGGTGTTCATTCGGATAGCCTATACGCGTATCCATGCCGGTAATGTATTCCACTAATTGTTTGAGATGATTCAACTGGCTTCCGCCACCGGTAAGTACAATTCCGGCGATCAGTTTTTTCTTTTGTTCATCGTGACCATAATTCTTGATCTCCACATACACCTGTTCTACGATCTCCACAACCCTTGCGTGTATAATCTTAGACAGGTTTTTAAGGGTGATCTCCTTAGGTTCACGCCCTCTTAATCCCGGAATCGATACGATCTCATTATCACGGTTCTCGCCCGGCCAGGCTGAACCGAACTTAATCTTAAGTAATTCGGCCTGCTTCTCAATGATGGAACATCCTTCTTTGATGTCTTCGGTGATGACATTTCCACCAAATGGGATGACAGCTGTATGCCTTATAATGCCATCCTTGAAGATGGCGAGATCTGTTGTGCCGCCTCCTATGTCGATAAGCGCAACACCTGCTTCTTTCTCTTCCTGACTGAGAACAGCATCGCATGAAGCCAGGGGTTCAAGGGTGATGTTCGCGAGATCCAAGCCAGCGCTTTTGATACAGCGACCGATATTTTTAATAGAGGAAACCTGGCCTACTACCACGTGGAAATTCGCTTCCAACCGACCTCCATACATGCCGATAGGCTGCTTTATTTCGGCCTGGCCATCTACCTTATATTCCTGTGGCAGAACATGAATGATCTCCTCGCCTGGGAGCATCACCAGTTTATAAACCTGATTGCAGAGGTTTTCAAGGTCGTCCTCATTGATAACTTCTTCTGAATTCGCACGGGTGATATAATCACTATGCTGAAGGCTTCGGATGTGCTGCCCGGCGATCCCCACGACCACCGAACCTATCTTTAAGCCCGAGTTTTCTTCCGCTTGCTCTATCGCCTGTTGTATAGATCGAATGGTCTGGGTGATATTATTTACCACACCACGGTGTACGCCAAGGCTTTTAGACCTGCCGATACCTAAAACCTCAATTTTACCGTATTCGTTCTCCTTGCCAATGATGGCGACGATTTTGGTGGTTCCTATGTCTAAACCGACAGAATAATTAGCGTTTTCCATACTGATCTAAATTTTGGTACATACAACCTGGTTATTGAATTCAAGATTCACAACTAAATAGTCATCTAGGGTTTTATCCCGGTTTGCCTTCCTGTAGAAAGCTTTAAAATTGTTGAACTTCTCCTCAAGATCCTGAACATCTCCCAACTGAACTACAAAGCTTTCGAGCCGGAATTTAAGCTGGTACTTCTCTTCATCTTCAATGTGTATACCGATCACGTTTTTACGCAAGAAATCATCTTCATTTATGTATTTCAATATCACATAAACATCTTCGAGACTCTTACCCGTAATTTTGCCCGTTATGATTGGTACCCGAGCAGAATAAATCCTGGATAAAGGCATAGACTTTCCGTCTTTATCCAAGTAAAATTTTGAAACTCCCTCTACTCGTCCGATTGGTTGCCTTTGCTCGATTTTCGATTTAAGTTCTCCGTCAACTGTAAGGTAGACTTGGGCATTTTTCACCATTTCATCGGTCTGTATGACCTCTTCTATAGTATTCAAAACTACCCTTTCTTTAGGCACATTTTTAAGGCTTCCATAATTTTGTATTAACAATTTATTAACCATATCCCTGTTGACAAACAGGTTTTGTTCCCCAACGAATTCGTGTTTCATTCCGTTGATCTCCCTGTTCGCATTACGTTCATTAGAAAACGCATAAAGTATTGTAATACAAATAAATAAGAAGATAAATTTTAAATAATTCCAATTAATACGCATATTCAAGTTCCTTTTTAAGCCTCGGAATTTCCAGTCCAATATCGCCGGCCCCCATGGTGATGAGTACCTGTGGTTTTTGGCTGAGTATTTCCTTAACCAGATTCTCTTTATTTACAATTTTCTTATTCGGATTTTCAATTTGATCGAGTAGCCATCGGGAGGTGATACCTGCAATGGGTTCTTCTCTTGCCGGATAGATATCGAGCAATAGGATACTATCGAATTTTGCCAGACTTGTGGCAAATTCATGGGCAAAGTCCTGGGTCCGTGAGTATAGATGTGGCTGAAATACAGCTACAACGCGTTTGCCGGGGTGCATTTCCTGTATCGCCTGGAAAACCGCATCGATTTCTGCAGGATGATGCGCATAGTCATCGATAAATATGAATTTTATTTCCTTAATACAGTAAGAGAAACGTCTTTGAACACCTTTAAACGTTTCCAAAGCCTCGGCAAGGCGATAAGGCGGGGGACCTGCCTGTATCGCCATCGCAAAAGCCGCTAATCCATTGAGCAAATTATGCCTTCCTGGTTTGTTAAAGCGCACTCCTTCGATCATCGTCTCAGGAGTTCCCAAATCAAAAATGTAGGTGCCATGTTCAATTCTTATATTTCGTATACAGTAGTCCGAATCGTCTTCAATGCCATAGGTAATCCCGGAAATAGGGAGCCCGTTCCGGACAAATAATTTACCTGTGGATTTTAGCTGTCGCGAAAACTCGATAAAGGAATTCAGCAGCTCGGTTTCGGTGCCGTAGATATCGAGATGGTCTGCATCAACAGAAGTAATACAAGCCACATCGGGTTGGAGCTGTAGAAATGACCTGTCGAACTCGTCGGCCTCAACCACGGTATAATCGGTTCCTTCAAATAGGAAATTGCTGTTGAAATCCTCGGAGATCCCTCCCAGAAAGGCAGTGATTGGTACCCCGGTTTCACGAAGCAGATGTGCCAGAATGCTTGAGGTTGTCGTTTTGCCATGTGTACCTGCCACAGCAAAGCAAAAACTGCTGCGGGTAATCATCCCCAATAACTCAGATCTTTTCATAACGCGGTAACCGGTCGAGCGGAAGAAATTAAGCTGCGCATTAGTTGCCGGGACGGCGGGGGTATATACCACCAGCGTTTTGTCGATATCCCTGTACTCTTCGGGCACCAATTCCAATTCGTCCTGATAATGAATATCAATACCGCTGGATACAAGTTCCATCGTAAGCGGAGTTTCCGTACGATCATATCCGGCTACATTCTTTCTCATGTTATGGAAGTATCGCGCCAGGGCCGACATGCCGATACCCCCTATACCGATGAAGTAAAGGTTATGGTAATGATCAATATGTGGTATACTTTGCTCCACGGTTTTAATGATCCTCTTTCTTTTTTCTGATAAGATTCTCTATCTGGCCTGCTATCTCAATGGTCGCATTGGGTAGTGCCAATTTTTTAATTTCCTTGCTAAGCTGGTCACGCTCCATGGCTGAATGCATCATTCTGCTAAAAACAGCTTCAAAGTCGCGCTCCAATTCGACCTCCCTCAGCATTAGGGCAGCATCTTTCTCCACCAGTGATTCCGCATTTCTTGTTTGGTGATCTTCGGCAACATTCGGTGAGGGGATAAAGAGTACTGGCTTCCCGACAATACAGAGTTCAGAAACCGATCCGGCGCCTGCCCTAGAAATAATAATATCTGCCGCATCGTAGGCCAGGTCCATCCTGTTGATGAAATCGAAAACTTTTATATGGCCAGATCGACATTTCTTGTAGGTATCATAGTAGTACTGCCCGCACTGCCAAATCAGCTGGAGCCCCTCAGATTCGAAGAAATCGAGCTTGGAAACAACCAATTCATTGATCCTGCGTGAACCAAGACTGCCGCCGATAATAAGCAGCGTATGGCGATCGGGATCCAGATTAAAAAATTTGCGGGATGAGGCCGGTTCGGCATTGGCCGCCACTATATTATCCCGGACCGGATTTCCTGTTTTTACTACTTTATCTGCCGGGAAGAAGCGTTCCATCCCGTCATAGGCAACGCATATCTTTTCGGCTTTAGGTGCCAGCCATTTATTGGTGATTCCTGCGATGGAATTTTGTTCCTGCAAGACACTGGGGATACCTTTAGCCGCTGCCATGCGGAGCAGTGGTCCACTGGCAAAACCGCCCGTACCAATCACCACATCGGGCTTAAAACGATTCAATATCTTTCTCGATCTAATCAAACTACTTATCAATTTCAAAGGAAATAAGAGGTTTTTTAATGTGATCTTCCTCTGTATTCCACTGATCCATAATCCTTCAATTTTATAACCTGCCTGAGGCACTTTTTCCATTTCCATCCTCCCCTTGGCACCCACGAACAGAAATTCTGCATCTGGAAACCTCAGTTTTAATTCATTTGCAATGGCAATGGCGGGATAAATATGACCGCCGGTGCCGCCTCCAGAAAGTATGAATCTATAGTTGTCCACTCAATACTTCTAAAGGATTTGTATCATCAATGGCCGACTGCTGTTCTTCTCCCTCTCTTTTAATACTCGCACTGAGTACAATTCCAATTGCAAGACAGGTCATCCATATCGATGTACCTCCGCTGCTAATAAGCGGTAGTGTTTGCCCAGTTACCGGAAACAACTCTGTGGCCACCGCCATGTTAATCAGGGCCTGAAATACAATGGGCAGGCCTACACCTACCACCAGCAGTTTCCCAAAGACCGAAGCGTTACTATTGGCCACTACCACAATCCTGAATAGCAATAACATATAAAAGAACATCAGTGCAAATCCGCCAACAAGTCCATATTCTTCAATGATTATAGCATAGATAAAATCGGAAGAGGACTGGGGTAAAAAATTCTTCATAACACTTTTGCCGGCTCCCTGGCCAACTATTCCGCCACTTGCGATGGCGATCTTGGCCTTTTCGATCTGATAATCCGCTTCGGTGTCCGCAGGATCCCAAAAACTCTCCACCCTGCTGATCCACGTATCAACCCGGTTTGGAAAAATATCGGGGATTGCTTTTGCTGTCAATACAAACATCACCAGACATATCAGTCCGGTACCCACCATTACCGCAAGGTATTTTAACGGGTAACCGCCTAGAAAACAAAGTACCAGCACCATAAAGAAAATTATGGCTGCCGTGGAAAAATTGGCTGGTAAAATCAATAGAAGTACCAGGAAAACAGGTAACCAAAGCGGTAAAATACTTTCATTGAAAGTGATTTTCCGGTCCCTGATCTTGGTTAGGTAACGCGCGATGTAGATCATCAGTACCACAGCGGCCAGGTTTGAAGTCTGGAAGGTTATTCCAACCCAGGGTAGGCGGATCCAACGACTCGCATTTGCTCCTTCGATCGTAGTGCCCTGAGCCAGGGTATAGATCAGGAGCAGTATCACCACCGGCATGGCTATAATAGACAGGCCTTTAAAATAATGAGTTGGAATTCTGTGAACGCCATATATGATACCGAATCCCAGGAATAGAAGGAGTCCGTGTTTGACCAAATGACCAAGTGTGGTTCCATTTCCAACAACATAGACCAGGTTACTGCTTGCGCTGTATACCGGTAAAAAAGAGAACAGTGCCAGGAGGGCCACGACCCCCCAAATGGCTTTATCTCCCTGTATATTTGAAAAGAAACTCTTCATTTTATAGATTCTTGATCGCCTCCTTGAATTGATTCCCCCGGTCTTCATAGTTTTCAAAAAGATCAAAACTGGCACAGGCCGGTGATAATAATACAGTATCACCTCGTTCGGCAATCTTGTAGGCTACTTTTACCGCTTCGCTCATAGCAAAGGTTTCGACCAAAAGGTCCACGACATTTCCAAATGCTTCCTTTATAAGGGTATTATCCATCCCCAGGCAAATAATCGCCTTCACTTTTTCACGGACCAGGGGCATCAA
The DNA here is from genome assembly GCA_024638915.1 of Robiginitalea sp. GTDB lineage: Bacteria > Bacteroidota > Bacteroidia > Flavobacteriales > Flavobacteriaceae > JAHEJJ01. Next base: position 7,125 of record JAHEJJ010000041.1, read on the forward strand.
TTCCTTATAGTCATTCCCCTTGTCTACACCACCTACTATCCAAACCACAGGTGTAGCCATGCTATCCAGGGCGAAAAAGGTGGCATTAACGTTGGTGGCCTTTGAATCGTTGATATACTGCACATGATGGATCTTCAATACTTTCTCCAATCGGTGTGGCGCACCATGAAAGTTTTGTATGCTATTCCTGATAGAATCTTTTCTTATCCCGACCAGATTAGCCACCGTAGCCGCGGCCATGGTATTTTTTAAGTTGTGTTTTCCCTCTAATGCAACGTTTTTTGTATTCATGTGCACCGTTTTATTTTCTGTTTTTATTATTATGTTTTCATTTTCAATATGGGCCCCTTGTGCTACAATTTTAGTGAGCGCAAAAGGCAGTAATCTCGATTTGATGGGATGGGAGGCCAGCCCATTTTGAATCACAGCGTCTTCAGCATCATAAATGAAATAATCTGATTCATCCTGATTCTCGGTAATCCTGAACTTAGAGGCCACATACTTTTCAAAAGAGTAGTCGTACCGATCAAGATGGTCGGGGCTTATATTGGTCAGGATAGCGATATGCGGTTTAAAATCACGGATCCCATCTAACTGGAAGCTACTGATCTCCAACACATAGAATTCGTGATTTTTTTCAGCGACCATCCGGGCAAAGCTATCTCCGATATTCCCTGCCATACCAACATTTAGTCCACCTTTTTTCAAAATATGGTGAGTGAGCATGGTAGTTGTGGTCTTACCGTTGCTTCCCGTGATCCCGATGATGGTAGCATCAGTATATCTCGCGGCAAACTCTATCTCTGAAATCACCGGAATGTTTTTCTGATGCAAAAGCTCCACCAAGGGTACCTTATCGGGTATGCCGGGGCTCTTCATCACCAGATCGGCATGCAGTATGCGATCCTGAGAATGGCCTTTTTCTTCCCATTCAACTCCAAGATTTATAAGAACGTCTTTATATTTTTCCTGAATGCTTCCGTTATCGGAAACAAAAACTTCGAATCCTTCTTTTTTCCCCAGAATAGCGGTTCCAACCCCGCTCTCACCTGCTCCAAGCACTACGAGTTGCGCCATCTATCTCACTTTCAAAGTCACTATGGTTACAATAGCCAGCAGAATCCCGATAATCCAGAATCTGGTGACGATCTTGCTTTCGTGATATCCTTTTTTTTGATAGTGGTGGTGAAGCGGTGCCATCAAAAACACCCGTTTTCCTTCTCCATATCTGCGCTTGGTAAATTTGAAATAGCTCACCTGTATCATGACCGATATGGACTCGGCAAAGAATATTCCGCATAACAGCGGTATCAACAATTCTTTTCTCACGATCAGGGCGATCACCGCGATCACCCCACCGATAGTAAGGCTGCCGGTATCTCCCATAAATACCTGGGCGGGGAAAGTATTGTACCAGAGGAAACCCACCAAGGCACCTACAAATGCAGCGCTGAACACCACAAGCTCTTCAGATCTGGGTATAAAGAAAATATCGAGGTAGTCTGAAAAAATAATATTACCCGATACCCAGGCAAAAATACCCAGCGATAGTACAATTATAGCCGATGTACCCGCAGCCAGGCCGTCTACACCATCGGTTAAATTAGCCCCGTTCGACACCGCGGTTACGATAAATATGACAATAGGAATAAAGAGCAGCCAGGCATATTTTTCCGCTCCTTCGCCCGCCCATCCCAGTAATTTGGCATAATCGAGCTCATTATTCTTAAAAAAGGGAATATTGGTTTTGGTCGATTTTATTTCCTGGCCCTCTATCTTTTCGACCGTATAGTTTCGTGTGATGATGGTCTTATTCTTTTCTTTCATGGTTACCTCCGGATGAAAATAGAGCGTGGTGCCTACCATGAGTCCCAGAACCACCTGGCCGAGAACCTTAAATCTACCCTTGAGACCTTTTTTGTTCTTTTTAAATATCTTGATATAGTCATCGACAAATCCGATGACTCCCATCCAGATCGTGGTTACGATCAGGAGTATGATATAGACATTATCCAGGCGGGCAAACAGGAGCACAGGTACCAGGGTAGATAATATAATAATGATCCCACCCATTGTAGGTGTGCCGGTCTTTTGCTGCTGCCCCTCAAGGCCTAGATCACGAACCGTTTCCCCTATCTGCTTTTTTCTCAGAAAAAGGATCACCCTCTTACCAAAAGCAGTGGCTAGAATCAGAGAGAGTAATACCGCCATAGCAGCACGGAAGGTCAGAAACTGAAAAAGTGTTGCCCCGGGGAACTGATATTCCTGCTCTAAATATTCAAATAGATAGTACAACATATGGGCGCCTAATTGCCACCACCATGGTGGTTCCGTTATGGTTCTTTTATTTACTCAAACTGGTTAATACTTCCTTTACTATCTTGAAATCATCAAAATCTACCCGCTCACCGTTTGTTTCCTGATAGGTTTCATGGCCTTTGCCTGCCACAAGGATGATATCGTTTTCTATCGCAAGCTGACAGGCTGCTTTAATGGCCTGTCGCCGATCTTCTATAGACAATGTCTTAGCTGAATTTTGTGGTTCCACTCCATTTTCCATGTCATGGATGATCTCCATGGGCGACTCACTCCTGGGGTTATCTGAAGTGAAAATGGCTTTATTGCTCATCTGGGAGGCGATATGACCCATTACCGGACGCTTCGACTTGTCACGATCACCACCACACCCCACGACGGTGATGACGTTTTCATTTCCAGTCCTCAATGCATGGATAGTATCCAATACATTTTTGAGTGCGTCCGGCGTATGGGCATAATCGACTATAGCCGTAATTCTTTCTTTTGATATAAAATATTGAAACCTGCCGTCTACGTTCTCCAGTTCGCTCAGCAACTTGAGCGTTTCTATTTTTTCCAGCCCGAGCAGGTCGGCGGTCGCATAAATCGCCAAAATATTATAGGCATTAAAACGACCTATAAGTCGGGTCCAGAGTTCATTTTCATCTATCTTCAACAGTTGCCCGCTAAACTGGTTCTCCAGCACCTGAGCCCTGTAGTCGGCAAATGTTTTCAGTGCGTAGGTAAATTTCCTTGCCCTGGTATTCTGCAGCATTACCAGGCCGTTCTTATCGTCAACATTTGATAATGCAAAGGCTTTTTTAGGAAGATCGTCGAAGAGCTTTTTTTTGGTATCTCTATAGGCCTCAAAAGTTTTATGGTAATCAAGATGGTCGTGAGACAAGTTGGTAAAAATGGCCCCGCTAAAATTGAGTCCTTCGGTACGATACTGATCGATACCGTGTGAACTGACCTCCATAAAACAAAACTCCACGCCTGCTTCATTCATCAGGAAGAGATGTTTGTTGATGGTGAGCGCGTCTGGTGTTGTAAGGCGGGTTGGATATTCTTTATCGTCGACCATAATCCTGATGGTCGAGATCAGGCCGACTTTATATCCGGCTCTCTTAAATAATTGATATAGCAGCGTACTCACGGTAGTCTTGCCATTGGTGCCGGTAACCCCCACCAATTTTAAATTTCTGGAGGGAACGTCATAAAAGTTGGAGGCCATCACAGAAAGGGCTTTTTTCGCATTGCCCACTTCTATATAGGTGATATTTTCTAATAGTTGCTCGGGGAATTCCTCACAGATGACAGCGTGCGCACCTGCCTCAACAGCTTTTTCTATGAACTTGTGGCCATCGGCCATGCTACCTCTTACGGCCACAAAAGCATCCTTGTTCTGCACCGCCCTGGAATCGAACTGAACCGCCCTGATATCAATATCTGTAGAGCCACTCACAGCTGATAGGCCAACACCATATAATATGTCTTTTAACGACTTCATGAAAGTTCTAACACTATTTTCTTAACCTTATTAAGGCTGGTTCCCTGAGTAACTGATTGCTTCATAACCTTACCATTTCCAATGACTTCCACCTCGATTCCCATGTTTTCCAAAAGGGCTATGGCATCCATGCCGCACATTCCCCTTACATTGGGCACGGTCTGATATTCCTTACGGGCTTCCACGAAATAGCGCTTATATTCTTTATCCAGTTGGATGTTCTTGGGTTCTAGACCCGCCACCTCTTCAATCAGTGGATTATTGGCATATATTTTTCTGGCGATGGACTTAAATACCGGCCCGGAAACATCAGCTCCGTAATACCCCACACTTTTGTCTGGTTCATGAATAACCACTATGCAGGAGTATTTGGCATTATCGGCTGGAAAATAGCCGGCAAAAGTGGAGATATACCCCAACTTATCCGGATCCCTGGTTACATAGTTCTTTTGAGCAGTGCCGGTTTTTCCCGCCATCGAAAAATTTGGTGAATAGAGCCGGTGTGCCGTTCCACCCTCTTTTTCAACCACATCTTTTAACAGTTGCTGTACTTTTGAAATGGTCTCATCTGAACATATCGATGGATTTATCACTTCTTTTTCGAAACTATAGATGGTTTTGTCCCATTCCCTTACTTCCTTGATAAGTCTCGGCCGTAATAATTCACCCCCATTACCTATAGCGTTGTAAAAAGCGAGTGTCTGCAATGGTGTAAGAGCCACTTCATAACCGTGTGACATCCAGGCGAGGGAGATACCAGACCATCCTTTGTCGCCGGGAGATCGTAATACAGGTTTCCCTTCGCCCTTAATTGGCATCCCCAGTTCGCGGTGCAATCCGAGATCCATAAGGCTGTTAACGAATTGCTCCGGCCGTTCTTTGTATCCGTTATGGATCATTTTCGCAAAGGCCGTATTGGAGGAAACCACAAAAGCTTCGGCCACTGAAATCTTTCCATAACCTCCGTGTTTAGAATCCCTGACCGTACGATCATAAATCCTCCATCTTCCTTTTTCAGTATCGATAACATCGCTTGTATCTACCACCCGATCTTCCAATGCTGCAACCAAAGACATCAGTTTAAATGTTGAACCAGGCTCGTGGGATTCTCCAATGGCATAATTCAATCGTTCATAGTACTTGCCGTCTTCGGTTTGTCCTAAATTCGATATGGCCTTTATTTCACCTGTTGCGGTCTCCATTACGATCACGCTTCCATGATCTGCCTTATATTTCTCGAGTTGTGAAAGCAATGCATGATGGGCAATATCCTGTATATTGATATCGATGGTGGAAATAACATCATAGCCGTCTTTGGGCTCCACAATATTGTTAAGACCGATGGGTTTCCATTGCCCTTTGGCGATCTTTTGTTTTAGACGCTTTCCTTCAACACCTCTTAAATACTGCCCGAAAGCACCTTCCAGGCCAACCCTGGTGGCGTAACCGTTTTCATCGAAACGTTCATAACCCACGCTGCGTTCTGCTATCTTACCCAGAGGATGTTCCCTGACAGTGCGCTGCTCGGCGATGATACCTCCTTTATACGGACCAAGGTTAAAAAGGGGAAATGTTTTGAGCTTTAAATAGTCGGTATATTCCACGTTCCTCGCAATTAGCGCATAGCGGTGTTGGTTGATGCGCGCTTTCCGCAGGATTTCCTCATAATAAGAAGCAGGTTTCTGGAACATGGATGAAAGGGAGCGGGAAAGAGCTCCAACATGTTCTTCAAAATCTTTCTGGCTTACGGTCACCCCGTCGAAACGTATGGTGTATTTGGAAACGGAGGTGGCCAAAAGGCTGCCGTCGTCCGAGTAAAGATTACCGCGGTTTGGGGCTATGGTAAACATCTTCTCAGTGCGCTTCATGGCCAGCGCCTTGTATTTTTCTCCGTGAACGATCTGTATGCTCACGAGTTTAGCGCCGACCGCAATAGCAAAGAGGAAGAGACAACATGCCACTATATATAAACGGATCATTATGTTCTTTTCCCTGATGGCCATTTATTCAGCAAAGGTTTTTACGACTATTTTTTTTGGAGGTGTTTCCGAAGGGGTCAACCCTTTCTTTTCAACATAGTTGGTCACGGTCGATTCGAGTTTCAATCGCTGAACGTCTGAGCGCATATCTACAAATTCACTCCTGAGCTCTCTCACTTCCTCATTGAGTTCCGCCACCTGATGAACCTTCCGGTCTGCACTGTGTGAACTGGCGATCATAACCGTTGCCAGTGATGAGGCATAAATGATGAACAACCAATTTTTGGGAGCATCCCCACTCACTAAAAACTTACCTTTCAAGAGGTCTAAAAAACCTTTTTTCATGATTACTCCCCTTTTGTTTTATATTCTTTCCGCAATCCTGAGTTTTGCACTTCTCGACCTTGGATTGACTTCTATTTCGTCTGCACCCGGTACAACCAGCTTTCCAATTCTTTTAAATGGAAGCTTTACCCGGCCATAGAGATCTTTTTCTGGTTCGCCTTCAAATTGGCCGCTCCTGATGAAACGTTTAACCAAACGGTCCTCTAGAGAATGGTAACTTATAATGCAAAGTCGGCCACCTTTCTTTATCAGTTCAGGCGTTTGTAATAAAAACTCCCGGATCGCTGCCAATTCCTGATTCACTTCTATTCGTATCGCCTGGAAAAGTTGTGCCAGCACCTTGTTCTCTCGCTTTCTTGGCAGATACTTTTTCAAAGCCTCTTTTAGATCAGAGGTGGTTTTTACCGGTCGCTTTGCCCTGAAATCGATAATGGCCCTGGCCATTCCACCGGCGTTGCGCAATTCCCCATAGGAGAAAAATACCTCGCTCAACTGTCTGTGTTCATATTTATTGAGTATCTCGAAGGCAGAGGCCTCGGTACGCTTGCTCATGCGCATGTCCAGTTCGGCATCGAAACGGGTCGAAAAACCTCTGCTCGCCGTATTAAACTGGTGCGATGACACTCCAAAATCTGCAAGTATTCCGTCCACTTGAGTTATGCCATAGAATTTTAAAAATTGCTTGATGTACCTAAAGTTTTCATTGATCAGTTTGAAGCGCCTATCGTCAATCGCATTGGCTAATGCCTCTTCATCCTGGTCAAAAGCCACCAATAGGCCATCCTCTCCCAGATTGTTCAATATTTCCTTGGAATGACCCCCTCCGCCGAAGGTTACATCCACATATATTCCGCTTTTATCGATCTTAAGACCGCTGACCGCTTCTTCCAGCAGGACCGGATCATGATACGTCGCCTTCATCCTCGCCCATTACTTCTTCTGCCAATTCTGCAAAATTCTCGGCCGTTTCTTCCAAGACTTTTTCATAGCCATCTTTATCCCAGATCTCTATTATATTGATGGCCGAACTAAGGACTACTTCCTTTTTAATCCCTGCGATGGAAACTAAATTTTTGGGAATAAGTAAACGGCCGGTTGAATCGATTTCCACAGGTTTAACCCCGGCGGAAAATCTTCTTATAAAATCGTTGTTCCTCTTACGGAATCTGTTCTTTTTATTCATTTTCTCCATCAACAGATTCCACTCTTCCATAGGATACAGTTCAAGGCAAGGCTGGAAGACCGACCGTTTGATCACGAAGCCCTTGCTGAGCAAAGGAGCCATCTGATTCTTTAGGGTAACAGGAATCATTATCCTACCTTTGGTATCAGCTTTACACTCATATGTCCCTATGAAACTTATCACTTAAAGATGGTCGGTTTATTTATTATAAACTCAAATATATAGAAATTATTACCACTATTTACCACAAATTACCACTTTAACTACAAAAAATTAATGCTGAGAGCTCCCGGCAAAGCAGAAAACAGGGTTGACCTGCGCTTTGTTCTAATGGGTTAAAACTTTTCGAACACCCTTAAAATAAGAGTACATAAGCGTTTCGAGATTTTCATTAAAATCATTCTATAATTATGAAATGCCTATATTTGCCCACTGATACAGCAAGCACTCTGTAGATGGAAAACCAGATTATCAAGGAAGGAAAATACAGGTATATTGAGGTTGGAGAAGGTAAGCCCATGATCATCTTACATGGTCTGATGGGCGGACTTAGTAATTTTCACGGGGTCACCGATTATTTTCCCAAAAAGGGTTATCAGGTGCTTGTCCCTGAATTACCTATTTACAGCATGCCCATGCTGAAAACCAACGTTAAGAATTTTGCGGTATACCTCGAGAAATTCATCGAATTCAAGGGTTTTAATGAAGTGATTCTGCTGGGCAACTCGCTTGGGGGACATATCGGGCTGTTGCACAGTAAACTATACGCTGAGAGGGTAAAGGCACTGGTAATTACCGGAAGTTCAGGCCTTTATGAAAGCGCTATGGGCGATGGCTATCCAAAGCGGGGCGACTACGAGTTTATAAAGAAAAAAGCAGAGGATGTTTTCTACGACCCCGCCGTGGCTACCAAGCAAATCGTCGATGAGGTGTTTGCTACTGTCAACGACCGTCTAAAGCTGGTGAAAACACTGGCTATCGCAAAGAGCGCTATACGGCATAATATGTCTAATGATCTTCCTGCTATGAAAACGCCTACCTGTATTATTTGGGGAGAAAACGATTCGGTTACCCCGCCCAACGTAGCCAAGGAATTTCATGAATTGCTCCCGGATTCTGAGCTCTTCTGGATTGAAAAATGCGGCCATGCACCTATGATGGAGCATCCGGACGAATTCAATCTGATCCTTGATGCCTGGCTTCAGAAGCGTCAATTCTAATCTCCATTATGAAAATAAGCTCTGCAAAATTTGTGATGAGCAATACCGATGTGGCGCATTGCCCACGGGAACCCATTCCAGAATATGCTTTCATCGGCCGATCTAATGTAGGCAAATCGTCACTCATCAATATGCTGACCGGACAGAAGAACCTGGCCAAGACCTCGGGAAAGCCCGGAAAGACCCAATTGATCAATCATTTTAAAATCAACAACAATTGGTTTCTGGTAGATCTACCCGGTTATGGCTATGCCCGGGTGTCTAAAAAAGACAAAAAGACCTTTCAGAAATATATCAGGGATTATTTCAGCAAAAGGAAACAATTGATCACCGCTTTCGTGCTTATCGATATCAGACATAGTGCGCAGGAAATAGATCTGCGTTTTATGGAATGGTTGGGCACCCATCAGATCCCTTTTGCCATCATTTTTACAAAGGCCGATAAAATGAGTCCCAAAGCACGGTCTGAACAGGTTTCATCTTATTTAAAGGAATTACTGGCCGATGTCTGGGAAGCATTACCTCCCTATTTTATAACCTCATCTGCTAAGCATACCGGTAGAGATGAAGTCCTGGATTATATTGAAGGTATCAACCAGCAGTTTTATCAGAATCAATAATACCAGGGTGGTTATACCCTCGCTTTGATCAAATCGATCAGGGAAGTTGCATCAGTCAGGGCATTTAATTCTTCGGTACCGATCAGTATCTCAAGTGTTTCGGATACCGCCGCAAGTACTATTGGAAAACTAAAACGATGCCCGAATTTAGAAGCATAGGCTTGCTGAAATTCATCCTTGTGAAGGAATTCCATATCATAGCCAGATGTGGTTCGAAAATCTTTCCATTCCTTTTTCTCGTGAAGAATTCCAAAGGTAATATCGCAAAGATTGCAATTGTAGGTAGATGGCTTCAACACCTTGTGAAGACTATCTAGGATAGCATTTCGCTTACCCGAATCGGCATTGTAGACAAAAACGATCTTTTCTAATGAATTATTCTCCAAAATTTTCTCCCGATAGGTGGCCTGGTGTGGGCATTTCTTCTTAAGTCCTTATTTTTGAACCCTCCTTACAATCCCCATAGATATTTATACGGAAATAAAAATATTTCAGACCAAGCTATGTTTCTATTGCAATTCTAACTTCTCAGCAAAATAGCTGCAAAACTCTTTCATGCTTGCCGTCATCTTTTCATCTTGTGTGGCTTTCATAAAAGTATCTGAGAGTGCTACAAGGGTCTGATGAAAGAAGATCTTCATCTCATCTACGGGCATATCTTTGGTCCAGAGATCGATTTTCAATGATTCTTTTTGCTTGCTGTCCCAGACCGAGAGCAGCATGGCCTTGGCTTCTTCTTCGCGTATTCCTCCGTCTTCCGCCGACCAGGTTAGCTTTTCCGGTACCCGGTTCTCGTCTAAAGCCACTGTAAGTGTAATTTGTGAGTGATGTAGTTTTCCCATGTGCTATTTATTGGGTTTATATCTTGAATTTTTAAATATCTCTTCTGCAGGGAGTACTATCATATCCTGAAGGCCTATCTCATTGTTTTCTATAAATGCCCGTACGATCATCCATCCGAGATAACGTCCTAGCCTACCCGGAGATTCACTATCGAGCTCTAATCTGAATTTCGAAAAAGGAGCTGGTTCAAGAAATCTAGGTCCCAGTTCCTGATCGGTACTGTAAAGCAATTCCTTTTCGATAAAATACCTCCAAATTTCCTCTTCATTTGCCTCCGCCCAGTTTACCTGATCTTCAGTAAAGTGAATCTTTTCCCCATCAGTAGCAACCGGCATCCATTTGTCTTTAAGACATAATACTTTTCCATAATAAATCATTCGGTCCAGAAAAATTCGGTTGGATGGATATTTTATCAATTGATGAGCATAGGCCGAAGCCACGTCGCTTGCCAGAAACCTTGGGTCAAGGTCCTGGGCTATGTATCGATCGATGCTGGAGTAAAACCGATGATCGGCGCCGAGGTAATTATCAAGCCCGATTAGCAACAGCGAATCTGCAAGAATCACCCGATTGCTATAGTCCACTTCAGAGGTCAGGGTAATCACCTGGGGTACCCTGGTCTGCGGAAAATAGTAGACGATATGCTTCAGTAATCCTTCCAAATCCTCCTCAATAGTGTCTAAATCGGTAAATGCCTTCCCTACTTCTGCCATCAGCTCGATTTGCAGGCTATCCCGCATTTTGTTTATCCAAAGACTGTCAGGATATTGCGCTGGGAACAGGAAGGGGTATTTACTTTTAAGTTCCGGGAGGTCTTCAGGCCCGGCATCAGCAAATTCCCGATCGAATCGACTGATCTTAAGATCGAGCTCAATGGTCGCAATTTCCTCTGCTTCACGATCTGTGTGCTTGCAACTGGTTATAGCCAGTATAGCCATTAGGAAGCACAGCCCTCTTATCTTGATTTTACAATATCGTTGCATATTTTTTATTATGCCCCGCAGGTTATATTTTTACGGCCGCTAAGTTAATTGATTTCAATCTAATAAAAGATCCTTATGCAAACTGGAAAAGTTGTCGATTATATTGTTGATTGGTTAAAGACCTATGCGATCAGTGCCCGCTGTAAAGGTTTTGTAATAGGTGTTTCAGGCGGGATAGATTCTGCAGTCGCCTCGACCTTATGTGCCCGTACAGGCCTACCCCTGCTCTGTATAGAGATGCCCATCCACCAGGGGGCCAAACAGGTGACCCGCGCCGACAGGCATATTGATTGGCTGCAAAACAATTTTGATAATGTGAGCCGTCAGGCCGTGTCTCTGACGTCTGTTTTTGACCAGCTAGTTACCGCACTACCCGCCGTTGAAAATGAAGAAGAACGTTTTATGTCATTGGCGAATACCAGGGCCAGATTACGGATGACTACACTTTATTATTTTGCTGCCCTCAGGAACTACCTGGTGGCCGGGACCGGTAACAAGGTCGAAGATTTTGGAATAGGTTTTTACACGAAATATGGAGACGGTGGTGTAGACCTGAGCCCAATTGCCGATCTGCTGAAAACCGAAGTGTATGAATTGGGTGAGCATATGGGGATTAACGAAGATATTATGAATGCGGCCCCAACAGATGGGCTTTGGGGCGACGATCGCACGGATGAAGACCAGATAGGGGCTTCTTATCCTGAACTGGAATGGGCCATGGATATGGACGACAAAGGAAAAACCGCCGATGATTTTACCGGCAGGGATAGAGTAGTCTTCGAGATCTTTAAACGCTATAACCAAGCAAACCGGCACAAGATGATCCCAATACCCGTCTGTGAAATTCCGGCAGAACTCATGTGACCTCTTGCCCTAAAATCATGTTATTAAGTCGAATAAACATAGGATTTTTATAGAAAAACCATAAAAAAAGTACATTTTTGTTTCAGAAAATAGATATTTTAACCTTACATTGCATGTCAGTATTTATTCACGCTTTTAAGGTTAAGATAGAGAAAACCAACAAAAATGATCAAAGTTTTAATAGCAGACAATCACCCCATAGTCCGCCTTGGCGTAAAAAATGTCTTGCAATCTGCCAACGATTTTGAAGTGGTGGCCGACGTTTCTACCACCACTGAGCTTTTCGAAAAACTCAAAAAAGCCTCTCCTCATGTTATCATTTTGGAAATGGACATCCCTGAAATTAATGGGATTGCAACATTGAGGAAGATCAAACAAGAATACCCAGATATCAAAGTTCTGATTTACAGCGGACAATCAGAAGATGTATATGCCCTTAGTACCATTAGGGCGGGGGCCTTTGGATATCTTTCAAAAACCGCCGAGCTCGACTATATAATTTCAGCGGTAAAAAAGGTTAGCGAAGGTAATATGTTCATCACCAATGAACTGGCTCAAAGGCTTGCATTTGATGAGGGTACTCAGAAGCCTCGAAGATTTTTTAGAAAACTCTCCACCCGGGAAGTCGAAGTGCTTAAACTACTCGCCAGCGGAAAACGAAATAAAGATGTGGCTCAGGGCCTTAATCTTAACGAAAAGACCGTGAGTACTTACAAGGCTCGACTAATGAAGAAACTAAACGTCGATAACCTGGTAGATCTTCTCCAACAGGCCAAGGCATTGGAATTGTATTAGAAGAATTTTCTTGTAAAAATAACCCCCTGCAATTTCTCATGCAGGGTTTTTTTTGTCTTTGCCACTCCATAAAATATATCTAGTGCGGCCTGTAGTACGAATCGCTCAAGGAAGTACCCTGTTTAATTTTTTATTGAGCAAACTATTCAGCGAAAGGTAATTCATGATCTCTTCAAGAGTATCTCTATGATCTTCCTGTTCTGATTCAGTGTCTTTTTGAAGTGTTGCGATCCTTTTCTTGATCAGGTAACAGCGCAGTGTTAAAATCGTTTCGCTTACCAGCTGCGAAATAGTATGTTCCTTGTTCTTGGGATAGATATCTTTCTTCTCCCATTCGTGCAGTGCGTATTTTTCATCCTCCATCAATATCGAAGATACCTGTTCTACCATATCCTGATCCAGGGCATTCATAAAAGAGCTGATGGAAAAATCCTCATTCTTATTCAGTTCTTCAATCAGTAGATAATATAGATTCCTGAACTGTTCATCGGTTAGCTCTATTTCGTCCTCCTGAAGATCGAGAAAGATTTTTTCATACACCTTTGCCTCTGACGACTCCGGTTCGAGGACCAGATCTCCCTCTTCATTTTCTTTGAGTATCAGATCTTCAAATTCTCCATCCTTATCCCCATAGAGCAAAAGCATTTCTATGATCTTACGCTCCAGAACATACTGAATATCGGCCGATGTTTGTGCAGGCTCGTTTTTCAACACCTCAAAAGCCTTCGGTGGAGGTGCCTTCTGTACTCTTTTATAGTCTTTGATCTCCTTGCTGCTGATCTGAGCCAGGGTATTAAAGAGTACTTCCTCCGAAATATTCATCATCCTTGCACATTCCTGTATATATAGTTCCCTTTTTATACGATCGGGTATTTTGGAAATACTATTGACGATGTCGCGGATGGTATCGGCTCTTTTTATCGGGTCATGGCCACTTTCCTCATTGAGTAGAGAGGTTTTGAACTGAATAAAGTCTTTGGCATTCTCATTCAGATATAAAACAAGGTCCTCATACGAGTTCTCGCGGGCGAAACTATCCGGGTCCTCTCCTTCCGGGAAACTACACACCCTTACATTCATGCCCTGTTCCAAAATAAGGTCAATTCCCCGCAGGGAGGCCCTAAGTCCTGCAGCATCTCCATCGAAAAGGACTACAATATTCTTGGTAAGCCGGTTGATCAGCCTGATCTGCTCGGATGTCAGGGCCGTACCACTAGAGGCCACCACGTTGTGAATACCACGTTGATACATTTGTATGACGTCGGTATAACCTTCCACCAGGTAACAGCAGTCTTCCCTGGCGATCGATTGTTTAGCGAAATAAATCCCATAAAGGACCTTGCTTTTCTGATAAATATCACTTTCAGGTGAATTTACATATTTAGCGATCTTTTTTTCGCTACTGAGAATACGTCCTCCAAAGCCCAATACCCGGCCACTCATGCTATGTATCGGAAAGATGATCCTGCCTTTAAAACGGTCGATCATTTTGGGTGGCCCGGCCGCAGAAGCTTGTTCCTTTACAATCACCAATCCGGTTTTGTCAAGATATTCGAGTTGATAACCCTCGGCAAGGGCTTTTTTTCCAAAATCCTCCCATTGATCCAGCGCATAACCCAGCCCGAATTGTCTGATGGTCTGTTCAGAAAAACCCCTTTCCTTAAAATAGGTCAGCCCGATGGCCTTACCCTCTTCGGTCTGCCAGAGACTATTCTGAAAATGTTTTTGTGCAAATTCAGAAACCAGGTACATGCTCTCACGAGCACTGGCCTCGGCCTTTTCTTCATCGGTGCGCTGGGTTTCCTCTATTTCGATCTGGTACTTTTTGGCCAGGTACCTGATGGCCTCAGGATAGGTAAAGTGCTCGTGTTCCATAAGGAAAGCCACCACGTTCCCCCCTTTACCGCTGCTGAAATCTTTCCAGATCTGCTTTACAGGTGATACCATAAAACTTGGCGTACGCTCATCGGTAAATGGACTAAGGCCCTTATAATTTGCCCCTGACTTTTTTAGCTGGACAAAATCTCCGATCACCTCCTCTACCCTGGCGGCGTCGTATACCTGATCTATGCTAGTTTTGGATATCAATATTGTGGGATTAGCAGAAGATAAAAATAGTAAAATCGTTATCCCTGTAAAAGTGTTTCCATTTTATAAATAATA
>JAHEJJ010000042.1 GCA_024638915.1 Robiginitalea sp.
ACCATCGAAAACCATCCCGATTTCAACAGGCGCTTTTTCCTTAGCGGTGAAGATCAGGAGGCCATTCGAAATATTTTTACCGATGAGTTGGTACTCTTCCTGGAAAGCAATCCCTATTATCATGTTGAATCGAACGGTAGTTCGCTGATGATTCTGAAGAAAGAACGATTGTTAGGCGTACAGGAAATAAAGCAAATGATCTATTTTGGAAAGCAACTGAATCAGTTGCTGCAGCAAGCCAAGAACCCTCAATGATTTGTTAAATTATACGCCTGATTGAAGAGAATGCAGTCTGCATTGATTAATTTGCACCTCCTTTAATCTAAAATTCTTAATGACTATTTATCCTGTTGAAACGGGGAATTTTAAATTAGATGGAGGGGCCATGTTCGGGGTCGTTCCAAAATCGCTCTGGCAGAGGACCAACCCTGCAGATGAGCACAATATGATCGATATCGCCGCTCGCTGTCTCCTGATTGAAGACGGGAACCGACTCATCCTTATCGACAGTGGCCTGGGTAACAAGCAATCGGAGAAGTTTTTCAGTTATTACTATCGATGGGGGGATCATACCCTTGAGCGCTCCTTAAAAAATCTGGGGCATCACCCAGATGATATCACAGATGTATTCATGACCCATCTTCATTTTGACCACTGTGGTGGTAACATCAGGTGGAATGCAGACCGTACAGGGTACGAACCAACATTTAAAAACGCCTCTTTTTGGACAAATGAGGCACATTGGAATTGGGCCACACAACCCAATGCCAGGGAGAAAGCCTCGTTTTTGAAAGAAAACCTGATCCCGATGCAGGAAAGTGGTCAATTGCGCTTTATAGACCGGAAGAACAGTTCTTTTCTGGAGCGTTCAGAGCTCGGATTTGGTATTCTCTTCGTGGATGGCCATACAGAAAAACAGATGATCCCCCATATTCGGTACAAGGATAAAACCCTGGTTTTTACGGCCGATCTGATCCCTACTGTGGGCCATATACCCCTACCCTATATCATGGGGTACGACACAAGGCCGCTGTTTACTTTGGAGGAAAAAGGAGTGTTTTTGAAAAAGGCCGTTGAGAATGACTACTATCTTTTTTTTGAACACGATGCCCATTGTGAGCTCTGTACCCTTCAGAACACCGACAGGGGCGAGCGTTTGGAAAACAAATATAGATTTGATGAAGTTTTTAACTAAAACCCGTTGTTTATGACCCTTCTCTGCTAAAGACCATTCTGGCAGGAAATTTGTACATTTCGCCCTGCATTAAGGCGATGATAATATTGATTTTTGATAAGACCTAATAAATAATATACCCTATGAAATTATCTTCTTTAAATTCTTTGATTAGTTTGGTTTTTGCCTCGTTGATGTTGTTTGGTTGTGGTAGTACGGTGCTCGTCTCCACGCCGGTTGAGAATATCGATTCTGTGCCTTTAAAAGTCGGTGAGCTTACCGAGGCAGAAAAGAAAAACTGGGGTCATCTCGACCTCATTTCAGACACAATTCCCGGTATGAGTGTAGACCGGGCTTATGAAGAGATCATCGGCAGTCGAAAAGGAAAGAAAGTGATCGTGGCCGTTGTAGACTCCGGAATAGATCTTGAGCACGAAGACCTGGATGGGGTGTTGTGGACTAATAAGGGCGAGAGACCAGGTAATAATAAAGATGATGATGCCAATGGTTATGTAGATGATATCCATGGTTATAATTTCCTGGGGGAATCCTACAATGAGCAGTTAGAGTTATCGAGGATCCTAAAGTTAAAACTCGGAGATGCTGCATTACAGGCCAAGGCTAAAGCAGAACAGGAGTCGAAATATGCCGAAGCGCAGCAAAACAAGCAGCGATATGAGCAAATCCTTCAGGCCGTAAAAGGTGCGGATGCAGTGGTTAAAAAGCACCTGGGCATGGAAAGCTACACTAAAAAAGATGTGATGGGCATTAAGTCTGAAGATCAGGAATTGCAGCAGCAAATAGGGGTCTTGAAACAGATGTATACTTTTGAGGAGAGTATTCCCGATGTGATTGAAACTCTCAATGGAGGGGTAAAATATTTTTCTGATCAGCTTAACTATCATTATAACATAAGTTTTGATGGGAGAGAACCTGTAGGCGATGATCCGTATAATCTTATGGATACCAAATATGGCAATGGAAATCCCGACAGCAGGGTGGAAGACGAAAATCACGGTACTCATGTAGCCGGTATCATCGCTGCGGAACGCAACAATGGTTTGGGAGCCAACGGTGTGGCCAACAATGTGGAGATCATGAGCTTACGGGCGGTCCCCAATGGTGATGAATATGATAAAGATATTGCCCTGGCGTTCCGCTATGCGGTAGACAATGGTGCGAAAATTATCAATTGCAGTTTTGGAAAGTCTTATTCGCCTAAAGCGGAGTGGGTGTACGATGCGATAAAATATGCAGCATCTAAAGACGTATTAATCGTGCATGCCGCCGGGAATGACGGATCGGACCTCGATGATCCCAAAAACCCCAATTACCCTAACGATCAGAAAAACAATGGGCCGGAAATGGCTGACAACGTTATTACCGTGGGATCGCTCGAACAAGATTACGGCTCTGAAATGGTCTCTTCATTTTCCAACTATGGAAAGATCAACGTCGATATTTTTGCTCCGGGAGGAAAGATCTATTCGACCATCAACAATAGTGAGTACGATTTTCAGGGGGGCACTTCAATGGCAGCGCCAGCCGTTTCAGGGGTAGCCGCATTGATCAGATCCTATTACCCAAAATTAACGGCGCCGCAGGTAAAAAAGATTATTATGGAATCTGGTTTGAGCACTAAATCCTCGGTAGTACTGGATGGGAATATCGAGAAAGCCAGAAATTTTGACCAGGTTTCGAAATCTGGTAAAATGGCCAATGCTTTTAATGCACTTATAATGGCCGATCAGGTGTCCAAAGGCAAACTAACGCTATAGGCAAATGCAAAAAAGCTTCAAATCTTTATTCTTTATATGTATCTCTGCATTAGCGCCTTTGTTGCTTTCTGCCCAAACGGGCTATTGGCAGCAAAAGGTCGACTATACCATGGAAATTGATATGGACGTTGAGACCTATCGTTATCAGGGCAAGCAGAAATTGATCTATACCAATAACTCACCAGACACACTGAACCGGGTTTTCTATCATATGTATTTCAATGCATTTAAACCGGGCAGTGAAATGGACCTTCGTTTACAGAGCGTTGCCGATCCTGACGATAGGATGTTTACCGACGGCCAGAGCCGTATCTCGAACTTAAAGGAGGATGAGACCGGCTACCTCTATGCAAGTTCGCTGAAACAGGATGGCAAAGAGCTGGTATATGAATTAGAAGGGACGGTATTGGAAGTTGGCCTGGATCGGCCGGTCGCCCCGGGCGAGAGTACAACCCTGTTGATGGAATTCGAAGGGCAGGTGCCTTTACAGATCCGCAGGTCGGGAAGGAACAATAAGGAAGGGGTTGCCCTTTCGATGAGCCAATGGTATCCGAAGCTGGCCGCCTACGATTTTGAGGGCTGGCATGCAGATCCCTATATCTTCAGGGAATTTCATGGAGAATGGGGAGATTTCGATGTAAAGATCACCATAGACAAGGACTATGTGATAGGAGGAACCGGTTATCTGCAAAATCCTGATGAGATCGGCCATGGATATCAATCTGCGGGCGCAAGGGCCGGGAAGCGTAAAGGCAAAACCCTGACCTGGCATTTTAAAGCGCCAATGGTCCATGACTTTATGTGGGGAGCCGATCCTGATTATATCCATGACAGTCTTAAAATGGAAGGTGGTCCAACCCTTCACTTTTTCTATAAGAACAAACCCGAACTGCTCGAGAACTGGAAGAAGTTACAACCCAAAACCATGGAAGCCATGGAATTCTTTAACAAGAATGTGGGGCCCTATCCTTATGAACAATATTCTGTGGTCCAGGGCGGGGACGGCGGTATGGAATATCCCATGAGCACCTTGATCACTGGCGAACGGAGTTATGGAAGCCTTGTCGGGGTTACGGTTCACGAGTTGGCTCATTCCTGGTTTCAGCATTTGCTCGCTACCAACGAAGCCAAACATGCCTGGATGGATGAAGGATTTACCTCCTTTATTTCGAGCCTCTGTATGAATGAGATCATGGATCAGCAAAAAGAAAATCCTTTTGAGAATTCCTATAAGGGATATCTTGCCCTTGTACGCTCGGGCAAAGAGCAGCCTCAAACGACTCATGCAGATCGGTTCGATCTCAATTTTGCCTATGGGATTTCGGCATACAGCAAAGGTTCCATATTCCTATCACAGCTGGGCTACATAATCGGCCAGGACAAATTGATGGAATCGGTACGGGAATACTACGACACATTTAAATTTAAACACCCCGTTCCCAATGATATCAAAAGGGTGGCGGAAAAGCAGTCGGGCATGGTACTCGACTGGTACCTGATCGACTGGACCCAGACCACCAACACGATCGATTATGCCGTTGGTGCGGTAAGGAGCGAAGCCGACAAAACCGTGGTTATTATGGAGCGCAAGGGTTTAATGCCGATGCCTTTAGATATTTTAGTCATATACGAGGATGGAAGCCGGGAAACCTACTATACGGCCTTGAGAATGATGAGGGGTGAAAAAGAGAATCCTTATCCAGGTATCAAGAGAAACGTATTGCCAGACTGGCCCTGGGCTTTTCCTACTTATGAGTTTTCGATCGGCAGACCGCTTGAGGAGATCAAAGCCATTGTTATCGATCCTTCACAGCTAA
The DNA here is from genome assembly GCA_024638915.1 of Robiginitalea sp. Classification (GTDB taxonomy): domain Bacteria; phylum Bacteroidota; class Bacteroidia; order Flavobacteriales; family Flavobacteriaceae; genus JAHEJJ01. The sequence continues at coordinate 4,770 of JAHEJJ010000042.1, forward strand.
TGGCCGATGTAGACCGAAATAATAATATCTGGCCTTCCCAAGAATAGATATTAGGATTTACGATACCAGGGAGTATCGCGATACATACCATTCCTGGCGGTCCTTTCCCTGTTGGTCATCAAATAATGGGTTTTATCCAGGGTCCTGCTTCTATATCCCAGTAAATGAAAAAAGGGTTTGCTCAAAAACCGGGCTACCGTTAAGTTGACCATCAGTCGATCTTTTTGAGGAGAGGCCCAGGAAACACCAGGGAGCCAGGTCAGAACATTGTCCATGCGAAGTTTCCGTACACCGGCAGAAAGGTTTAGTATCCATTTTGGGATCCTGCGTATAAGGAAAAATCCCTCTTCCCCCTGTTCCTGATACAGGGGCATGAAAACAATAGTATTTTTGTCTGTTTTTAATTGCTTGCCATTGTGTGAAGCTAATTTGGTTCCTACCTCAATCGGATCAAAACTCCTGAAACCTGGCAGCATGTTAAATTCGTCTTTATCCGTGATGATATGCCTGTGGGTCACTTCATAAAAGGTATTGTCTCCCTTAGCGGCGGAGCGCAGTTGTGCTAGATATTGTGCTTGTTTAAATTCAGAATTATTGGGAAGTACCCCTGTAAAACTCAATGCGAGCCATGTAAAAGCCACGCTATTATCGGTTGCTTCGGGTGTGGAATGCTGTCCGGATTCAAAACCGATCGCCACATAACCTTTTTCATTGATATAACTCAAAAGAGGGCCTTCCAGATACTCTTCCAAGCCAAGGATTATGGGCAGTGGAAACAATCGTGCGAATTTCCTGTTGATCAGGGCGTCGTTAATGGTAATAAACGGAAGTGTTGGGCTCGAAGTAGTATGATAATCGATAAAATAAAAAGGAGCGGATTTTTCATCTATAATTTCAGAAATAAGACGGTGCAGCTCAATAAGTTCGGTTTCTTCCACCGTTCTTTCTGAATTTTCTTTTTTGTTGATGGCGTCTATCCCTCGTTGAGTCCAAATACGATTCAGGTCGTTCTCCAAAAACCGGCGTTCCTTTGCCAGTGCGGGTATGTTACCCCTAATACCTATGATATTACCCTTAAGTCCCTCTTGAATCGACCCAAGTTCAGAAAATATCTTTTCCAGGGCCTGGACACCTGATGGCTCATTTCCATGTATACCGCCAAAAAAAATGAGTGTCGGGCCTTTCATATGTCCTTTGATGTGCCCGATTATCCGTATAGTATCCAACTCTTCTATGATTTCAGCAGGGTTTTGCGTCATTAAATATCATTTGTAGTTATTATGCCTATCAGCTGCTTCCCGATAACTACAGGTAAACAATTAAAATTATTTTTCTCCATAAGAGCTTTTGCCTCGGAAAGTTTCATGTCTGGCTCAACGGTAACCAGGTTAGTGGTCATGATCGATCTAATACTTTCTTTTAGCAGCTCTGGTTTTTCCAGGTAGTTCTGAACGTCTGTCCAGGTGAGCAGCCCTGCCAGTTCCAGATTATAGTCTAGTATTGGGGCATGGTGGATATTCTTCCAAAGCATCATTTTCAGTACCAGTTCAGCACTGTCATTTTCCATTGCGGTAATGATCTTGGTATTCATGCGGTCTCTAACGGCGAGTTCCTCTGCTGGCACCTTAAATTCATCGCCCCTCGGCAGCAGCCATGCATCAACGGTATATTTCCGTTTGTTTCTTTCGTACATAGTCGCTACGAGTTTTCTTAGGGCCACCGGAGCCTTAAATTCCGTTCGGAGTTTTCGATAGGCTTCCACCATCCATCTCGAACCGTTGGAAGTGCGAATCCGTTTTTCAATTATGGAAAGATAGTATTCTGCGTCCCTGGGTGAAACACCGAGGCTATATAGACCGCGGTAGGCCATAGGCAGAAAGTGGTCGAGTAGTAGCTGATGACTACTCAATAACTGACCTTCCCAGTGAAATTGTGCAGCCATACCATATCGTGCGGCATTAAAGAAGTTGCTTTTTGCATCTTTAAAGTTCATCTTGGTATGAATATCGTCGAATGCCTTTGGCCTGCCAACCATTACACCAACCCATAGCATCATATTGGCCATTTCATCTGCCGTTGTGGGTCCTGATGGCATATATCTGTTTTCGATCCTCAGATGAGGTTTGCCTTCGGTAATTCCATAACATATTCGGTTCCATTTATAAATGGTGCCATTATGCAGAGCAAGCGCTCTCAGTTTAGGGATCTTACCTTCCCTTAACTGGGTCATGCTGTCCTTTTCAAAATCGGAGGTGAGGAGGCTGCGAAATCTGATTACCGCATCCTTGTAAAAATCGGAAACCGTACCCTCTATCCAGCCGTTTCCAAAACTTACCCTTGATTCCTTCTCGTTGAGAATAAATGTACTCGCCCTTGTGTCCACGCTTTGTGTGAAAAGTGCAATACGGGTCTCTTCCCATAGTTCCTGGCCAAGAAGCAGGGGGGAATTGGTACAGACCGAAAGTATGGCTCCGGCTATGGCCTGAGCCCAATTATAGGTGTTGGCAAAGTCATCAGGGTCGATCTGTAAATGGGATTGAAAGCTGGTATTACATCCCTCATAAAGAATATTATTATGATGAAGGTTCACCTCATCAACGCCTTTAATATGAAGTTCAATATCATCTTTTCGAATCTCTCTGATAACTTCATTCAAAACCTCGTACCGCTTTATGGGGGTCATATAGTCCATGCCCATATACTTCTCGCTTACAGTGGGTAGGATGCCGGTAAGGATAATATTCGTTCCATGCTTCTCTGCCACAGCCTGGGCTTTTTCAAGAAGCGAGTCCAGCTGTTTATGCATTTCTGAGAAACACCTATCGTTAAGTTCGGCTGGGTCCAGGTTGATTTCTAGGTTGTAAAGGGTGAGTTCGGAGGTAAAATGCTCGTCATCGATTTCTTTCAATATTTCATTCGCCTTGTTAGAAGGGTCCCATGTTTCGTTCGCAAGGCAAAACTCTTGTTCGGCGCCTATTCTCACCGGTGTTTTGATGAACATACCGTTCTCTAACATGTATTCAAGAGCATCAATGTCACTGAGCAAATGAGAGATATATTCTGTTTTATTTCCGTCTCCCGTAATTTTTTTTACATTGAATTCCCCCATAAGCAGTGGTATTGTAATGATTGCAGTGGAAATATAAATGAATGCAAGATAAAATCCTATTTTAGGGATAAATATGATAAATGTCATAGTGCCCACAGCCACCGGGATTGCTAAAATTTAACGCCGATGTCATTCAGCTTCAGCAAACAGGAAAAACTAAAGTCGAAAAAGACGATCGAGCTTCTTTTTCAAAAGGGAAATAGCATTAGCCAGTACCCCTTAAAGTTATATTATCTACCCTCTGATGAAGAACAGGAGGTCAGGATTAAGGCGGCGGTCAGCGTACCGAAACGAAATTTTAAACGCGCAGCAGACCGCAACCGTATCAAACGATTGCTCAGGGAGGCATACAGGCTCAACAAACATCTTATTTTTAACAACATAGAGGGAAACTTTACGTTCCTTATTTTATACCTTGGGAAGGATATACCCGCCTTTGCTGATATTGAAAAATGGCTCCAGGGTGTTTTTAATAAACTTGTAAAAAATCATAATTGAAGAAGATGCTCCGAAGAAAAATCATCATTCCGGCTGTTGCTGTCCTGATCCTTATTGTGGGGAGTGGTTTTAAGAACGATTTCTTTGAGATTGCCAAGCAGATCGAAATATTTACCACGCTGTTCAAGGAACTGAATATGAATTATGTGGATGAAACCAATCCTGCCGAATTGATGGATACGGCGATCAAGAATATGCTGGATGATCTCGATCCCTATACCAAATTCCTCAATGAACAGGATGTTGAGGCTTATAAGATCAATAATGCAGGAAAATATTCCGGGATAGGTGCTTTGGTGCGCTCATATAACAATAAACTTCTGATCATCGAGCCATATCAGGATTACCCGGCCGACAAAGCGGGTTTAAAGGCTGGCGATGAGATCATACAAATTGGCGACATTCTTATTTCAGACTTTAAAGACGACGCCACAGAACTCCTCAAAGGTGCCCGAAATACCAGTGTTGAGGTGGCCTTCGTTCGGCAGGGCAAGACCATGACCACCACGATTGAACGGGAAGCTATCGAAGTAGATGCGGTGCCCTTTTACAAAATGGCCGATGAAAAAACCGGCTATATCGTTCTGAATAAATTCAATGCAAAAGCTTCTCAGCAAACTAAAAAGGCATTGCTGGATCTCAAAGGACAGGGAGCGGAGCAAATTATCCTGGATCTGAGGGGAAATCCTGGTGGTTTGCTTTCAGAAGCTATTAATGTCACGAATCTCTTTGTGCCTAAAGGGGAGCTGATCGTTACGACTAAATCGAAAGTAAAAAAGTTCAATCGGGAGTACAAAACCAAAAACCCAGCCGAAGATGCAAAAATTCCATTAGCGGTTCTGATCAATGGCAATAGTGCTTCTGCCAGTGAAATTGTTTCCGGCAGTTTGCAGGATCTCGACAGGGCGGTTATCATCGGGGCCCGGAGTTTTGGCAAAGGCCTTGTTCAAAGACCATTGCGACTTACTTATGGGACTCAGTTAAAAGTGACGATCTCACGTTATTATACCACTTCCGGACGTTGTATTCAGGCGCTTGATTACAGAAATAGGGATGCGCAGGGAAATGCCATCAGGAATTCAGATTTTAAGGAATTTACCACCAGGAATGGACGAAAAGTACAGGATGGGGGCGGTGTTTTACCCGATCTTGAGATTGAGACCCTTAAGTCGAACTCTCTGGTAAAGGCGCTTCAGAGCAACAACACTATTTTCGACTATGCCACCCGTTATTATTATAATCATCCTGATACTGAGCTTAGCACCTTCGACTTCAGCGATCAGGATTTTGATCGGTTTAAGGCCTTTGTCTCAAAAAGCAATTTCGAATATATAACCAATACAGAAAAAGTATTAAAAGAGGCTATGGCCGGAAAAGACAAATACCTTTTCGGCGAGAATGTTATACAGCAGTACCAGAATCTGCTGGGTGCAATCGACAGGAGCAAAGTCGATGCATTGGACACCTACAAGAGCTCGATACAGAAAGGATTGGAAGACGAGATCATTAAACGATATTTTTATCGCCAGGGACTTTACGAGTATTATCTGGATCAGGATGAGGCCATTCTCAGTGCCAGGGAGCTACTGGCCAACCAAGATCAGTACAGGGATATCCTGAATTAAAGTCCTGATCTACATTATCGCATTACATAAACCTTTTGGTGTTTATTCCTCTATTTCTAAAAGGAATAAGTGCGTATTCTGAGTGATTATTATATATTTAGCGCTCCATAAAAATCTCCTCATATGCAAAGCAAATACGGGAAATGGTATCATCCATACAAGCCTGATGCCCAATACAAGAAGCGTGTAGCCTATTTCAGTATGGAATTCGCCGTGCACCAGGCGCTAAAGATCTATTCGGGAGGGTTAGGTTTCCTGGCGGGCTCCCATATGCTTTCGGCTTTTGAGGAAAAGCAAAACATGATCGGTATCGGTATGCTCTGGAAATATGGTTATTACGACCAGGGGCGTAACCGTGACCAGACGCTCCAGACTAATTTTATAGAGAAGGCATACAACTTTTTGGAAGATAGCGGCCTGGAAGTTGAGGTCAACATTTATGATAATCCGGCGGTAAAGGTTCGGGCCTATGTGTTAAAGCCGGAGGTTTTTGGCAGTATCCCTTTATACCTCCTCACAACAGATGTAGAAGGGAATGACCATCTTTCCAGAACCATTACGAATCATTTATACGACAACAATCATCTTACCAGAATATCGCAAAACATCGTCCTCGGAATAGGAGGCGCTAAAATCGTGGAGGCCCTTGGTGGGTCTGATATTTATCACCTGAACGAAGGGCATGCCTTACCCGCTTTTTACTATTTGCGCGACAAGGGAGTCACCAAGGAGCAGATGGTATTTACCACCCATACCCCCGAAATGGCGGGAAATGCTGAACGCGATGGAAGACATCTGAATGATTGTGGTTTTTTCGGTCGAACACTAAGTCCTAAAGAGCTTCAAAAGGAAACGGTGAATGGTGGCATGATAAGTTATACCGTTTCAGCCCTGCGAATGGCTAAAAGGGCGAATGCCGTATCGAAACTCCACTCTAAAGTCGCCCGGAAAATGTGGAAAAAATACAGCGGTATCAGCGAGATTATTCCTATCACCAATGCACAGAATCAAAAATTCTGGCAGGACCCCGAACTGGAAAAAGCCTGGCAAAAAAGAAATTCCAAATCCTTTACAAAAAGGAAAAAGGCGTTAAAAGCGGAGTTATTCCAGGAGGTGTTGGATCAAACAGGGAAATTATTCGATCCGGATGTATTGACCGTTGTATGGGCAAGGCGTTTTGCTGAGTATAAAAGAGCCGATTTGCTATTACGTGATCTGAATCGCCTGGAGGCGATTATGTCCGACCCCGGTAAGCCCATACAGGTTATTTGGGCCGGGAAGCCTTATCCCACCGATTTCTACGCCATTGATCAATTCAATCATCTGGTCCATCATACTAAATACCGGGTTAATATGGCGGTATTGATAGGATATGAAATGGCGCTCTCCAAAAAATTAAAACTGGGATCGGATATTTGGTTAAATACACCTCGTATCACCCGGGAAGCCTCGGGTACCAGTGGTATGACGGCCGCTATGAATGGGTCTGTCAACCTGTCTATCAACGATGGCTGGATCCCTGAATTCCAGGAACACGGTCAAAACTGTTTTGTTTTGCCCGAGGTAGACCCGCTGCTGCCGGCATGGCAACAGGACCAGCAAGACAGCCAGAATTTATATAGATCACTCGAAGACGAGGTGCTCCCTACTTATTACAATACACCTGAACGCTGGCAGGAGATCGTATTTAAAGCAATCGATGATGTGATCCCACAATTCACCACACGTCGCATGGCACATCAATATTATGAGGAACTCTATTGATGCTCTATAATCATTGATAAGAGGGTAGCGATTACTTACATCGATTGTTTGGCTTTGGAATATCACTAATTTCGATGCATGGATTCGATTTTACGAACATCTTTGGAGGCCCTGATCGGGACACGGTTTAAAAAAGTTGTTCCGGTTTCCGGAGGTGATATTGCGCAGACTTACCTTTTAGAAACCGACTCAGATCGTCTTTTCTGCAAATACCTTCAAACTCCCCAGGCCTATGACATGTTCCAATGTGAACGAGACGGCCTGGAAGCCATCAGGAACACTGGCATCATCAATGCGCCAGAGACCTATTATTGTGAAAAAGTAGAGACAGGTGTCGTGCTGCTGATGGAATATATAGAGGCCAGGAGGCCTACCACTTCTGATATGTTCACCTTTGGGACTCAGCTGGCTTTAATGCATAAGGAAAGAGGAAAGGATTTTGGATGGAAGTCCGATAATTATATCGGCAACCTAATACAAACCAACAGCAGTCATCAGCACTGGATCGATTTTTATGTGGAAGAGCGTGTGCGGCCACAACTGGAAATGGCCAGAAGAATAGGTCGGCTTTCGGAAGAAGAACTGCCCTCAGGGGAGGTGATGAAGAACACATTGAGAGAGATCATTCCGGATATTCAGCCCAGCCTTTTACATGGCGATCTATGGGGTGGAAATTACCTGATAAGCACGGAAGGAGTGCCTTATTTAATAGATCCGGCAATTTATTTTGGGCATAGCGAAGTTGATATCTCGATGTCGCGTCTGTTTGGTGGATTTCAGGATGGTTTTTACCAGGCTTATGAACAGGTATTGCCAGGTGAGGGTCCGGTTGATGACAGAATAAGGGTTTATCAGTTATATTACCTTTTGGTTCATCTGAACCTATTTGGCAGTTCGTATTATGCAGGGGTAAAAGCAATTTTAAAATCGTACTTTTATTAATTGACTCACCGCTAGCCTAGCCTAGAAGAATCTGCACATCATGGAACCCATCAAAATATTAGTCGTTGGTTGTGGCCATATGGGGACCAGCCATGCCAGGGCCTACCATCAATTGGATGAATTTGAAATTGTTGGACTGGTAAGCAGGAGGCCCGAAAGCCGGGAACGTCTTTCCGGTATGCTTGGTGGCTATCCCACTTTCGGCGATTACCGGGAGGCGCTGGAACTTACCCGCCCAGACGCCGTAGCCATCAGTACCTACCCTGATACTCATGCGCCTTATATAGAAAAAGCCCTTAATGCAAACTGTCATGTCTTTGTTGAAAAACCACTGGCTTTGACTGTTGAAGAATCCTTTGAGTTGGTAAGGCTTGCTGAAAAAAATAATAAAAAACTTGTGGTCGGGTATATTCTCAGGGTACACCCGGCCTGGGATAAGTTTGTTGAAATTGCCCGCGGCCTTGGCAAACCTCTGGTGATGCGTATGAACCTGAACCAGCAAAGTTCAGGTGAACAATGGTACACCCATAAACAGCTTATGAACTCTATGTCTCCCATTGTGGATTGCGGTGTTCATTACGTAGATATCATGTGTATGATGACTCGATCCATACCCATTAGTGTGAGCGCCATCGGCGCCAGGCTCACGGAAGAGATCGATAAGGAAATGTATAATTATGGTCAGTTACAGGTCCGTTTTGCCGACGGTTCCGTAGGATGGTACGAGGCCGGGTGGGGGCCTATGATGAGTGAGACCTCATTTTTTATAAAGGATGTGATTGGCCCTGATGGTTGTGTTTCCATAACCGACCAGGCCAAAGGCGACTCGGACGATGTGGAAGGGCATACCAAAACCGGTGCTTTGATTCGACATTATAGCGCATTGGACGCCAAAGGCGGCTTCTTAAAAAAGGACGAAATTATCAGTACTGAAGAAGAGCCCGATCATGATGGCCTTTGTCTGTTGGAACAGCAGTATTTTCTAAGGGCGATCAGAGAAGATCTCGATCTCAGCGATCATCTCCAGGATGCTGTTAACAGTCTAAGGATCGTATTGGCTGCTGATAGATCGTTTAAGAGTGGTAAGACCGTTGAACTTTGATCAGGATTCAGAGTGAATATCATTGAAAAGGCAAAAAGCCACGGTTCCAGAACAGCCATTGTCGGTGAGGGAAAGTCTTATTCCTACAAGGCATTATTAAAAGTATCGGAATCCATCGCTTCACATCTGCTTAAAGATGGTGGAGATCTGCTGGAAAAACGCATTAGCTTTCTCATCGCGCCATCTTTTAACTACACGGCCGTCCAATGGGGTATCTGGAGGGCCGGTGGAATTGCAGTGCCCCTTTGCGCATCACATCCGTTACCCTCCATAAAGTACGTCTTGCTGGATGCACAAGCCGAAATGGTTCTTGTTGATGCTAATTATGCTCAGTTCCTACAACCGCTGGCAGAGGAATGTAATATTTCATTAATCACCATTGAGCCTCTCTTGAAATCAGATGGTAAAACTCTACCTGAAATAGACCCTGGCAGAAGGGCCATGATCCTCTATACCAGTGGAACGACCAGCAAACCCAAGGGGGTTGTAAGCTGTCATCATCATATAGAGGCTCAGATCAGGACCCTGGTCACCGCCTGGAAATGGGAAATGAAAGATAGCATTCTAAATGTACTGCCGCTCCATCATGTGCATGGGATAATCAATGTTATGTTGTGTGCGCTTTGGGTGGGCGCCTCTTGTGAGTTCCTTCCCAAATTTAAGCCGGAAAATGTATGGCAAAGGCTTGTGTCGGGCGATTTAACTTTATTCATGGGGGTGCCAACCATGTACTATCAGCTGATCAAATACTGGGAATTGGCATCAGAGGATGAGCAAGAGTTTCTAAGTGAAGGGGCTTCCAAACTGAGACTTATGGTATCGGGTTCTGCGGCACTGCCCGAGAGCGTGCTTGAAAAATGGCGACAGATATCCGGACAAACATTATTAGAGCGCTATGGAATGACCGAAATAGGAATGGGACTCACCAATCCTTATACGGGGGAGCGCAGGGCAGGCCATGTGGGAAGTCCCTTTGAAGGTGTTCAAATAAAACTGGTAGATCAGCAGCTGCGCGAAGTGCCAAAAGGTGAAGCCGGAGAGATCCTTATTAAAGGCCCCAGTGTTTTCAACGAGTACTGGAATAAACCACAAGCCACAAAAGAAGCATTTACGCCCGATGGATGGTTTAAAACCGGCGATATGGCGATTCTAAACCGTGGATCTTATAAAATTTTGGGGAGGACCAGTGTCGATATTATCAAATCAGGTGGGTATAAAATATCAGCTCTTGAAATAGAAGAGGTGCTTCGAGATTATCCAGGCATCAAAGATTGCGCAGTGGTGGGTCTCCCCGATGAGGAATGGGGGGAGATGGTGGCCGCTGCCCTGGTCACCGAGCATAAAAGGCTAGACCCCGATGCGCTCGCCGCATGGCTAAAGGAGAAGCTTCCCTCTTATAAGGTCCCGAGAAAATATCAAATTATGAAAGACTTGCCCCGAAACGTACTGGGAAAAGTAGTAAAGACATCGTTAAAAGAATACTTTGCAGGGGAAAACAAGACCTGATCACAGATTCTTGATCATACCGATGTGAGGAATCCCGTCTTCAAGGTACTCCTCCCCTATCGATCGATATCCCAATTCTGAATAGAATTTCTGAAGATAAGACTGAGCTGAAAGTTTTACCGGTCCGCCACCATAGAATCGAATAATGGCCTTTTCCGCCTCCAAAACTATTTCCTTGCCTAATCCTTCTGACCTATATCCCGGGGCTACCACGATCCTTCCTATGCTTGCTTCTTCAAAATAGAATCCAGGTTCAAAAACACGGGCATAGGCCAATAATCGATCTTCATTTCTGCCTAAAATATGCAAGGCTTTCTGGTCCTTGCCATCCAGGTCCTGATAGGCGCATTGTTGCTCCAGAACAAACACCTCGGCTCTTAAGCTGAGTAATTCATATAATTCAGATGTACTGAGTTCATCAAAGGTCTTGATTTCTGACAACATAGATCAGTCTTGAACAATTACACGTTTGCTGTCGCATTTACCGAATTCAGGCTGGATATTCACATGGTTTATGCCGAACTGCGTATGAACAACTTCTTCAATTTCCTCTAAAATAATATCGAACTCGGACAAATTGATGTCGCGCTCAAAATCGATGTGCGCTTCAAGATGTAATTCTTCTTCATTTAACTGCCATATGTGGACATGGTGCACGTTCTTCACGCTTTCCATTTTATTGATAGTGGCCACTATTTGTTGAATCTCGATGGTGTCTGGGGTAAAAAGCATAAGCACCCGGGTGGAGGATTTTAACAGATCATAACCCATATAGATCAGATAGATTGCTATTACAAGGGTTAGTACCGGGTCTACCCAGTACCACAGGAAAAATTTCATCAGCAAGCCACCTATTAATACAGCAACGGAAGCCATCATGTCGGTTAGCAAATGCAGGTAGGCCGATTTCATGTTCATGTTCCTGTCCGCATCATTTTTCAGTAATAACACACTAAAACCATTAGCGAGAATACCGAGAAAAGATAATCCTATGACCAGGTTAGACCCGATTTCCTGTGGGTTACTAAATCTTTTAACCGCTTCGATACTCAGAATTATCGCGACGACAATCAGTGTTGCAGAATTTATAAAAGCCGCAATGATCTCAGCTCTTTTATAACCAAATGTCCTGTTGGTGGAGGCTTCTTTTTTCGATAAAAGGGTTGCACCATAACTGATCAAAAGTGAAAGTACATCGCTGAAATTATGCAAGGCATCAGACAAGAGGGCCAGGCTGCCCGAAATGATCCCTCCTACCACCTGTGCAGCAGTAATCAAAATATTGAGCAATATCGATATAAGTAAATTACGTCCTTTCAGGTCTTTTCCGTGAGTATGGTGATTATGAGAGTGGCCCATGCTAAGCGAAAATTGAATTTGAAGTAATTGTCTTTCCCTGCTGATGTAAAATATAGAATCTGCTCTTATCTAAGGAAGAGCTATTGGAAATCTCAAACACAAGGTATCTTTTCCACCCTCCTTTCATGTCGGCCGCCTTCAAATTTCGTGTTCAAAAAGGTTTTTACCATATCGATAGCCTGTGCCAGTGAGATAAACCGGGCCGGGAGACTGAGGATATTAGCATCGTTGTGTTCCCGGGCTAATGCGGTGATCTCCTTATTCCAGCACAAAGCGGCCCGTACACCCTGGTGTTTATTGGCCGTCATACTGGCCCCGTTGCCACTGCCGCATAATATGATACCAAAAGAAACATTTCCTTTTTCAACTTCTTCTGCTACAGGATGAATAAAATCAGGATAATCAACACTGTCAGAACCATCAGTGCCGTGGTTAATAACTTCAATATTCATTGATTTTAGTAATCCTACAATGGCTAATTTATATTCAGTGCCTGCGTGGTCGTTTCCTATAGCAATTTTCATAATCTTGCGGTTTATCTAAATAACAAAGTTACGAATCGAGGTGATATTTAAATTAGAAAGACTTATTAACATCGTTTATCGGGTTATTATGTCAATCTATTGATAATGAAAGCAGAACGATTTAGAGCAATTGTTTACAGATTGAGGACAACTACCCAAAAATACATTTTAAATATTCCAATTTTTTTACCATTAGGAAATAACGTTTAAAATGGAAACTAAACTTTTCCTTTTTTAATTATAAAATATCACACGAATATCTCCAACTATCAACACAGAAACCCTCCCTATTTTATCAAAAAGAATTGTTTATTTCTATAGATGAGCGTCGTTTATAAAAAACTTAAAGCTTTGATCTTTAGGTACAATTGAGAATCATAATTTGTGAATAAACTACTCCAGCTGTTGATAGCAAATTTTAGATAGAAAAATTATCCCTGCTATTCACAAGCCATTATAATCACTAAACTTAAATTTAAATAACAATTAATATGGTTATATATAATATTACTTTGTTGATAAGCAAATAAGGTTCCTTATTGGATAGCTAAAGCTTAAGGATTATAATTTGTAATTTTCCGCCATAAAATATTTTTGATGTCGAAGCGAAAAAAGCGTGCAAGAAGTCATAGAAATAATGAAATTACCAAAGCGATTTTTACAGTACTGGAAGCAGAACCTAAAAAGAGTTTTAATTACAGGCAAATTGCGGCGAAGATAAATATAAGGGATACAGAGGGCAGAAATCTTTTGATCAAAAAGCTCGGTCAACTACGCGATAAAAAAAGAATAAAGGAAGAAGGTAAAGGAAAGTTCAAGGCGCTGAACAGCAAGACCATACACCGGGGTGTAATCGATCTTATGCCGAAGGGGCATGCTTATGTTATCATAGAGGATATAGAGAAAGATGCGGTGGTTCCTTTTAGTAAGCTTAACAAGGCATTTCACAGAGATGAGGTAGATGTATATGTGTATCCGCGTAAAAGTTCTAAACGACAAGAAGCGGAGGTGGTGAATATCGTCAAGAGAAAGAAAGAAAGCTTTGTCGGAATTGTTGAAACACATAAAACTTTTGCTTTTGTAAGACCCACGGACAGCAGGATGTACACAGACTTTTTTGTTTCTGCGGAAAACCTGGGGGGTGCAAAACAAGGGGAAAAGGTGGTGGTAGAATTACTGGAATGGCCTAAAGATGCTGCATCTCCTTTCGGTAAAATTGTGCAAATTCTAGGGATGCCGGGAGAACATCATACAGAAATTCATGCTATCCTTGCCGAATATGGACTTCCTTACGAATTCCCCTTTGAAGTTGAGCAGTTTGCTCAAAAGATCGATACGGAAATCAAGGATGAAGAAATTGCAAAACGAAGAGATTTTAGGGAGATCCTCACTTTTACTATAGATCCGGCCGACGCCAAGGATTTTGACGACGCGCTCTCTTTTAGGATATTGACCAACGGGAATTACGAAATAGGAATACATATTGCAGATGTGTCTCATTATGTACAACACAATACTATACTGGAGGAAGAAGCCTATGAACGAGCAACTTCGGTTTATCTGGTAGATCGTGTGGTACCGATGTTGCCGGAAATACTGTCTAACCAGGCATGTTCATTAAGACCCAGGGAAGAAAAATATACCTTCTCGGCGGTTTTTGAGGTAAACGACCAGGCGAAAGTCATTAAAAGATGGTTTGGCCGCACGGTGATCAATTCAGATGAGCGTTTTGCATATGAAGAAGCCCAGCATATCATCGAAACTAAAAAAGGGAAGATCCCGGAAAATATATCTATCCGGGAAGGCACATACTCGGTTCCTGATCTATTGGTAGATGCGATAGTTAACCTGGACAGACTTGCCAAGACCATGAGGGTGCAGCGGATGAACGACGGGGCTATTTCTTTTGATAAAGTAGAGGTGAAATTTCATCTCAACGATGACAATAATCCTACCGGTGTATATTTTAAGGAGACAAAAGATGCCAACAAACTCATAGAGGAGTTTATGTTGCTGGCCAACCGCGAAGTAGCCAGGTTTATCGGGAAGTCCCGTCCACCTAAAACATTTATTTATCGAGTGCACGACCAACCAAATGAGGAGAAGTTGATGGCATTGAATGGGATCATATCGCGCTTTGGTCACAAATTAGACCTTAGAAACAGAAAATCTACTACTGAATCACTGAATAAGTTACTGGAAGACGTAAAGGGAAAAAAAGAGCAGAATCTTGTAGACACCCTCGCAATACGCAGTATGAGTAAGGCGATCTACACCACGGAAAACATTGGTCATTACGGACTCGCATTTGAGTATTACACTCAGTTTACCTCTCCTATCAGGCGCTATCCTGATATTATGGTACACAGGCTGCTTCAGCGTTATCTGGACGGTGGAAAATCACCCAATGCAGAAACTTATGAAGATGCCTGTAAACATTCATCTGATATGGAGAACCTGGCCGTGAGCGCCGAAAGGGATTCCATAAAATACATGCAGATCAAGTATATGCAGGACCACGCGGATACTGAATTCCAAGGGGTGATTTCAGGGGTGACGGAGTGGGGCATCTATGTGGAGATCATCGAGAACAAATGTGAAGGCATGGTTAGGATCAGGGATTTAAAAGACGATTATTATACCTTTGAGGAAAGTATATACGCCCTTGTTGGCGAGCGCACTCAAACGACCTATCAACTTGGGGATGAAGTTATAGTGATGGTTAAGAATACAGACCTGGTAAAACGGCATTTGGATTTTTCATTGATCAGAAAGGCGTAGAAGCCAATAAACCGGAGATTTTTTTGTTATCTTATTGTACGAATTATCCTAGAATTACCTCAAAATGAAAAAGTGGACGTTTTATTTGATTTTAATTTTTGGCAGCCAGCAGCTGTGCTGTCAAAATGAAAAGATTACCGTTTCCCTGGGCCCTTTTACCGAGGTAAAGGCCTATGATGGCCTGTCTGTAAATCTCATAAAATCTTCTGAGAATAAAGCGATTATTTCTGGCGCCAACACAAAGAAGGTAGCAGTGGTTAATAATGAGGGTGTTTTAAAACTAAGAATGGAAGTAACCAAGATTTTCAGTGGTTACCGCACGTTTATCGATTTGTACTATACAGACCCCCTGGTTATTATCGATGTAAATGAAGATGCCAGGATCAGTTCCGAAGAAACGATCGTACAAGATGTATTGGAATTGAAAGCACAGGAGGGGGGCGAGGTCATCATCGACGCCAAAGTGGAACAATTGCTGATAAAATCCGTTACCGGGGGTATTATTACAGCCACCGGCTCTTCGCAAAATCAGGATGTAGCTATAAATACAGGCGGCACCTATAAAGGAAAGGAATTCAAAACCAAATTTACAACGGTTAATGTCAACGCCGGTTCTACGGCCGAGATCAATGCCACAGATTACGTGAAGGCGACAGTCAAGGCAGGAGGAGAGGTACAGGTCTATGGAGACCCGGCTAAAATGGATGAAAAAACCGTTTTTGGTGGAAAAGTACTGAGGATGTAAATTTTTAAAGTTCCCATGATAGATGATATACAGGCAGCGATCCCTCTTGGCTTCTTACTGAGCTTTATGATCGGCCCTGTTTTTTTTGTACTTCTGGAAACTAGCGCGACCAAGGGTTTCAGAGCCGGACTTGTTTTCGATTTTGGGGTGATCTTTGCCGATATTATCTTTCTTACCATTGCCTATTTTAGCAGCTTTCAATTATTGGAAAACCTGAGCAACCAACCAGGCCTTTATGTTTTCGGCGGGGTAATATTGGTGGTTTACGGAATCACGATTTTTTTTAACAGGGAGTATATTGGGACTAAAACAGACATAAAACCAAGAAAAGGAGGCTATCTCAGTCTTTTTGTAAAAGGATTTTTACTGAATTTTATCAATATAGGTGTGCTGGTCTTCTGGCTTGGTGTTATTATCATAGTGGGCCCAAGCCTGAATAACGACCCAAACCGTATCATTATATTTTTTAGCAGCATGCTATCGGCCTATCTTGTTACGGATATGGTTAAGATCCTTCTGGCAAAGCAATTACGCAGAAAGCTTACCATAGAAAGGATACGCTGGGTGAAAAAGGGGCTGGGTATCGTGCTTGTTATATTCGGCGCCGTCCTGATCACGAAAGGTTTCCTGCCAAAGGATCGACTAAATATCGAAAAAGGGATTGAATTGATCAGAGAGTAACCAGCTGTATCTCCTCAAATCAGGAAGCATCCCCGGTTGGCAAACAATAAAAAATCCTATC
>JAHEJJ010000004.1 GCA_024638915.1 Robiginitalea sp.
CTTCTTCACGGGCCAGACGCCTCGTATAAACCGCGGCATCTTTATCTGTAACCTTGGTAAATCCGTCAATGACATCAAAATTTACGTTTTCGGGCAATATATCTTCACCGATCCCCTCGGTCACATAAGGGTAGATCTCATCAGGGTCGAATATGCCGGTCTCATGATATTTCTTAAAAACGGAACCATAGGTATCTACCCCCCATACCTTAATTTCAGGATTCTTCGACTTCAAATAAGTTCCAACACCTGAAATTGTGCCTCCTGTACCCACTCCAACTACAAAATGAGTAACCTTCCCTTCTGTTTGCTCCCATATCTCAGGACCTGTGGTTAAAAAATGAGCCTTGGTATTCGAAGGATTGTCATATTGATTTACATACCATGATTCAGGAATCTCTTCCGATAGTCTCCTGGCGGTAGAATAATAGCTTCGAGGATCATCCGGGGCTACATCGGTAGGGCAAACATGGACCTCACTACCCATGGCTTTGAGAATGTCTATTTTCTCCTTAGACTGTTTATCATTAATCACGCAGATCATCTTATAGCCTTTCACAACAGCTGCCAGGGCCAATCCCATTCCCGTATTACCGGATGTACCTTCAATAATTGTCCCGCCGGGTTTTAATATACCTTCGGCTTCTGCATCTTCAACCATTTGAAGCGCCATACGGTCTTTTACGGAATTGCCGGGATTAAAGGTTTCGTATTTGGCCAGCACCAGGCAAGGGACTTCAGCCGTAAGTTTATTCATTTTTACCAGGGGCGTATGGCCGATGGTATCCAAAATAGTCTCTGCGTAATCCATGTGCGGCAAAGATAAAACTAGTATTTAGAAATATGAGTCGTGAATGACCGAAATATGATATGATCCGCGGAGATTCATTCGAACTTAATAGCTTTTACAGGACTGATCCTGTTTATAATATAGGACGGGATCAGCAACATGGCTGAACAAAGAAGGAATACCCCAAGATTGAGCAGTAAAACATGGAAGACACTGATATGCACGGGTATATATTCCATATAGTATTCCTGCGGATTGGGAAACTTAAAAATTCTGTACTTATCCTGTGCCCAAATAAGGCCAAGACCTATCAGATTTCCCCAGAAAAGGCCAATCCCAATAAGGTAAGCGGCATTATAAATAAATACTTTGCGGATACTCCAGCTCGAAGCCCCAAGAGCCTTTAATACTCCGATCATAGGGGTACGCTCCAAAATAAGGACCAACAAAGCTGTGATCATATTTATACCACCTACGATAATCATAATACCGATGATCAAAGCAATATTAAAATCAAAGAGATCGATCCACTCAAAAATCAGATAATACTTCTCCCTCAAGGTTTGGGTATCCAGATCAGACTGAGTTTTACCATAGATCTCACGATTTTTTTCATCGATCTGAGCAAAATCATCAAGGAAGACCTCAAAATTACCCACCTGATCTTCTCCCCATTTGTTCATCCTTTGGATATGCCGTATATCTGTAAAAATATAGAGCCCGTCAATATCTTCAAATCCACTGTCGTATAAGCCCACAACTTCGAATTTACGCTGATTCGGATTTTTTGATGGATCGTCCTCTTTGAGAAAAAATGCAAAAAAGGTATCTCCTACTCCAAGTCCCAGCCTGGAACCCAGCGTAGCGGAAAGCAATACCTCTGTGTTCAGCGGACCGGCATAATCAGGCATACGGCCCTCTATAAGATATTCGTCGATTATGTCCCACTTATATTCAGGCCCTACGCCTTTAGCTATAATCCCCTCAAAAGTCTCCGACGTCCTGATGATACCTCCTTTGGAAGCAACAGCCTGCACATGATCTATCCCATCAACATCCTTAAATTCTGGAAAGAATTCTTGCGTTTTAGAAATAGGTACTACGGAGACATCTGAAAGGTTATTGTCGTAATTATAGATCTGGACATGGCCATTGAAGGCGGCCACCTTTTCTCTGATCTTTTGCTGAAGGCCTGTCCCGGTGGCTATGGCCACCAACATCATAATCAAGCCCAGGGCGATGGCCGCAATCGCAATTTTTATTATTGGAGCGGATATACTAATTTTATGGTCCTTACCTAAGATTAGGCGTTTTGCGATAAAAAATTCTAAGTTCAATCCATGCCCTTTTTGTACACTTTCAAAAATATGTCTTTTTTATGGGTTTTATTACTATTTGCCTGTGGAGGGGTCAGCCAGAAGGAGGGTCAGCAACAGGAACCAGCTTCGGAGCCATCAGAAATCACAGAGAAGCATGAGCTTCAGATCGCCTCGGCCAGAATTTCCGAATATCTACCGCTACTTGAAAACAGGAAAGTTGGCGTGGTGGCTAATCAGACCAGCCTGATCTACAAAAACAAGTCATCAGATACGCTTTCGGCGACCCATCTGATCGATTCACTCCTCTCTCTTGGCGTAAACATTGAAAAGGTTTTCGCTCCGGAACATGGATTCAGAGGCCGGGCTGATGCCGGCGAGGCAGTAGCCGATGGGCGCGACAAAAAATCGGGTTTGCCGGTGATATCGCTTTACGGAGCCAACAAAAAACCTACTTCAGCCCAGTTGGAAGGACTGGATGTTGTACTTTTCGACATCCAGGATGTTGGCGTTCGCTTTTACACCTATATCGCTACACTCCAATTGGTAATGGAGGCCTGTGCCGAAGAAATCATCCCGGTTTTGCTACTGGACCGGCCCAATCCTAACCTACGCTATGTTGACGGTCCAATTATGGAAAAAGCACACAAAGGATTTCTTGGGCTCACCGAGATCCCGCTGGTCTACGGGATGACCATAGGGGAATACGCCTTGATGATCAATGGGGAAAACTGGCTGGAAGCCGGATTAAAATCCGATCTGAAGGTAATTCCATTGGCCCATTATACCCGTGATACCAGATACGATCTCCCCGTCCGACCTTCACCTAATTTACCCAATGCAAAAGCAATTGATCTGTATCCGAGCTTAGGTTTGTTTGAAGGCACCAATATCAATGCCGGCCGTGGTACCGAATTCCAGTTCCAGCGCTTTGGCGCACCCTTCCTGGATAAGGAGTATTTTGATTTTCAATATACCCCCGAGCCCAATTTCGGTTCAAAAGATCCTAAGCATAAAGGGATCGTCTGTTATGGTACAGATTTATCAGCAGAAAAGGAATTGGATCGGATTCACCTGAATTGGTTGATTGAGGCTTATGAGAACTGTCGGGATAAGAGCCTATTTTTCAATACCTCCAATTTTACAAAACATGCCGGTACGGAAAAACTACAGCAACAAATAGAAGCGCATCTTACAGAGGATGAGATCAGGGCCAGCTGGCAAAAAGACCTGGAAAATTTTAAAAAGGTACGGGCTAAATATCTGATCTACGATTGAATTATTTTTTCACAGCTACACGCGTAGGTTTTCGGTACTTATGAAAGGGCTGCTTTAGCAAGCCCTTTACACTGCCATTTTCAATCCGGTCAGGGAACGTATCTACCCCGTAGGTGATATCATGCCGGTTGAGTTTCATAAAAGTCCCGAATATACGATCCCAGATCGAGAAGATATTTCCATAATTGGAGTCTGTATACGGTAAGACATAATGGTGATGTACTTTGTGCATATCAGGAGAAACGATGATCCAGCTGATGGCATCATCCACTTTTCGTGGCAGGCGGATGTTGGCATGGCTGAATTGTGTAGCTACCAATGACAGGGTCTGATAAAACATCACGATACCTATTGGGGTCCCGATTAAAAATACGCCCAGCAAGGTGAATGCGAATCGTATAATACTCTCGAGTGGATGGTGGCGATTGGCCGTGGTAGTGTCTACTTCATGGTCGGTATGATGCACCAGATGAATCATCCAGAGCGGCTTTACCTGATGTTCTACATAATGTGCCAGGTAAGCCCCGATGAGATCGAGAAGTAATACTCCAAGTACCACATAAAGCCACAACGGCATTTGAGGAAGCCAGTTGATAATCCCAAAATTGTGGGCAGCGACCCAGTCACTCGATTTTAAAAGCAGGAAGGCCAGGGCAAAATTGATTACGATTGTGGTAAGGGTAAAAAAGAAATTAGGAATGGCATGTCGCCATTTTTTATAGTTGAACTTAAAAAGTGGGACTGCTCCCTCGAGCAACCAAAAAAAAGTGAGTCCGCTGACCAGAATAAGACTGCGATGAGTAGAAGGTATGTTTTCGAAATAGGAGATCAGCTCTTCCATGACTTCAAAAATAGCGATTTTAGGAAAATGATTCCTGTTGTTGTACTAGCCAGATAACTTAATGGATATATATGGACACCACTAATTATAATGTTTTTTCAGGGACTCTACAATTCGAAAGGCCGCCGGGCAAATCACCAGGTTCTTCATCGTGATATCGCTGATTTGGTGGAATTTCTTTCGGTTGGTATGTGGGTAGTCCCGGCATGCTTTAGGCCGAACCTCGTAGATGGCGCAATAATGATCTTCGGCTAAAAATGGGCAGGGCAGTTGTTGAAGTACATGATCTTGGTCTTCATCGATCTGTAGATATTTCTCGATAAAATTCTGAGGCTTGAGTTTTAAATGCCTGGCGATACGTACAATATCGGTATCAGTAAACAAAGGGCCCGTAGTCTTGCAGCAGTTGGCGCATTCAAGGCAATCTGTTCTTTGAAATTCTTCTTCATGCAGACGTTGCATAGTGGTATTGAGGTCTTTGGGTGGTTTCCTTCTGAGTTTTGAAAAAAACTTTCTGTTTTCCTTTTGTTTTTGTTTTGCCAGGATCGGTAACTTCCTTATTTCCTCCTCCATTTAATTCCGAGTTGCGGTTATAAGCCACTAATATTAGTATTTTTGTTCACTTTTAAAGGGCAATACGGTTGCAAAATAACAACTTATCAGATACCGATATTTTCGGGCAGGCATTGACGGATTATTATCAGGGGAATTACAAGCAGGATATCACCACTCATATTTCATTGGATGAAACCGACGTGCTACCGTTGCCCTATCTCTTTCGTAATTACGATCAAATGCCCGTTTTGGAACAAATCGCGCTCGGGCTTTCTAAAGGAAAAGTGCTCGATGTAGGTTGCGGTGCCGGAAGTCATAGTTTTTTCCTTCAAAACAAAGGCCTCGAGGTGACTGCTCTGGACATTTCTCCGGGAGCAATAAATGTGTGCAGGCAAAGGGGGATCCAAAATGCGGTGTTAGGCGACATAAGGAGTTTTGCAGGTTCAAAATTCGACACCATATTGTTGTTAATGCACGGCATTGGTATGGCAGAAACGCTTGCTAATTTAGAACCTTTTCTTTTAAAACTTCGGTCGCTGCTCAATCCGGGAGGCCAAATACTGCTCGATTCCTCCGATATTATTTATATGTTCGATCAGGACAAAGACGGCGGGTACTGGATCCCTGGCAATGTTTCCTATTATGGTGAAGTACAATTCATTACCGAATACCAGGGAATTAAAAGTGACCCGTTCCCCTGGTTATATCTGGATTATCAAAACTTAAATAAGGTGGCAGATCGGGCACATTTTGTGGTCGAACTTGTAAGGGAAGGTGGCCACAACGACTATTTAGCCAGGTTATCGATTGATTGTTAATAGATTAGGTGAGTTTTCGTTATTTAATGTATTTTGCAACAAATTTATCATTACATGTTTAGAAAGTGGATTTTATTGCTGTTGATTTCATCAGGATGGATATGGGGATGCTCTACCGACGACGACAACAATGCCTTACCCGATGATGGTACTGTAAATAAGTCGGCCAACCTACTTGGCGCGGGAGATTCCGCCAACGATATCCTTTCGAACACTGATTTTACAAGCCTTTTGATTGAGATCGCCTACGTTGAGGGATTCCGTCCCACCCAGGAAGCGATGGATGCTTTTGAGAATTACCTGAGAGCACGGACTTTTAAAGAGGTCATAGAAATTCAATACAATTCTCTCCCCTCGCCCAATCAGGAGTCGCTCACCATACAGGAAGTTGCTAATCTAGAGGACGAGAATCGTGTTAATTACAATGATGGAAGTACTCTGGCCATATATATTTACTTCGCAGATTCTCCCGATGAGAGCGATGATGAAGCTTCCGGTTTGGTTACACTCGGATCGGTGTACCGCAACACTTCTATGGTAGTTTATGCACAGACCGTTCGCGATTTAGCGGCCAGAAGCATCCTGATCAGTGTCGCTGATGTGGAATCGGCAACGCTTAACCACGAATTCGGGCATCTGTTTGGACTGGTAGATCTTGGCACAGCCATGGTCAATGATCATGAAGATGTGCAACGCGATGAAGAAGGCAATCCGGAATTGGATAGCAACGGGAATCCAATTGAGAATAACCACTGTGTAGTGGAGGGATGCCTGATGAGGGCCGAACTGCAATTCGGAGGAGGAATTATGGGCATGCTCGAGAGCAGGGCTGCAAGAGGTCTTTCCGTACCGAGCCTGGATGCCGAGTGTATTCTCGATCTTCAGGGGAATGGGGGGCGTTAGTATTGATTAAATTCTTAATCCTCGGCGTGCTTCTCAAGGTATATGAAGGTACTTATGGGTTTGCAGCGAAACCTTCCATTTTGGATTTTGCAGCACATAATCTACGATTAGGGGGATGACTCTCTCCCTTACACTCCATTCGGGTTGTAGATATAAAATACAGGTCTCACCTACTTTAGCCGCCTGCTCTTCCGCAAATTTAAAATCGTGCTTGTTATATACGATGACTTTTAGTTCATCCGCGTTCTTATGGATATCGCCTGCCGGTAGCTTATTTTTCTTGGGAGAGAGGCAGATCCAATCCCAATCTCCCGTTAAGGGGTAGGCCCCTGAAGTCTCGATATGCGTTTTCAAATCACATGATTTAAGGGCCGAAGTAAGCGGACCCATATCCCAAGTTAAAGGTTCTCCCCCCGTCACCACAACCGTATCGGCATAGTGCGATGCGTTCTTAACAATTTGGTCTATAGCTGTAGGAGGATGGATTTCGGCATTCCAGCTTTCCTTGACATCGCACCAATGACAACCCACGTCACATCCCCCAATTCTTATAAAATATGCGGCCGTCCCTTTGTGATATCCCTCTCCCTGAATGGTATAAAACTCTTCCATCAGCGGAAGCATTATACCTTGGTCGACCTTAAGTAGCACCTCTTCGTTTAACATGGCACAAAGATACATTTAAGTTGCGTGTGCTCGCTTAAAAAATTGCATATCACGATCGCCTAAAAATGCAATAGCCGATGGGTTTTCTTACATTGAATAGGTCATAGTTAAAGGATGGCGGTCAGGGGTTTGATGTTGCCTTAAATTACCCTATTTTTAACAAAAATTTCAGGGATGGCCAAGCGCGATGAATTCTATACACATATTGAGAATGGATACAGCTTCAAGGGCGATTTTATAACAATGGGAGCGGCTATGCTCGAGGGAGAAACCATCACAGGGGCCCATGTAAAAGTGCCTTTAAAAACATTGAACCGTCACGGCTTGATCGCTGGAGCGACTGGTACCGGAAAAACCAAATCGTTACAAGTTATTGCCGAAAATTTATCGGATAAAGGAATCCCGGTCCTGTTGATGGATCTCAAGGGGGACCTCAGCGGACTTGCACAACCCAGCCCGGGCCATCCGAAGATCGATGAACGCCATGAGAAGATAGGCCTCCCCTTCGAATCAAAGAGTTTTCCTGTTGAGATCCTTTCATTATCGGAACAGGATGGTGTAAAATTAAGGGCTACAGTGTCCGAATTCGGCCCTATACTCCTTTCTAGAATTCTTGATCTAAGCGATACACAGGAAGGTATCCTCGCCGTGGTATTCAAATATTGTGATGATCATAAACTACCGCTTCTGGACCTTAAAGACTTGAAAAAAGTGTTACAATATGCCACGGGCGAAGGAAAAGAGGAGTTTTCCAAGGAATATGGCCGGATCTCCACCAGTTCGACCGGTACCATATTACGCAAGATCATTGAACTCGAGCAACAGGGTGCAGAGTTGTTTTTCGGGGAGAAGTCGTTCGACGTTGATGATCTCACACGGATAGATGAAAACGGAAGGGGTTATATCAATATTATCAGACTAACCGATATACAGGACAGACCAAAGCTATTTTCAACTTTTATGCTCAGTTTACTCGCTGAGATCTACTCGACCTTTCCAGAGCAGGGAGACAGTGATCGGCCCGAGCTTATATTTTTTATCGATGAAGCGCATCTCATTTTCAAAGAAGCCTCAGGGGCTTTATTGGATCAGATCGAGAATATCGTAAAACTGATCCGTTCCAAGGGGATTGGCCTTTATTTTGTAACCCAAAATCCAACCGACGTTCCACCTGCTGTTTTGTCTCAGCTAGGACTAAAAGTGCAGCATGCTCTTCGCGCATTTACCGCCAGGGACCGGAAAGCCATCAAACTAACAGCCGAGAACTACCCGATCTCGGAATATTACAATACCAAGGAGGTACTCACGTCTCTTGGTATAGGAGAAGCCCTCATCACGGCTCTCGATGAAAAAGGGCGTCCTACCCCTTTAGCGGCCACCATGCTGCGTGCACCCATGAGCCGGATGGATATTCTTTCGGCTTCAGAATTAAAGAATTTGATTCGAAGCTCTTCATTAATGGAAAAATATAATGAAGAAATCGATAGGGAAAGTGCCTATGAAATGCTAAATGAGAAGATCGAAAAAGCCGAAAAGGAAGCTGAAAAAGATAAAGAACGAGAACGCAACAGCACGACGAGGAGTACCAGTACCCGAAGACGGCGTAGCAGCCGCCAGGATCCCGTCGTGAAAGTACTCACCAGTGCCACATTTATCAGGGGGGTACTGGGAATCCTTAAAAAAGTAATGCGCTAAACCATGACTATTAAAGAATCCTGGATTTTGATCATCGTTTCCGGCCTTTTAATGCTGAATTGCGCAAAGGAGGAAAACATTTATTTTTTAATCGGTTCAGACCAGGTGGGATTGCTCACCAGAAATACCACGATGGCTGAAATCGAGAATATGTATAGCACAGATTCCCTGGTTTCTGATAGCCTGCAGATTTCCTTCGGTCAGGGAGGGCGAAAGCTAAAGGTCTTTGAAAAAGGAGGGAAACACTTGCTAACACTGACCTCAAATTCCGATAGTATAGCGCGCGTTGGCCATATTCTGGTGGCAGACCCAAGGTTCAAAACCGCAAAGGGAATCGGCCTTAAGAGCACTTTTGCAGATATTGAAAAGAATTATAAGATCGAAAAGATCATCACCTCTATGAACAATATTGTTGTACTTCTTGAGGATAGCGATATCTACTTCACCATCGATAAAAAAGAACTACCTGCACATCTCAGGTATACCAAAAACAGGCCCATTGAAAAGGTTGAAATTCCAGGACAGGCTGCGATAAAATATTTGATGGTCGGCTGGCAATGAGTTCGGCCTCTTTACATGCCCTATCAAAATCTTATCTTGCTTAATTGCTGATGAAAAAAATCCTTGAGAAATTTATTCCATTACTCTATGGAACCTATTTTAATTTCCTGGCGCTCTTTTCTAAAAAGCTTGCAGCTCAAAAAGCTTTCACCTTCTTCTGTACCCCCCGAAAAGGAAAGGTTCTTGGGATTCAACAGAATTTTTTAGATACTGCAAAGCATAAGTCAATAGAGGTTGGTGGGATGCAACTTCAGACCTATTATTGGCCTGGTAAGCGGGAAACCATATTGCTTTTACACGGCTGGGAAAGCAACAGCTTTCGATGGAAGAGTCTTATAACGTACCTAAGGGAGGCAGATTTCAATATTCTGGCCTTCGACGCACCTGCTCACGGTGGATCAACAGGTAAAATCTTTAATGTGCCGTTATATGCAGAATGTGCCGATCACATCATAAAAGAGTTTAAACCCCAATTTATCGTTGGCCATTCGGTAGGTGGCACAACTGCAATTTTTCATCAATATCAGTATGGTACAAGCCCTGTAGAAAAATTGGTCGCTATTGGTTCCCCTTCCGAGCTCATTGAGATCATGGCACATTACCAAAGTATGCTGCAATTCAACAACCGGGTCTACGGCGCGCTCAACAACTATCTACAAAACCACTTCGGATTCGGATTCGAGGACTTCTCGACGTCGAAATTTGCCTCAAACCTGAGCCTAAAAGGCTTGCTCATTCACGATGAACTGGATATGGTAGCTCCGGTTTCGGCTTCCCTGCGCGTCCATGCCAATTGGAAGAACAGCCGGTTAATACTAACACGAGGACTTGGGCATTCCCTTTATCAAGAGGAGGTTAATCAGCAGATTGTTGATTTTTTAAAGTCTTAGAATAGGTGTACTTTTAATCCATGATTCTAAGTCCATTTCATATCGCTATTCCTGTTCACAATCTGGCTGAATGCAGGGATTTTTACCGGGAAGTTCTAAATTGTGAAGAAGGAAGGAGCAGCGACCATTGGGTCGATTTCAACTTTTTTGGCCATCAACTGGTAATTCACTACAAACCTAAATCTGAAGAAGGTCAGCATGCCAATCCTGTGGATGGCAAGCAGGTTCCTGTACCACATTACGGAGTGGTACTTCCATGGGAAGACTTCCAAAAATTTGCAGATCATGTACGTCAAAAGGGGGTCGATTTTATCATCGAACCTTATATCCGTTTTGAAGGACAGGTTGGTGAGCAGGCTACCATGTTTTTTAAAGATCCGGCCGGCAATGCCCTTGAGTTTAAAGCTTTTAAAGATATAGAACAGTTGTTTGCCAAGTAATGATTCAGGCGCGGACCAGGTTGACGGTAACCGTTGCTAGCTCGCTGTCCGGGAAGATTTTTGAATATTTCTGAACGGGTTGAAGACCTGCTTCTTTTAAGACTTTCATGAAAACCGGAATCTCGACAATATACTGATCGGAGTAACCATGTGTGGCATCGTAGGCCGTCGCCGGAGTACGACCGAGGTTTTGCGCAGCCAAATCAGGTGATAAGGTATGTAATTCGATAACCAGTAAACCAAATTTTTTGACGTAGGGGAACCAATTCTCAAAATGTTCCTTTAATGAATCTTCCACCAGATTGTTGTTGATCCGCGAACCTTTGAAAGCGAAGGCTCCTGTGGATTCACCAAACCGATTTGGATGTGGATCAATCGGTGGTTTCCAGACCCGATTATGATCGAGAAATGTTCTCACGTTTAACAACTCTCCCAGGTTCACATTATAAGCCTCTTTTAAGGTTTCGGCCAGATCATGTGGCCGTCCGATGTCGCCCCAAATTACTTTTGCCCAAATATCGGCCTTGACAAGATTGGCGCGGGTTATTTTCAGGGCGGTTTCGTTGTAATCTACCCCAACTAGTACCAATGGATATTCTTCGAGGAATTCGCCCCTGAGCGTTCTTTTTTCGATTACATTAAAAAGATGTTCCAGGAATGCACCATTACCACAACCCATATCGAGAATACCCTTAGGCTGTTGATCGATAGGCTGGTTGAAGATATCAACGATAATATTATCGACCACCTTAAAATAAGCGGCATGGGCACCTCCACTACCCCAGACGTTCATAGCCCGGTCTACATGGACCTCATTTGCTTCTTTACCCTGATTTCGCAAGAGCAATGGATTACCGAATATAAGTTTATCAAGATTTCTAAGTGTTGGCAGATAGGAGACTGTTACCCCATAGGCACTTGCCCTTTTGGCATAAAAAAGGCCCTTTTCGGTAAATTGATAGGTCTTTCCTTTTTTGATAAACCAATCGAAATGAACGAATATATCCAATAGACCGATAAAGCTTTCCGGGTCTTCATGAAACTCATCCGGGCTGAAGCGCGTTTCCATAAAATATTTATGAAACATGCCGCTCATGCCCAAATGTACGATGGTAGGGCCGAGTATAATTCCTTCTATGTGGGCAAGTATCTGCTGACGCACGACTTCCTCTTCTGGATCTTTGGATGGTACAGTATTGAATTCGGATTGGAAATGAGAGAATAACTGCTGGAGTTTTTTGAATGGTGTTTTTTCGAATTTTCTGGGATGATATTTGGCGCTCAGGCGCAACAGTTCGACGGCCTCCTTGTAAAGAAGGGCATATTCCTTGGCATATAGCCCTTTTTGAGTGACAGAGAAATAAATCGTGTCGTTTCTGTTGTCCACCTCTTGGGTACACCATCCCTGGGAACATAGGATGCGCAATGCCACATTGAGATAACCTTCATTTGCCTTAAAATCAGTGGATAAGTTGTTTAGAGAACAATAATCCTGTTTTACCATATGATCCCATACGCCATTTTTGTGCAGTTCGTAAGCTGTTGGCGCTGTAACCAATCCATCCAGATGTCTGAATAACCGACTTCTAAGTTTAGCTTGTTCCGACTTTGTAATCATATTTTGGGATACTTAGAATACACACAAAACTTCTCATTGCTCTTAAAGGTCACTTTTGTAATCTCCTTCCGAATTAAAACGCCTTTTTATGCCTCAATCTCCGCCTTTTTTCTTTTTACGCCAGTGAGCGCTAAGCCAGATTATGATTCCGTATACCAGCCCGAATACCAATCCCTCAAGTATTTCTCGATATAGGATTTCCTGATTGTAATCCTTCTCCAGTATCAACGAAATAGACACGTAAAGGACAATGGCGACCAGTACTTGTAAGGCAATTTTTTTTAGATTCATCTATATACATTTAACTCGATAGGCCTTTTCCTCTTACTGTAATGTTCTTGATCTGATTTATTTTACCAGCTCCTTTTAGCCAATCATATCGGTTTCTTAAATGAAGTTGTTTTACTATTTCTTATACCGATCCTTTAGTTCTCCAATTATTGATTTATAAGCAGATTTGCAGGCTTCATTGGGATACTTACAGAGGTAGATTCGGGTTCCGTTCTCACGAAAATAACTGTTTTTAATAACTTTCTTCAGGGTAACATTCTCAAATAAAGTGGGCAATAAACTATCGGGTTTTGTATTATTTCCCAAATCTGAATGTACATAGATTACATGGTCTTTGGTAATTACATCGGGAGACCAGAATACAAAGCTACCAGTAGGCGCTATGGGCTGTGGTATTGCAACGTCTTTTCCATAGAACATAATTGCACCTGCCTGTCCATAATGGTATGTATAAATTTCACAATTGCCTTTATTCTCTTCTCCTAAACTGAGGTAAATTTTTTTTACCGATTCACCAATTTCTTTCCAGCCAGTCATATCGGCCATGTCTTGTGGAATATCATAATATTTGCCATCCTCCCATCGAAAAGCCCCTTCCTTTTTTACTTCTTCGAAAGTATTTAAAGGGATACCATCGAAAGAGAGTGAGCCATATAATCCAACTCCCATAAGGATCAGAAAGAAAACAAAAAGGAGATTTAGATGACGCTTCACATATTTCTCCATAAAGTAAGCACCAAAAACGAATAGTAGCGGATAAATGCCAAGTGTGTAATACGATTTTCCACTTCCTGCCAGCAATAGAAAAAATACCAACAAATAGGTCAAGCCGAAAATGCGGAATCGTTGTTCTTTCCTAAAAAATAGAAGGATCACAAGAGCTGCAGGCCATAACAAAAGCGCATGAGCATTCATCAGAAATTGATCCAGTATGAAATCAATCGGGCGTACATGAACGAGTTGAGTGCGTCTGAGTTCGTTCATGTGTTGCAATACCGGCCAACTGTTATCGTATTGCCAGTAGATATTGGGGCTTATCAATAGTAAAGCCAATAAAATAGCCATAGCCAAGTAACGGCTAAAACAGAGTTGCCTGTAGGGCGATAGTAAAATAGCTATACCAAAAGCTGCATAAAGGAAAACGATAGAATACTTGTTCAAAAAGGCCAATGCGAATACCAATGCTATCCATAGCCAAATTTTCGGATTGTTTCCATCGATCATTTTATAGAACAGATAGCAAGACAGTAGCCAAAAAAAGTGATTAAAACATACCGGTTGAAACAATGCATTGACATGAAGAAAAGCCGGTGATAAAATATATGCCAGGCTGGCAAGGATAATAGCGATTTTCTTTCCCCCCAGATCGCTCACAAATTTACCGATGATGATCACATTGACCGCGCCGATCAGCGCAGGAAAAAATCGGAGCCCGAATACAGTATTACCAAATAGCAGAGTGGCTATTTTGCCTACAAGGGCTGTAAATGGTGGCACGGCGATAAATCCCAGGTCGAGATGTTCACTTTGAGCATAATAGAGATATGCATCTCGGTGTAGCTCAAAATTATCAAAGGTGAAAAGATGGATCAATAACTTAATAACAGCTAAAACAGCAATGAGAATCCAGCTGCTTTTTAAATTCAGAGATCTGTTCATTTCCAATTAGTCTACACTCTTCTTGCTTTAGCGATTAATATCTAAGACTCGATACGAGAAAAGGATCACGGATAGATCCAACTCTCAAGATCGGCGCCCTGAGGTGCGCTTTTAACGATCCGTTCCATAATTTTAGGCACATACATACTGTTATACCTTAATCTGGATAAATGATTTGGCAATTCAGGATCTCCATTCCAACAATGTTCCGCACGGTCACCATATAAGACCTCTCCGTCGTAATAGGGATCGGTGGTATTTTCCAGAAATTCCTCCATCCGATACACGGCATTGTTCAAATAGTAATTATCCATATCTCCACAATAGATATGAATCTTGCCCTTTAACTGAGCCCCCAACTTGTCCCAGTCGCGCTCCAAAATATGCTTCAAATCATAGTTCTCCTTCCAATATTCTGCCACCGCAGGATCGATCACGCCGGTTTGCTTATCCCAAATTCGTACTGGATAACCGTCTTCCCCTTGAGGGGAGTAGGTAGCCTCCCAAATATCCCATTGCTGTCCGGAACGAGATTTATCCCCCAGGGCCAGCTCCAGGTGATTATAATCCTTCACCGTAGTCTGTACTTGCCCCAGATAATCCCTGTGGGCTGGTACTTCAAGATTTTTATGGGCACTATCGTAATAGTAGGCGTTTTTATCCTCATAGATATTGGTCAGGCAATATGCGCTGAAATCGATCGGATCGGGGCATGCAGCAAAGCAGCCGTTATATTCCTCAGGGTATTTAACCTGTACTGCGAGCGCTTCCCAACCACCGGTAGAACCTCCGTATAAGAAACGCGACCAACCCTCTCCAATACCTCTGAATTGCTTTTCAATATGTGGGATCAACTCATAAGTGATCGCGTCCCCATAAGGCCCCTGACTGGCAGAGTTCACCGCGTAAGAGTCGTCGTAATAGGGTGTTGGGTGCTGAATTTCTATGATCAGAAAGCGTGGATATTCGGGAGAGGTCCACCTTTTGTAGAAATCATAGGCTTCCTGTTGCTGGATCAGATTATAGCCCTCCACATCAAATCGTGCAGAGTATTCGGGTTCGAGGTCCTCATCGGGAGGCATAGTTCTAAATCCACCGAAATCGGACGGAAAATGCCCGTGGAACACCATTAGCGGATACCTTGCTTCGGTGTGTTCCTCGAATCCTTTGGGCAGCAAAATATGCGCGCCCAAATACATATCCCTACCCCAGAATTCGGAAAGTTTTTCAGATTTAATCCTGATATGTTTAATCCACTCGGTATCTTCAGGTTCTTCGATCGGTGGTATGATCTGGTCCATCTGTATGTTCATCATAGGGATACTGCCGTCCTTTATGGTAATCTTTAAAGGTTTGCTGTAAAGATTGCCCGGCGATCTGTTCCATTGCTGCCCTTCGCCATTATCCATGGGTAGCTTAACAGTTTGCCCGGTCGACAGGTTAAAGGTCTCATAGACATGAAACAACGCCTGTACCCAGTATTCTCCGGCTGGAATATCTTTAAGGCTTGGGTACGGGAAACCGAATATCTCCGGATCGACTGCCAGTTGCTGGCCTTTTTGCCAATCCTCCACGTTCATACCGAAAACAAGCTGGGCATTGAGCCCT
Source organism: Robiginitalea sp. (assembly GCA_024638915.1). Lineage (GTDB taxonomy): Bacteria > Bacteroidota > Bacteroidia > Flavobacteriales > Flavobacteriaceae > JAHEJJ01. Next base: position 15,930 of record JAHEJJ010000004.1, read on the forward strand.
GCATTGATCTGGAAACGCGGTTCTATTTCATCGTTATCTGCAAACATCAGTAGTAATCTGCCATCGAGCGGTTCTTCATGCCATTGCTCAGAAGCGGAAATGGAAATCGAAGGTAGCTCGTGGAGTTGCTGACAACTAAGCAACAAAAGAAGTGGTAGGCAGAGAATAATAATGAATATTCGCATAGGTGCTGATTTTGACGAAAAGGTACATTTTTCCATCAAGGCAGCAAATAAGAATCAGGACAATTATACGTTATCTATGTATAGTAACTAGGTAATGAATACCTGCATACATGAAGTTATGAAAAGGATCCTGCTAATTGCCCTATGCCTCTGCGGCTTTGTTTATATGGGTAGCTGTACCAACGACGAAGGAGGTAATGATCTCGATGTGGTATCTCCTGGCGATACCACCGAATCGGTCACAGCCTCGCAACTGTAACATTTTTTCTAGGTATAGTCACTATCTTCCTGAGTGTCGTTCCCTTGCCAAAAGCGTGTTTTTAAGCAGCATAGCAATGGTCATCGGGCCAACGCCACCGGGTACCGGTGTGATATAAGAGGCTTTTTGGCTTACCGCCTTAAAATCGACATCACCTGTGATATAATAACCCCGTTCTCTGCCCGGATCAGGAACACGGGTAATCCCGACATCTATGATCACTGCGCCATCTTTAACCATATCTGCTTTGAGAAAATGAGGTATGCCCAGGGCTGATACGATGATATCAGCTTCTCTGGTAATGGCCTTTATATCCTTGGTTCGGCTATGACATAGGGTAACAGTGGCATTCCCGGGCTTTCCCTTTCTGCTCAAAAGGATACTGATCGGCCTCCCAACTATATGGCTCCTGCCAATCACCACCGCATGTTTGCCTTCCGTCTCTACCTCATAACGCCTGAGCATCTCCATAATACCATAGGGGGTAGCAGGTATGAAGGTTTCCATATCAAGGGCCATTTTACCAAAATTAGCAGGATGAAAACCGTCTACATCCTTATCGGGGTGTACCGCCAGTAAAACTTTTTCTTCGTCGATATGCTTGGGCAGCGGAAGTTGAACTATATATCCGTCAATATCAGGATCATCATTGAGTTGACTTACAACGGTCAGCAGTTCATCTTCGGTGGTTTCTTCCGGTAAATGTTTCAGGGTAGACTTAAAACCGATTCGCTCGCATGAACGCACCTTACTGCCTACATAGGTCAGGCTTGCCCCGTCGTTACCCACAAGTACCGCTGCAAGATGGGGAACTTTCTCACCCCTTTCTTTAATGGATGCCACTTCAGCAGCTATTTCTTCTTTTATTTGATTGGAAAGCTTTTTTCCGTCTAAAATGGTCATTGGATTTCGGGTTTCGGGTTTTGGGTTTCGGGTTTTGGATTTCGGGTTTTGGGTTTTGCTCTTCTAAACTTGGTTCCGGAATAATCAGATGTTGATAGATAACTCATCAGCTTACCGATCTTTTGATTTACTGTTTTTGTTCTTTGAGCAATTTCTTTAAAGATTTTTTGATTTATAAAAATTCTATCCAACGCCCTGTATAATTGGGATCTTAACTCAGCCCATAAAGCTTTTGCTATGCTTAAAAAGTGTATGAATTCCTTACTCCTGCTTCTTTCGAAACCTTCAGCAATATTATCCATTATTGAACCAGCTGATCGATTTATTTGCTTACTCAAATTTTCGTCGTCCACACATTTCTTTAAAAGGGTGTGAATTTCGATGTTAATTTCCCTGGCCAACCTCCAAATTTCGAGCTCTTCAAAGTTTTTACTGTCGTCATAATCAGAGCAACTTAAAACACGAAACTGCAAACTCAAAACACCGCGTCTCTATCGCATATTCTGCATCATTTGCATCATCTTTTTACCGCCGCCCCCCTGCATCATTTTCATCATTTTACTCATCTGGTTGAACTGTTTGAGCAATTGATTCACTTCCTGAATACTTCGGCCACTCCCTTTTGCAATCCGTTTTTTTCGACTGGCATTCAGTTTAGCCGGATCGGCGCGTTCTTCGGGTGTCATGGAGTGTATAATCGCTTCTACATGTTTAAAGGCGTCGTCAGGGATATCGAGACCTTTCAGCGCTTTTCCCGCACCCGGGATCATACCCATCAGGTCCTTCATATTACCCATCTTCTTGATCTGCTGAATTTGTTTCAGGAAATCATCGAAACCAAATCTATTCTTGGCAATCTTTTTCTGAATTCTCCGGGCTTCTTCCTCGTCGTACTGCTCCTGCGCCCGTTCCACCAGTGACACCACATCGCCCATGCCCAAAATTCTTTCGGCCATCCGCTCAGGATAAAAAACGTCGATAGCATCCATTTTTTCACCGGTTCCGATGAATTTGATGGGCTTATTCACTACTGATTTGATAGAAATGGCTGCTCCGCCCCTGGTATCTCCATCGAGTTTGGTCAGAATAACACCGTCAAAATTCAGTACATCATTGAAAGCCTTAGCCGTGTTTACGGCATCCTGGCCGGTCATGGCATCAACCACAAAGAGGGTTTCCTCTGGGGATACTGCATCTCGAATATTTGCGATCTCCGTCATCATTTGCTCGTCTACCGCCAATCGGCCTGCGGTATCGATGATCACTGTATTAAAACCGTTTTCCCTGGCATGTTGTACACCAGCTTTTGCCAGGCTTACCGGGTCTGAATTTTCTTTGTCTGAAAAAACGTCAACTCCGATTTGTTCACCGACGATATGCAACTGATCTATCGCTGCCGGTCTGTAAACGTCACAGGCAACCAGCAGTGGATTTTTACTTTTCTTTTTCTTCAGATAGTTAGCAAGTTTGCCCGAAAAAGTAGTTTTACCGGACCCTTGCAGACCCGACATCAGTATCACCGTGGGCTGGCCCGAAAGGTTGATCCCTTCCGAATCACCACCCATAAGTTCAGTAAGCTCATCTTTTACGATTTTGACCATCAGCTGGCCTGGCTTTAACGCGGTCAGTACATTTTGTCCTAATGCCTTTTCACGCACGCTGTTGGTAAATTCTTTGGCGATCTTGAAGTTTACATCCGCATCGAGCAACGCCCGACGGACCTCTTTGGTTGTCTCAGCGACATTGATCTCCGTAATCTGTCCGTGTCCTTTCAGGACATGTAGTGCCTTATCGAGCTTATCGCTTAAATTATCGAACATAATCTTATGTGGTTTAACGCGAATTGCAAATTTAATAATATAGGCCGGATCGTGGAAAAAGCAGGGACGAATTATAAAAAGAAAAAGGGCAACTTCTTTCCGAAGCTACCCTTTCCTGCAAAATTGGGGGCAAATAAGGTATTCTGTGTGCCCTCTCAAGGGCGATATTTACCTATTATAATTTCTCAAAGACCAATGTCTCGATATAGGCTTCTCCGCTGGCATTGTCCTCGCGAACACTTTTCAGCTCCAGGCGGCCTTCTGTGATAGAGACAAAGTCCCAGTCATCTGTGAGTTCACCCAGGGGTGCACCGTCTCCAAAGTTCAGGTAGACTTTAAGCTTCCCTTCACTGTTGCGGATCACTCTCCACATACCAAGCTGCGTAGGACCTGTATCTCCTAAAGTAGCTCCAATGATATGCTCAGGCTCAAAGTCGAAAGAATATCCGGTAAATTCCTGGGTAATATTCATATCGCCTTTTTCGAATAGGGCAACCATCCAGTTTCCACCGAAGAGTATATTCCGGATCTCCATGACATCGCCATCCTGGTCGTTTTCGCAAACGCGTTGCAACACGAGCTCATAACCGATCTCTTCGATCTCAAATTTCAGCCGCTTATTGGTCATTTCTCTCAAGGGCCATTCGAAGCTTACACCCGGCTCTTCGCCCATGGTAATGGCCATTACGAGTCGGCCTTCATCATTTACTACGATCTCCCAGCTTCCCTGGTAAACGATATCACCACTGCTCAGGGTTACAACACCTTCTGCGAGGAAATTAAACTCATAACCGATCAGACGTTCGATCTCTTCACCTTGGTTGAATACTTTTTTAATGATCCAGCTGCATTCTCTAAGGATCTCTCTCAGGGTATCAGGACCTGCCTCATCATCTACACATACCTGCTTCATAATGATTCGGTTTCCACCTTCGCTATATAATTTGATGGTATGTGGTCCTACTTCGTAAACGAACCATTCTAGAGTGAAATCCACTAGGACGTCGAATTCCAATGTAAGTTTAGTTCCCTGATCGGTATGTCTGGTACTCCACTCACCATTAATAATATTTCCATTTCGATCCTTAACGGTTACCGATCCGTCTTTTGAGAAATTCATCAGATATTCGAAATACTGGTCTGTAAGGTTTTGCGAATCTCGCTCCACTTCTTTAACCAACCATGGGCAAGCGGTTAAACAGATGTCCAGACGGTCGTCGGGGAAGTCATCGTCATTATAGTCATTATCATCATCTTCGTCACAAACATCTTTGGCCCTTTCTATGGCATTGGCCAGCTCTGCATTGCTATCGACAATAAACTCCATACCATCATAGTTAACGAGGGTAACCGGAAAATCGATACTGATCAAATCGTCCTCTTCCAGGCCGGCAAAGAACTTTCTTAGATCTTCATCGCTTTCCACAACAACAGTTCCGGTCCGTACCTCATTAATGTCGAAAGTATATAGCGTAATCGGATACTTGAAATCGATACACTCAATATCATCATCATCGCCTCCTTCTATACACTCTTCGGCCAGTGCCCGAAGTTCTTCCAGATTAGTCAGGGTCACCTCGGTATAATCGGCGAGTTTAATAGTAACAGGGAAAATAATTTCGAGAAGGTCCTCATCATCCTCTATCTCGTCAAAGATATCCTCGATGAGTTGAAGTCCTTCTACAGATTCAATAGTTAGTTCAACACCATTTACCCTTACGGTGTAAGGAAAACGAATATCAAAACAGCTAGCTCCATCCACAATATTATCGAATGAACCGTCTCTGGAAACGGTATTTTCGACCAATTTGGCAGTCGAGGAGTTCGCCATTATGGTCTGCTGCTCGTCTGCTTGTGGTAAGGGTTCAAATTCTTCCTGGCAGGAAGTCAGGGTAAGTGCCAAAATAAGTAGCGTGTTGTACACGGAATACTTAAAAAACTTTTTCATAACGATTTGGAATTTTCTTGTTCGTACACCTTTTAAACAATTATCTTTTGGAATACCCTACTCCGATTTTAATTTTTTTCAGATATCTTTGAATGCATCGGAGGACCTGAACAAATCAATATGGATAACGTTTGTGAAGAAGCTGTATTTAGTAACCTCTTCCGCACTCATTCTAAAACGGTATACAATTATATATATTATAAGTTTGGAAATCAGGAGAAGGCCTATGATGCTGTACAAGAGGCATTTGTAAAGCTCTGGGAGAACTGCGCCAAGGTGAGTCCGGACAAGGCCAAATCCTATGTATATACCGTGGCCAATAATTTGTATCTCAACGTTATCAAGGCCGAAAAGGTACGGCTGAAATACGCGGGAAGACAAAAGAACACCTCATATGAGTCTCCCGAGTTTTTAATGGAGGAAAAAGAGTATAAGGAAAAACTCGATCGAGCCCTAGATAGCCTGCCCGAAAACCAAAGAACCACTTTTCTTCTCAATAGGATCGACGGTAAAAAATATGCTGAAATTGCAGAAATGGAAGGGGTAAGCGTAAAAGCCATTGAAAAACGGATGCATTTGGCGCTAAAAGCATTGAGAGCGCAGATCGATGGGATATAGGTTTGTGGAAAATGGAAAGAGGAAAATTGAAATTGGAGATTGGAGATTGGAGATTGGAGATTGGAAGGTGGAAAATGAAAGTGGAATATAGATCGCAAAGGCCGGTTGTATTGATCAACTTTCAACTTTTAAGTAGGGTTTTTATTCATATAGTTGTTATAGGAGTGTAAAGCTGGAAATCATGCAAGAGAATTATTTGGCAAAATGGTTGAACAACGAGCTCTCGGAGGAAGAACTCAAGGAGTTTAAGAGCTCCGAGGAGTATGCTTCTTACCAGAGGATCTTGGCGGCTTCCGATCAATTGGAGGCGCCTGAGTTCGACCTGGATATGGCCTGGAAAGATTTCCATGAGCGCAGCACTACTGACGATACAAAAGTCATCAGAATGCGACCCTTCCAAAAGATGCTGCGTATTGCCGCGGCCGTCTCAGTGCTATTTGTCATCTCCTATTTCTATTTTAATTCGTTAAATGAAACGATTTCTACCCAATACGCTCAGCGTGAAACTGTAATACTACCCGATGCCTCAGAGGTAATCCTCAATGCTGGCTCAGAGATCAGTTATAGCAAAAAGAAGTGGGATCAGCAAAGAAACATCGTTTTAGAAGGTGAGGCCTTCTTTAAAGTGGCCAAAGGCAAGAAATTTACCGTAGCTACAGCGGCCGGTACGGTCACCGTTCTGGGGACTCAGTTCAATGTGGAACATAGAGATGGCTTTTTCGAAGTCAGCTGTTATGAAGGCCTGGTTAGTGTGAGCTACAATGAAGTTGAAACTCAACTCCCAGCCGGAAGTTCCATTGTGATCTTCAACGGCACCATAGTCGAAGATGAGGTTGCGAAAAATCAATCACCCTCCTGGGTTAATGATGAAAGTTCATTCAAGAGTATACCGTTTAAATTCGTTTTGAATGAACTGGAAAGACAGTACGATATAGAAGTCTCAACTCAAGGTATCGACACTGTACAATTATTTACAGGTACTTTTAGCAACACAAACCTAAATTTGGCGTTAGAAAGTATTAGTGCCCCTTATCAAATTAAAGTTAAATTAAAGGGGAATCAAGTGCTATTCTATGCCGAGGAAACTCCTTAACAGTGTTGTACTTTTATCGATTTTCTTTTTCTCTGTTATCTACACATGCTGGGGACAAGACGAGGGTACTGATGACCCGATATCGCTCGTTACCTATATTCAGGAACTCCAGACTCAATATGATGTAAAGTTCTCCTATCTGGACGAGGATCTGGAATCCCTGACCATAAAAATACCACAGGAAACCGGGCTGGAAAAAATTCTCATAGCGCTTGAGAATCAAACCCAGCTGATCATCAAAAAATTAAGTGACCGCTATTATACGCTCACAAAAAGTGTACTGGTGGATATCTGTGCCCAAATTCTGGATAATTTTGAGGATAATACCCTTGGTGGGGCCAGTATCGAGGTCCTGGGCAGCAGTATTACGACCGTTACAAACGCCAAAGGCCAGTTTAGTCTAAACCGGATCCCAAGGAAGGCTGTGGTCCGTATCCGGCATATCGGATATAAAACGAAATATATCACCGCTGAGGATATTGTAAGTTCTGAATCTTGTGCCACATTGTTGATGGCGGTAAGCTATCAGGAATTAGAGGAGGTTGTGATCTATAAATTCCTGACCACCGGTATCTCTAAGCAAACAGACGGCAGTATACAGATCAACTCGTCCGAATTCGGGATCCTGCCGGGTTTGATCGAACCAGATGTCTTGCAAACGGTACAAGCTTTGCCAGGAATAAAGAGCATAGATGAAACGGTATCAGACATCAATATCAGGGGAGGTACCAACGATCAGAACCTGATTCTATGGGATGGCATAAAAATGTATCAATCCGGTCATTTTTTTGGTCTTATTTCAGCTTTTAACCCCTACCTCACCGATAAGGTCTCTATTATAAAGAATGGCACGAGTGCCCAGTATGGCGACGGGGTGAGCGGGGTGATTATTATGGAAACCAAGGATGAGATCGATTCTCGATTTAACGGAGGCGCGGGGTTTAACCTTATCAGCGGGGATATTTACGGACAAATCCCCATAACCGATCGCTTAGCCTTACAGGTTTCTGGCCGGCGATCGACCACCGATTTTTTCAACACCCCAACCTACAGAGTATTTTCTGAACGGGCCTTCCAGGATACGCAGATAAAAGTGTCGAATAGCAGTAGTAATGACAGAATAAGACAGGACGAAAATTTCTATTTCTATGACTTTACCGCAAAATTACTCTATGATCTTAACGATGAACACCAATTTCGCCTGAGCTTTATCAACATCAACAATCGTTTGGATTATACCGAGGTAAACCAAGACAATTCCCAAATTAACGAGAGTTCACTGGACCAGGCCAATCTGTCTTTTGGGGGCCGGTGGAACGCCAAATGGATGGATAATTTTTCAACCTCGTTAAATGCCTATTATACAAGATATAATCTCGATTCGCGTAACATAACGGCCTTTGGCCAGCAAGTTCTTGATCAGGTAAACGAAGTATTGGAGACCTCGGTAAAGCTTAACACAGACCTGCTCTTACTACAAGGACTACATTGGTACAACGGTTACCAGTTCAGTGAGGTGGGCGTTACCAATTTTACCGAAGTATCGCAACCTCCCTTCCAAAGTGATATCAAAGGGGTGATCAGGAGCCACTCGGCCTTTTCGGAAATCGGGTATGTCTCAGCAAATAATAAATTAAGGCTGCGACTTGGCGGTCGATTCAACTATCTTGAAAACCTGGATACTTTTGAGGAGATCATTTTAGAGCCCCGAATGAATTTAAGTTACCAGTTAGCTCCCGGCTTTACTTTCGAGGCACTGGGCGAATTCAAAAACCAGGTTACCAATCAGATAATAGACCTGGAACAAAATTTCCTGGGGATTGAGAAACGAAGATGGATCCTTTCCGATGAAGATACACTACCTATCACCAGAAGCAAACAAGGGTCCTTGGGATTGAGTTATGATAAGCGAAATTGGTTTCTGAGCCTTGAAGGCTTTTACAAATGGGTTGATGGCATCAGCACCTCCACTCAGGGTTTTCAGAATCAGAATCAATTCAACGGGGAGATCGGAAATTACGATATAAAAGGACTGGAATTCCTGATCAATCATAAAACCAACAACTTTAGCACATGGTTGAGTTACGCCTATAATTTAAATGATTATACTTTCGAAGACATTATTCCCCCCACTTTTCCCAACAACCTGGATATCCGTCATACGTTAACCCTTGGTGGCACCTATACTTATGGCAATTTAAAACTAGGCCTGGGCTTTAATTACAGAACGGGAAAACCCTTTACGGAGCCTTTACCCGATCCGGATGGGATTGATAATAGCACCCTACCCGCCACTATAGTATACCAACCACCTAATTCAAGCCGTTTACCAGATTATTTGCGGGCCGATGCCTCGGCCCTGTATAGTTTCAACCTCAGTCCGAGGATAAAAGCTACTGCTGGACTTTCTTTACTCAATATATTCAGTAAAGAAAATATTTTGAATGTTTACTACCGACTCAACAACCAATTGGAAATAGAAAGAATTGAAAGTATCTCGCTAGGTTTTACTCCTAATCTTAGTTTTAGGATTCGGTTTTAATTCTTCTTCAACTTTCGAATGACAAACACATGAGGAAAGGTAATGGCGGCCAAAAAGGAGAATAAAAATGGCAGAAAACCGGTATGAGTATGGTCGACGAAATAAAACAATAGTACCAGGGAAAGTACTGCAATCCCCCAATAGACTGCTGAAGACTTGAGATACTTTAGGAAATTTGATCGGTTAAATGTTCCATAGAGGTACATTATCTGATCAGAAAGCGAGGGGACTGAATGCCAAATGATAAAATAGATCGCAAAGGCCCAAAGAAGTGATGCCGTATTAAAAACGATGAAGAAGACCGAAATATAGAATAATTGGAGTATAATTTCAGAATCTATTTGTTTAATTATTTTGGCATATAATAAAACAATAAATATTCCACTCAGCATTAAGCCATATGGATAAACCTGCTGATCAAATTGAATTCCGCTGATATTATAAATTATCGAGCTCACTTCCTCCCCATGAGCGGTAAATAAGAGGAAGAGCACAAAGAATCCATAGAAGGTAAAGAATAGCACCTCTGGCCAGGTCCTGCCTTCAATTTTCAACGCCCAATGCTGCTCGCCAAAGTGGTATGCGCTAAAAAGTATAAACAAACTCAGGGAGACCAACGGCATTAGGTAGAACAATCCTGCAATGCCCACTACAAAGACTACATAGTATATTAATATTCTCAGATAAACAGGAGATTTGTCCTCGTTTTCAGCTGTAGCCTGGATCAACTTGATATCGTTTGCGCCATGCAGAATCCCAAAGGAAAGGATCATGACATAAGCCAGGGTATCCTCCACCCTGTTTTCCAGGTAGACGGCCAACCAAAGCGAAAAGAATGTGGCCACAAGCATCACGCTGTTCAATCTTCCGAAGTACCCTCCCTTTTCATCCATTTATTTATCTTTTTTAACATATAATTAAATATGTTATTGTTTAATACTTAGTATTTTTACTTAAACAAAATTAACTAATAAATTCTTTATGGAAAATTTTCTTGCATCCGTATCTCTAGTAGCAAAGATAGCTACAGATGATTATGTAGGCTTCACCTTTTTTGTCGGGTGTATGGCTATGATGGCAGCTTCTGCCTTCTTTTTCTTGTCTATGAACAGTTATGACAGGAAATGGAGAACCTCGATTCTGGTTTCAGGATTGATTACTTTTATCGCCGCAGTACATTATTGGTACATGCGCGACTACTGGGCTACAAACATGGAATCTCCAACCTTTTTCCGTTATGTGGACTGGATTCTTACCGTTCCACTAATGTGTGTGGAATTCTTCTTGATATTAAAAGTAGCTGGCGCCAAAAAATCATTGATGACAAAATTAATTTTTCTCTCGGTGATAATGCTTGTAACAGGCTATCTGGGAGAAGCGGTTTTCAGAGACCAGGCCTGGTTATGGGGTCTGATTTCAGGGATTGCCTATTTCGCCATCGTTTATGAGATTTGGCTGGGTAATGCCAAAAAACTCGCTGTGGCAGCAGGGGGCGAAGTACTTAAAGCACACAAAATCCTCTGTTGGTTTGTCCTGGTCGGTTGGGCAATATATCCCATCGGATATATGGCCGGTACACCTGGATGGTATGAGGGTATTTTCGGTGGCTTGGCTATGGATGTGATATACAACGTAGGTGATGCTATCAATAAAATAGGTTTTGGACTGGTAGTATATAATCTTGCTGTGGTAGCTTCTACTAAAGCAGAAGCGTAATTATAAACGATTATATTTAGTTGTTAAGGCCGCTTTTTCAGCGGCCTTTTCTTTTACATGCGATCTGGCATTTGAATACCCAGCAGTGCCATACCCGATGCAATTACATGGGCGACGGTTTTGGAGAGCTTAACACGGAACTGTCTTTTTTCGGCATCCTTTTCTCCTAAGATAGTAAGTTGCTGGTAGAAGGAATTAAATTCTTTCACCAACTCATAGATATAATTGGCTACCTGGGCAGGACTAAGATTATCAGCTGCCTGTTGTACCGTTTTCGGGAATTGCTCGATAATTTTTATGAGTTCCTTTTCCTTGCTATGCAATAGCATATCGCGGCTGGTTTCCGGAATAACCTGCACTCCGCCTTTCTCCTCGAATTTTCTCATAATAGAACGAATCCTGGCATAGGTATACTGTATGAATGGGCCGGTATTTCCCTGGAAGTCTACAGATTCCTCCGGATTGAACAAGATCCTTTTTTTGGGATCCACTTTCAAAATGAAATACTTTAGCGCTCCCAATCCGATAATGCGGTACAAGGCCTGCTTCTCCTTATCGGAATAGCCTTCCAGTTTACCCAGCTCAACAGAGATCTCCTCAGCCGTACGGGTCATTTCCTCAAGCAGGTCGTCTGCATCAACCACAGTCCCTTCCCTGCTTTTCATTTTGCCACTGGGCAGATCTACCATCCCATAACTCAAATGATGCAACTGGTCGGCCCACGAATATCCAAGTTTTTGTAAGATGAGGAACAGTACTTTAAAATGATAATCCTGTTCGTTCCCGACGGTGTAAACCATACCGGTGATATCCGGGAAATCCTTTACCCGTTGCAAGGCTGTACCCAGGTCCTGGGTCATATATACCGACGTACCATCGGACCGTAAAACGATCTTCTGGTCGAGGCCTTCCTCGGTGAGATCGATCCATACACTACCATCGGGTTTTCTGAAGAATACCCCTTTTGAAAGTCCTTCTTCGATAACATCCTTCCCAAGTAAATAGGTCTTGCTTTCGTAATATAAGCGATCAAAATCTACACCCAGCTCGGCATAGGTCTTATTAAATCCTTCATAGACCCAATTATTCATTTGCTTCCAGAGTGAAACAACCTTTTGGTCTGCTGCCTCCCATTTGCGCAACATTTCCTGGGCTTCCTTCAATATCGGGGCTTCTTTTTCCGCCTCTGCCCGCGAAATTCCTTCGGCAACCATATTTTCAACCTCTTCTTTATATGCTTTATCGAAGGCTACATAGTAATTCCCAACGAATTTATCGCCCTTGATTCCCTCAGACACCGGTGTTTTCCCATCTCCAAATTTAGACCAGGCCAGCATACTCTTGCATATATGGATCCCCCGGTCGTTCACGATCTGTGTTTTATATACTTTCTTACCGGAAGCTTTTAACAATTCTGCCACCGAATATCCCAGCAAATTGTTTCTGACATGTCCTAAATGGAGTGGTTTATTGGTATTGGGCGAGGAATATTCTACCATTACCGCATCAGCTGTGGTATTGGGCAGAAACCCATAGTTTTCGATGGCGTCGAGTGAATTAAAAAAATCTATATAATCCGCATCGGCGATCACCAGGTTCAAAAAACCTTTTACCACATTAAACGTTTTAATGCCCTCGAGCTGAGACATAAGAGCTTCTCCAATAGCGGTTCCAATCGCCACAGGATTCCCTTTTACAAATTTCAACATAGGGAATACAACAACGGTGATGTCGCCTTCAAAATCTTTACGCGTAGGTTGTAATTCAACGGTGGGCAAATCGGCATCAAATTGCTCCAACACCACTTGTTTGACTCGATCAATCAGGACCTTTTCGATATCCATCACAACTCTGTTTAAGGCTGCAAAACTAAGGAAATTTTAGGCTTAATAGATTAAAACTGAGGTCTCACTTCTTTTAAACAGGGCAATTGGTTATTTTTACTCAAATGCTATGAAAGAAGAATTCAATGCTGGTCAATGTTTCATACAACGATAAGAAGATCACAAAAAAGATCGACGAGGAAGTCGGTAATCCCTTCAAGCTGAAACAACGCTGGGCCATGGGCGGTATCGGATCCCCAAAGATGGAAATCACCTCCAGCAGCCTTGAGATCAGAAACCTGCTCATCCTCGACAATAACCTCGATAGCTGCAATATAGAACTGCGTCCGAAGGGGATTATCCTTCGATTCCGATCCCTGCTCGAGACTTTTGCCCTGGTCATTCCATTTTATAAACTATCGATCTATAAAGGTGATATAGGGATATATTCGGTATACCGGGATCATCATTTTGTAAAAGTAAAAGCCGATACCAAGGCCGTCCAGAAATTCTTCAAAAAACTAATGGATTACAAAGCCGATAATTTACCGACTTCAATAGATGATTTATAAGCAATGAAAGTACTGGTTACAGGAGCGAATGGTTATATCGGAATGAGGCTTTTGCCACAGCTCCTCTCTATGGGTCACGAGGTGGTATGTACCGTAAGAGATGCCAACAGGCTCAGTATCGATGACGAAACAAGGTCACGTCTCAATATTATAGAAATAGATTTTTTAGAAGAGGTAGTAAGCGGGAAATTACCCAAGGATCTGCAAATCGCCTACTTCCTGATACATTCCATGAGTAGTTCGACACAGGAATTTACGGAAATGGAAGCGATTACCGCTCGTCATTTTAATCAATACGTAGCTGATACCAATATCGAACAGGTGATCTATCTCAGTGGGATCGTTAACGATGATCAACTTTCCAAACACTTATGGTCAAGAAGGAATGTCGAGCAAATCCTCTCTGAAGGCACATACCATCTTACGGTACTGCGCGCTGGCATCATTGTAGGTTCTGGAAGTTCTTCTTTTGAGATTATCAGGGACCTTTGCGAAAAACTCCCCCTGATGATCACTCCCAAATGGGTGCTTACCAAGTCGCAGCCTATCGCCATCCGCGATGTCATGACCTTCCTGACCGCTGTCATCGGACATAGTAAAACCTACGATCAGGCTTTCGATATTGCAGGACCTGATATTCTTACTTATAAGGAAATGCTAAAGCGCTATGCCAAGGCCAGAGGATTTAAGAACTGGATTATTACCGTGCCCGTCATGACCCCTAAATTATCCTCATACTGGCTGTATTTTGTAACCTCAACCTCCTACAAACTGGCGCTCAATCTGGTCGACAGCATGAAGATTGAAGTGATCGCCAAGGATAACCGCCTGGAAAAGTTGCTCGGTATTAAAACCCATACCTACGAGGAAGCCATAGATATGGCCTTCAAAAAAATCGAACAGAATCTGGTAGTGAGCAGCTGGAAAGACAGTATGATCAGCGGTCGCATCAATAGAAATCTGGAGAAATATATCCAGGTACCCCAGTTCGGGGTTCTGAAGGACGAAAAAACACTCAAAGTTGACGATCCTGAGAGAGTACTGGAACGCATTTGGAAAATAGGTGGTGAAAACGGCTGGTACTACGGGAGCTGGCTCTGGAAAATACGCGGGCTTATGGATAAAATCAGTGGTGGTGTCGGCTTGCGAAGAGGGCGGACGCACCCTGATAAGATATTTCCAGGCGATGCCCTCGACTTTTGGAGGGTATTGCTGGCCGACAAACCCGGTAAACGGTTATTGCTATTTGCAGAAATGAGGTTGCCGGGAGAAGCCTGGTTGGAATTTAAGCTCGATTCTAACAATGTTTTGCATCAAACTGCCACTTTTAGGCCAAAAGGTCTGAAAGGTCGTATTTATTGGTATTCGGTACTCCCCTTCCACTACTTTATATTTGGTGGAATGATCCGAAATATTGCAAAAAATTAATAGTTTTTTGGCAAGTCGGGTAACGTTTTTGTCCGTAATTCGTTCTTAATTATACAGTAGCTTCTAACCCGTTGACGATGATGCCAAAATCGATTTACTTTATTCTGCTTCTATGGATAAGCTATGGTGTGGCCACTGCACAGTCCGCATCAGTCAGTTCCCGGATTATCGATGCCAAAACCGGTGATGCTATCCCCTACGCGACCGTTCAATTTGCAGAAAACAAAGGGATTATTACAAACGATGAGGGAGAATTTAGTCTTTATTTGGCTCCTTCTATTCCCTTTGATTCAATCTACATATCCTCAATGGGATACGAAAAAACCGCAGTGGCGATTGAAAATGGAATTGATAGTCTGATCAGCATCGATCCCAAGCCTATCGAACTCAGCGAAGTCTATCTTTTCGATAAAGAGCTCAGTGCCGAAGAGATTATCGATAAGGTAAAAGAAAGACTTGCGGCTAACTACGACCAACAGCCCATCAGACAGCGATTGTTTTTCAGAAAATCGAGTCTGGACCGCCTTCGAAAATTCGATATCGCATTTAAAGAATCGACCATTGAAGAATTCAATGAACCCTTCATAGACAGCGTGCTTTCTGTCCTGCCAAAGGGCAATGCCTATTATACGGAGAGTTTATGCGATCTGTACATGAACCGCGATTCGAGCAGATTGAATATCGAAAAGGCCGCAGAACTCTATGACAAGGATAATGAGGTCTCCATGGAGGCCTTGGGAAAAAAGATGGAGGATATTTTCAAGGCCAATGTAAAGCCAGATTCATACCTCAAAATAAAATCCGGTTGGTTTGGTACCAAGGTCCAGGTAGATTCTATGCTGGAGTCATCCGGTGAAGCCTCTGAAATCGAAAAAGAACTACAGGAATCACAGAACAAAGATTTTCATTCACATAAGAGGTGGCAGCTAGAAAACCTCTATGCTGATCTCTTTTATAGGGAAGATTCAAAGTTGAATTTTATACAAAAATCCAATAAATACCGGTTTACTTTAAAAGGTTTTAATGCTATTGATGAGCAAGGGGTGTATGTATTAGATTTCGAACCCAAAGGCGGTGCAGATTTTAAAGGAACTATTTATGTGAACCTTGAAGATTTCGCCCTTATGAGGGTAGACTACCAGAATGTGAAGTCGCTTCGCCGGATAAAACTTTTAGGTTTTCATTACGAGGAGACCATATTGAAAGGGACAACCATCTTTGCCAAAAACGACAACGATGTTTATGATCTGCGATTTGTAAACAGGATAGAAGGCCGTTATATGGGGGTCGACCGACCACTGAAAGTGATAGAGAAAAATAAAAATGTCAAAGGCCGGCGAAAACAGAATGAATTATCGCTGAACATCGATTTGGTAAATATCAACACCGAAAAATTCGAACTCGTGGTTTACGATTCTCAGCTGATCACCATAAATGACTTTACTGCTGTCAAGGAAAATGAAACAGTAAAAGCGACGTATATGTCGCGTTATGACCCTGAATTCTGGAACGGCTACAACATCATGGAGCCTAATCAGGCGATACGTGAATTCAGTATAAATTCGAAATAGGACATTAGGTCTAAAATCCAGTATCTTTAACTGAATTTTACAGCCAATACCACCGATCGGAAACTTTTTGACAAATAACAGACTGTTAGCAGTGTCCCTTGGTCTTCTGCTGCTCTTCACCCTGTCCGTATTCCTTTTTACTTATGAGAGTTACGAGCTTATTGAAGCTTGTTCGGTATGGGTAAGAAATAATTTTGGTTATTTCTATCTCTATCTGGGCCTTGGATGCGTGTTCTTACTCGTATTGCTCTCTATATCTCCCCTGGGAGCGGTGCGCCTGGGAAAACCTGAAGAGCGGCCCGAGCACAGCAATTGGGCCTGGATATCCATGCTTTACAGCGCAGGTATGGGAGCCGGAATCCTGCTCAGGGCCGTACAGGAGCCCGTATATATGCTGCAGAATCCGCCGTTTAATTCAACATCCGAACCGCAGACCCTCGCGCTGGAGTATACCTTTTTTCAATGGGGATTTACCCCCTGGGCATTTTATGGGTTATTCGCCATGATCATCGGATACGCCTTATTCGTAAAACATAAAAAAGTAAGGGTAAGCAACGCTATCGAAGATACTATTCCCAATAAAATCGTTCGCCAGGGTATCGATGTCATCACGATCCTTACCACCGTATTCGGGCTTATCGCTGCGGTAGGGCTGGGTACTACGCAGATAAATGGTGGCCTCAACCACTTAAGCAGTTCGGAATTTGGCATAGGTTCTACCCTTGGCCTGGCCTTCCTGATATCGCTTCTCGCTTTTATTTCGGTATGGAGGGGAGTTAATAAAGGGATAAAGCTGATATCTAAATTCAATATCCTGATAACCAGTGTCCTATTGATAACCGTGTTGATCCTTAGCGATATCGGTGCCATCTTCACTGCCTTTTTAAGCGCAACCTTTGCCTATCTCGTGGATTTTGTACCGATGAGCATCGGCTTTGGAAATTACAATCCCGGACTCGATTTCCTTACCGACTGGACATTCTATTACTGGGCTTTCTGGATCGCCTGGGCCCCGTTTACCGGGATATTTATCGCCAGGATCTCAAAGGGGCGAACCATCAGGCAACTGCTGCTGGGAGTTATGATCGTTCCATCGATAGGAACTTTTCTGTGGTTTTCAGTTTTCGGGACATCGGCTTTCCAATTGATCGAAAATTGGGGAAATTATCAGGGAGAATTCGACGATGTGTTTTCCTCGATCTTTGTTTTCTTCCAACATTATCCTGTGGCCGCTTTGTTCAATTTCACAACTATACTGCTTCTGATCAGTTTTTTGGTTACCTCAGTTGATTCTGCTGTGCTCGTTCTGAGTATGTTTTCCGACCGGGGTAAAAAAACCCCCAGACGTTCTCACAGGTTTCTGTGGTCTGTTATAGTGCTTCTGGCCACTTCAGCGTTGATCGTTCTTGGGCATGCAAAGGAGGATATCGATGTATTGGTAGCCATCCAAAAATTACTAATCATTACCTCACTTCCGTTCTCTGTATTTATGCTGGTGATGATTCCAATCTTTATTAACTCGTTGATTCGCAAGGCCAAAAAGACCGACTGATTTTAATTTGGTCTATCGGCTCTTGGGAGGAAGACTTCTGCCATCATACACCGGGCACTTCCACCGCCGCATCGCTCAATGGTGTCGAGCGAACTGTGAACTATAGGATTATAGCTTCTGAGGATTTTCAATTGTTCGGGCCTGAGACTGTTAAAAGCTGCCGTACTCATAACAAGATATTGCTGTTCGTTCTCACCCGATAGCTGGAGCATATTTCCCGCAAAGTGATGCATTTGCTCTTCGGTGATCTCAACGATCTCTTTCCGATCTTCCAGAAGGTGTTCCACTACATTCGCTCGTTCTTCCTCATCATCTATCGCATCCAGGCATATTACCGCATATTGCTCGGCAAGACACATCATCACATTGGTGTGGTATATCGGCAGTCTGCTGCCATCTTCTACCGTTTGATAGGCCGTAAATATAATAGGGGTACAATGAAAATCCTCGCAAAATTCAAGAATTAGGGCTTCGTGTGCCCTGGCCGATAAGGTGCAATAGACCTTTTGGTTTACCCTGTCCATAACCACACTTCCCGTACCCTCTAGGAAAAGCTGATCCCTTTCCGCCGGGCTGTAATCGATCACCTGTTTGATGCCGTATCCTTTTTCCTCAAGAAGGTCTAAGATATCTTCGCGCCTTTCTTTACGTCTGTTAACCGCAAACATTGGATAGAGTACCACGGCACCGGAGTCGTGAAAGGAGACCCAATTGTTGGGAAATATGGAATCAGGAGTATCGGAATCCAATTTGTCGTCTATTACGATCACATGTACCCCAATGCCCTCTAATACCTTTACAAAAGCATCGAATTCCTGCTGTGCCCTGGAGTTAATAACAGCATTATTGAGTTCAATATCCTCCATAAAATAATTATTCACCGCGGTCTGTTCATTCATTCTGAAGTGCACTGGCCGAATCATTAAAATAGTATTGGTGTTCTGCTTCATAATAAACATTGGAAAGGCTTGTAAAATTACATATTTCCAAATTCATTTTGTAACAAATTAGCACATGAGGTATCTTTAAAATTAAATTATCCGGATGTTCAAGAAATATTTGAATAAATATAATGACGGACTGTTATTCCTGTTCTTCATTCCGGTGATCAACACTATCAATTACCATCTCACTTATTCAAGAGTTCGTTGGGATTGGTATACCTATGCCACATATGCCATAGACACTATCTCAGGATTTATCGCCTGGTGGATCATTCGTAAGACCATATTGTGGTTAGACCGGATAATGCCGTATGAAAAGGCGCTGGTTAAGCGTATCGGCTGGCAAATAGTTCTGACCAATTTTTTTGCTCAGGGTTTCATTATACTGGCCACAGAAATTATAAATGAATTGTATACAGACCAGCCCCTGCCCACCAAGTTTTATACCTACAATCTTTTCATATTCTTTATTTGGATCCTTGTGATCAACGGGTTGTACATAGGTTTTTACTTTCACAACCAGTGGAATAACACCATGAGGCTCCGCGAACATGACCGACAACTCCGTGCAACAGGATTTGAAGTTCAAATCGGAAAACGCATTGAAACGATCCCTTTTGAAAAGATCGCTGCTTTTTACGTGGAAGAGGGCACCACTTATCTGAAGTCTACAGCACAAAAAAACTATGTTTTGGACAGATCATTGAACAAGATTAGTATTCAGCTTCCTCCTGAGCTATTCTTCCGGCTTAACCGGAAGTATATAGTGCACAGATCTATCCTTACAGGGTATTCACGAGACATCAATGGAAAACTCAAGGCGTCACTATTGCCTATGGAGCAGCTGCCGCAGACGGTTATCATCAGTAGAATTACGGCTCCTGACTTTAAAAAATGGTTTCGGGCAACAGCCGAATGAGCATGAGGTGTGCCAGCCTACACTCCAGACTAAAAATTAGTACATCTCAACATATTTTAAAGCAAATACCGGGGACGGGAATTGGAAAGAGAGGATATTTGTCTAAAATTCAGAACATCATGAGAAAAACAGTATTGACTGTCCTATTTAGTCTTTTGATAAGCATCCAGCTGATAGCTCAGAAAGCTTCTTTTCCGCCAGAGAAAGAAGTTGCTTTAAAAGCGCTTTTCGAAAAATACCTCGATATGGGAATTCCCGGGTTGGCAATGAGCGTCTATTCAGAATCCACAGGAATGTGGTCGTATGCCGACGGATATGCAAATAAAGAGGAGCAGCTGGCCCTAACTGCAGAACATCTGCACTATTTACAAAGTGTCAGTAAAACCTATATGGCAGTTGCTATCCTCAAATTATACGAACAGGGTAAGATAGAACTCGATTCCACCATTGATAACTATTTAAATATCCCCCTGATCCGTACCATCCGTAGAGCGGATAAGGTTACTGTACGGATGTTGTTGAATCATACCTCGGGATTACCCGAATACAACACCGAGCCCCGTCTGGTCTCTAAAATTATCCAGAATCCCAAAACGGTGCTCTCTGTGGAGGAAATGATGCACTATATTGAGGATCTCTCAATGGATTTTGATCCTGGTACCCAATATGACTACTGTAATACGAATTACGAATTATTGTCGCTCATAGTCGATCAAATCACCGGTAACCATGTTGCCTATATCAATAAAGTCATTATCGACAAATTAAAACTCCGAAATACCATTTATTTGACCAAAGACAATTACCAGAACGATTTGAACCTGGTAGATTCATATTGGGATGTCCTTCTCTCAGGAATTCCTGTCAATATCAGTGAGATGCAAAAGGCCAATGTGGCCTCGATGAAGGGAGATGACGGACTGGTGGCCACAACAGAAGATGCTGTTCTATTTCTCAAAGGCCTGGCAGAAGGCAAATTGTTAAAGCCAAAAACCCTTGAAATGATGCAGGAGTGGGTAAGCGATGAAGAAGGAAACAGGCGATATGGCCTCGGACTGACATATTACGATCTCGATGTAACCTATGGCATTGGTCATAATGGCGGTGGAATAGGGGCAGGTTGTATGCTTCTGTACCTTCCGGAGTACGGGGCTATTGTTTTTGTGGCCACCAACTTCAACACCATGATGGATTCTCCTATACGCAGGAAGGCCGAAAATCTTCAAACAGAACTTCTACTCACCCTTTTTGCAGAAACTGGATAAAACCTGCAATTAATAGAGTAATTCGACGGGTATTTTGATTTGGACGATACACAACCCCATTTGTTAAGAAGACGGCCGAACGATCCAGAAGAGTACTGGGGGATGGCCCAATGGTATCGCCTTTGCCACACAGGTTTGACACAAGCTGACGTGATCCAGCTCTTGGCCCTCACCGATGAGTTCCCTGCCGGGGTACTACAGGCCAATCAAGAATACTGCGAACCGCCTACCGATCACGGCTCTTCGTTGAGTCCGAGCGTACATACACTGGTGGCCTGCAAAGCAAATCACCAGGAGGAAGCTTATCACTATTTTTTTAGAAGCCTCTACCATCGACCTTTATAATGCGAGCAAAAAAGTGATGAGCGGCGGTTCTTTCCTCGGTGGGATTCACACCGCCGCAGCGGGTGGTGTCTGGTTGATCATAATACAGGGTTTTGCCGGGTTTTCCCTAAGCGGTAATGGTGTGAGATTTCAACCTGCTCTGCCTGAATCATGGCAGGACCTAAGCTTCAAATTAAGGATCAAAGAATGCCGAATTAAGGTTAATATTTCCAAAAAAGAAATAACCGTTAAGAGCGATCCTGCTAATGATAAAGAGATAGAAATTGAGCTTGATAGCTTTTCCAAACATTTAAACCCCGGGGGAGAGGTTAATTTTACGTACGACTAATCACTTGACGATCTTATCCCTCACCAGCGGCAGTGTACTACAACGCAGCAATCCTCCCTGTTTTGATACTTCCCCATAGGGAACTTCTTCCACGGTAAAACCCTGGTTGCGTAGCCAGTTGTTGAGCCTTGTAAAAGTTTTTTCCGAGACTACTATCTCAGGGGATATGGAAAAGACATTGCTGAACATATGGTACATCTCATCTGCTGTGATATGGAATAAATTTTCCGGACCAAAAAAATCGACCAGCCAATCATACTCCTCTTCCACAAGAAAACCTTCTTTATGAATGATCGCTTTGTTTTTTCCGATAGGCTGAAAACAACAGTCGAGATGCAGAGCGTTCTCACGGGGATTTACGATACACTTTCTTAGTTCGAAGGATTTTACCGTTTTGTCTGGAAACATCTGCCTTATGTATTCGACACCCTGCCAGTTGGTACGGGCGGTAATATAATCCGGGTAGTCGTGACCAGTATAGGTGCCGATGAATATATGATCGTACCAGGGCATCACATCACCACCTTCAATATGAACTTCATCTGGTGGGTAAAGGATCTTATCGGCTGCTATAATGTCTAAAACGTGAAGAATGGCTTCAAATTCTTCCTCTCGATGCGGCAGAATATTAGCTTTAATAAGCTTATCCCCGATCACAAAGGCGATATCCCTGGAAAAAATCTGGTTGCAATCCTCTATCAATTCTGGCCTTAAAACCTCTACCCCGTGTTTGCGGAATACTTCCGCAAAAGCTTCCATTTCAGGGATCATGTCCACTTCCCTGGGATACGTTCCGTTGAGTATATGCTCCAAAGACTTTGGATCGTAGGCGTCTTCGGGGCTAGGCACAGGGCCGCTGCTCCTGGCAATGCCCAATACGACCGCCTTTAATGGCGAAATTTCGTCAATGATATTTAAATGGAGCATGTAATATACCGAAGACTATCGATTATTCATAGCTGCAAAGGGTCTGCTGTTTTCGCCGATATAGATTTGCCTTGGCCTGCCAATGGGTTCACCGCGCAACCTCATCTCCCTCCAGTGTGCAATCCAGCCCGGCAATCGGCCCATGGCAAACATAACCGTAAACATCTCAACAGGTATGCCAAGAGCCCTGTAGATAATTCCGGAATAGAAATCTACATTGGGATATAGCTTTCGCTTGACGAAATATTGATCCTCGAGTGCCACTTTTTCCAAGCCTTTAGCCACATCCAGGATATGATCTTCTATGCCCAGGTCGCCGAGAACTTCATCAGCTGCCTTTTTAAGGATTTTGGCCCTTGGATCAAAGTTTTTATAAACACGGTGTCCGAAGCCCATCAGTCTGAAAGAATCGTTTTTGTCTTTGGCTTTTGCCATGAATTTATTGGTGTCACCGCCATCGGCAGCAATCGCCTCCAGCATTTCGAGCACCGCCTGGTTAGCACCTCCATGTAACGGTCCCCATAGGGCTGATATTCCTGCGGATAGCGAAGCAAACAAACCTGCATGGGAAGATCCGACAATACGCACCGTCGAGGTAGAACAATTCTGTTCATGATCGGCATGTAAGATCAATAATTGATCGAGTGCATCGATCACCACCCTGTTCATCTTATATTCCTTGTTGGGCCTCTTGAACATCATCTTATGGAGGTTTTCCACATAGCCCATGGTGTCGTCCCCGTACTCCAGGGGCAGTCCCATCTTCTTGCGCATGGTCCAGGCCACCAATACCGGGAATTTGGCCATGATACGGACAATAGCACTATACATGGCTTCTTCAGAAGCGACGTCTACGGAAGTCGGATTAAAGGCGATCAGCGCACTGGTTAGCGAACTGAGCACTCCCATTGGATGGGCAGACTTGGGAAATCCGTTGATGATCTTTTTCATTTCTTCGTCTACATGAGATTCGTGCTTGATATCCTCATGAAACTTATGAAGTTGCTCCTGATTAGGCAGTTCCCCAAAAATCAATAAAAAAGCCACCTCCAGGAAATCTGCCTTCTCTGCCAAATCTTCAATGGCGTAGCCCCTGTATCTCAGTATCCCTTTTTCCCCGTTCAGAAAAGTAATCCCGCTTTCACAAGAGCCGGTATTCTTATAACCCGGGTCCAGGGTGATCATCCCGCTGCTACCACGGAGTGTTTTGATATCGATTCCTACTTCATTTTCCGTTCCTTGAACGACTGGAAACTCGTATTTTGATCCGCCGAATTCGAGTATTGCTTTATCTGACATGAGTATGATTTTTGAATATTGAACAGGTACGTAAATTTAACAAAAACGAAGCAGCTTAACAATTTCAACCAGCTATTTCTCATTCTGTTTCAGGCAGAGGTAACACGGGTTACCAAAGGCGCGTAAGAAGGGTGGTAATTTTAAAACTGATAGAGGTCGCGATAGTAATCATCGATGGATTTTTCCCAGGTAAACCGGACTTTTTTGGCGTTCGATCTTATTCCCTGCCATTGGTCCTGATCATTGCTGAAAATCTCCAGTGCTTCACGAAGTCCCTGAAGCATATTATGTATTTTTTCATCATAGCTTTCCCCTGCGAATACAAATCCTGTTTTCATATGCTCAACCGTATCCAGAAGCCCTCCGGTTCCATGCACCAGGCATGGGTTTCCATTGCGCATGGCGAGCATCTGGCTAATCCCACATGGTTCGAAAAGGCTTGGCATAAAATACAGATCTGATTCAAGGTAGATAGAATCGATCACCTCTTCAGACTGACCGTTGGTAAAGATGAAATTGCTATGCTTGTAGCTCATATCCCGAAAAAGCTCCTCGTATTCTGGGGCACCGGTCCCCAAAAGCATAAAAATTCCGTTATATTCTTCCAGTATTTTTAAAATATCGACAAATGCATCCGGTGAACGTTTAAAAAAATAAAATTTCTGTTCGGTCAGTCGGGCTACACTGGAACAAATAAAGGCAGGACGCTCTTCGAGCAAATCGATCACTTTTTCCCCGGTATGAGCCAGAAAATCGGCTTTGTATTTTTTTGATTCTTGCTGAAGCCACCTGAAAATAGCCCGAATCGTATTTTTATAGATATGCCTTGGTTCTACCGTCCTGATATTTTTGTAATTGCATCCGTTTAAAATACCAAAAAGCCGACCCTCTTTATCCGCTTTTCTGAGATCTTCTTCCAGGCCTTCCCCGCCGATGAATTCAGGCGGTGCACTGGGTAGAAGGATGTCCTTCGCATAGGATGGCGAGACCGTATGAACCGCATCGGCCAGGCGGATACCTATAGCCATCAGATTTATACAATCCTGGTATCGATGGTCCATAAGCGCCTCATAGTCGATTTCGATATCCGGAAACCAGGTTTTAAGGGAGGAATAATTATTTTCAAAGGGTCTTATCCCCTGAATGGCCAGGTTATGTATGCTATACACAAAACGAATGGATTGGAGAAGATCGTAGTCCTTATGATACTGTCTCAGGAATAAAAGCATGCTGGTATGCCAATCGTGAAGATGTATGATATCCAAATTGCCAAAAGCCCCTTTCTTGATGCCCTCGGCGACGGCGGCACAGAAAATAAAAAATTTGATTGCGTCGGTGTAAAAGGGTTGTTCGGAATCGTTGTGATAGATATGGGCTATATCCCCTGATTCGATCTCCGTGTGGTGAATGGCATAATGGTATAAATTCCTGCTCTCTTTTTTTGGGATTAATTCATAGAGTTCTGCCGAATAGATCAGCCCTCTCAACTTGAAATTAAGGCGTGTTTTTAAAGTACCGCCATCGAGATGTAAACGGCTATAAGAAGGTACCACTACATGGGCCTTATCCCCACGACCCGCGATCTCTCTTGGTACATCTCGCACGACATCACCCATTCCACCCGCCTTGCAGTGTGCAATGCCGTCGTTTTCCGCAGATACAAAAAGAAAATTACGCATCGTTTAATTGAAACTAGGAAAGGCCAAGATACTTCTTTTCTCTTAGCATAGGTAGCCGGCCATAAAAAAAGCCCTTGCGGATTCCAAGGGCTTTAATCTCTGTATACGAAACAGTATTATTTTATCTTAAATGCTTTTTCTTTTGGATAATATGCTGTATCGCCTAATTCTTCTTCTATTCGAAGCAGTTGATTGTATTTTGCCATTCGGTCGCTTCGGGAAGCCGAACCGGTTTTGATCTGTCCGGTATTCAGGGCCACGGCCAGGTCGGCAATGGTATTGTCTTCCGTTTCTCCGGATCTGTGCGACATCACCGAGGTATATCCGGCATTTTTGGCCATATTGACGGCTGCGATCGTTTCTGACAGGGTCCCTATCTGGTTCACCTTGATCAGAATAGAATTGGCAATCCCATTCTCGATCCCTCTGGACAAACGCTCAACATTGGTAACATAAAGGTCGTCGCCAACCAATTGAACTTTGTCACCGATCATATCGGTCAGGACCTTCCAGCCGTCCCAATCGTTTTCATCCATTCCGTCTTCGATGGAAATAATGGGGTATTTGTCACAAAGCTCTGCCAGGTATTTCGCTTGTTCTTCTGAGTTTCTAACCGCTCCTTTATCTCCTTCAAAAAGCGTGTAGTCATATTTACCTTCTTTGTAGAATTCTGCGGCAGCACAATCCAGTGCGATCATCACTTCGTCCCCGAACTTATAGCCGGCGTTGGCTACTGCCTTACCTATCGTTTCAATGGCATCTTCGGTTCCGTCGAGACCGGGGGCAAATCCGCCTTCATCACCTACCGCGGTGCTTAGATTCCGATCGTGTAACACCTTTTTTAAATGATGAAAGATCTCTGTTCCCATTTGCATGGCATGGCTGAAATTTTCTGCTTTCACCGGCATGATCATGAATTCCTGAAAGGCTATGGGCGCATCTGAATGAGATCCTCCATTGATGATATTCATCATCGGAACCGGCAATGTATTTGCACTTACCCCTCCTACATACCTGAAAAGAGGCAGACCCAATTCATTAGCTGCAGCCTTGGCCACTGCCAGTGATACCCCCAAAATAGCATTAGCACCGAGTTTGGATTTATTAGGTGTTCCGTCTAGGGCAATCATGGTTTGATCGATCAGGTTTTGCTCAAAGACGATCATCCCAGTGATCTCCTCGGCAATGGCTGTATTCACATTGTCTACAGCTTTGCCTACGGCTTTACCCATAAAGGTCTTACCACCATCGCGTAACTCAACAGCCTCATGTTCTCCTGTGGAGGCGCCTGAAGGTACAGCAGCTCTGCCCAATACTCCGTTTTCTGTGATCACATCTACTTCAACTGTAGGGTTTCCCCTGGAGTCGAGTATCTGTCTGGCGTGGATATCTACAATTATACTCATGAAAATTTTTATTTTTTGCGGTTGTGTTAATCAGGCAAATATACGAAAGGGGACGTTTTAAATCCCTTATAAATGTTGTTTCCCGTTATAAAATAACGATTCCTTAAACCAACTGGTTCTTCTCTATTCTGGCTTTGATCATTTCAAAAAACTGGTCGAAGAGGTAGTTCGAATCGTGCGGACCAGGACTGGCCTCTGGATGGTACTGTACAGAGAATACCATTTTATCCTTTAACCGAATACCCGCAACGGTATCATCATTAAGGTGGATATGGGTGATGAGTAACTCATCATGAGCCTCGGTCTCTTCACGGTTGATCGCAAAACCGTGGTTCTGAGACGTGATCTCCCCCCTGCCTGTATTAAGGTTGATCACAGGATGGTTAATACCTCTGTGCCCGTTATACATTTTATAGGTAGATATGTTATTGGCCAGGGCCACTACCTGATGTCCAAGACATATTCCAAATAATGGCTTTTCGGAGTCTATTATCTTCTTTGCCGCGGCTATAGCATCGCCTAAAGGCTCCGGATCACCGGGGCCGTTTGAAATAAAATACCCATCCGGTTCCCAGCGGCTCATCTCTTCAAAGGAAGTATTGTAGGGAAATACCTTGATGTAGGCATCGCGCCTGGCCAGGTTTCTCAAAATATTCTTTTTGATGCCGATATCGAGTGCGGCTATCTTGTAGCTGGCTTTTTCATCCCCAAAGTAGTAAGGTTCTTTCGCAGACACCTTCGAAGCCAATTCCAGCCCTTTCATATCGGGCACCTCATTCAGGGCTGATTTCAACCCATCGATATTATCCACATCAGTAGAAATTACGGCATTCATGGCACCGTGATCCCTGATGTAACTCACCAGTGCCCTTGTATCAACATCGGATATGGCAAAAAGATCATTCTGATCGAGAAATTCCAGCAGGCTCATTTGAGCACTGGGCCTCGAATAATCATAGCTGAAGTTTTTACATATAAGTCCTGCGATCTTGATCGAATCCGATTCCACTTCATCGGGGTTCGTTCCGTAATTCCCAATATGCGCATTGGTCGTTACCATAAGCTGTCCGAAGTAAGAAGGATCGGTAAATATTTCCTGGTATCCGGTCATACCAGTATTAAAACATACTTCTCCAAAAGCAGTGCCCTCTTTGTTCCCTACCGATTTACCATAAAAAATAGTGCCGTCGGCCAACAGGATCAGGGCCCTCTTTTTTTGTTGATACTTCATAGTTACAATTTGATTTTGGTTTAACAAATAAACATAAAAAAAGGATAGACTTGATGGCCTATCCTTTCAATTATTTTTGATGTTTTTATAAACATTTTACTCTTCGGAGTCATCTGTTGTATTTTCCACCGTCTCCACCACCGGAGCTGCTTTTTGACCACCACGACGTCCACGTCGTGTAGATTTCTTTTTCTTGGGCTTACCGGCATTGTATAATTCGTTGAAATCTACCAGTTCAATCAACGCCATTTCTGCGTTGTCGCCCTGACGATTACCGAGTTTAATGACCCGGGTATATCCTCCGGGACGATCCCCTACTTTTTCCGAAACCGTACTGAACAATTCGGTAACAGCTTGTTTATCCCTTAAATTCTTAAACGCGATTCGTCTGTTATGAGTTCCTTTTTCAGCCGATTGGTTATTCTCAGCCTTTGATTTGGTGATCAGGGGTTCTATAAATAGTTTCAGGGCTTTCGCCTTCGCTACCGTTGTATTGATCCTCTTGTGTTCGATCAGCGAACAGGCCATATTGGCCAGCATCGCCTTCCTATGAGCCGCCTTTCTCCCTAAGTGGTTTATCTTCTTACCGTGTCTCATGGTTTTATCTTGAATTTCCGGTTGACTGCCAAAGCCATTCCGTATACACTATTAATCTTTATCCAGTTTGTATTTAGAAAGATCCATTCCGAAATTCAATCCCTTGTTGATCACAAGTTCTTCCAGTTCGGTGAGGGACTTCTTCCCAAAATTTCTAAATTTCATCAAATCGTTCTTATTGAAGGAGACCAGATCTCCCAGTGTATCTACCTCGGCCGCCTTCAGACAGTTGAGTGCTCTTACGGAAAGATCCATATCGACCAGCTTGGTCTTGAGAAGCTGCCTCATATGCAACGACTCTTCATCATAAGTCTCGGTCTTTGCGATTTCGTCTGCTTCCAGCGTAATGCGTTCGTCAGAGAAGAGCATGAAATGATGTATAAGCACCTTTGCCGCTTCTGTCAACGCATCTTTAGGATGGATCGAGCCGTCGGTCATGATTTCAAACACTAATTTTTCATAATCGGTCTTCTGCTCTACCCTGAAGTTTTCGATACTGTATTTTACGTTCTTCACCGGCGTGAAAATGGAATCTACCGCAATACTTCCCAGTGGTGCATTAGACTTCTTATTCTCTTCCGCAGGTACATATCCACGACCTTTTTCGATAATGATCTCCATGTTGATGCTTATCTTGGAGTCCATATTACAGATCACAAGATCCGGGTTAAGCACCTGGAAACCGGAGATGAATTTTTGAAAATCACCAGCCGTTAACTGGTCCTTACCACTTACCGAAATCGATACGGTTTCTTCGTTTACATCCTCGATTTGTCTTTTAAATCGGACCTGTTTCAGGTTGAGGATGATCTCGGTAACGTCTTCCACAACACCTTCAATTACCGAAAATTCGTGTTCTACTTTGTCTATGCGCACCGAGGTAATTGCAAATCCTTCCAGGGAAGAAAGCAATACTCTTCTCAATGCGTTACCGACGGTAAGACCGTATCCTGGTTCTAATGGGCGAAATTCGAATTTCCCATCAAAATCGGATGAGTCTATCATGATTACCTTATCGGGCTTCTGGAAATTTAATAATGCCATAATTCAGATCAGTGTTGTTTTATTTTGAGTATAACTCGACGATTAATTGTTCCTTGATATTTTCCGGAATCTGTTCGCGTTCTGGTATGGCCAGGAATGTGCCTTCTTTCTTATCCGAATTCCAGCTGATCCATTCATATACCGAACTATTGGCTTCCAGCGCACTTTCAATAGCCTGAAGCGACTTTGATTTTTCTCTTACACCAACTACATCACCCGCTTTCAGACTATAGGAAGGAACATTTACGATCTCTCCGTTTACGGTGATATGTCTGTGAGACACCAACTGCCTTGCCCCGCTTCTCGAAGTGGAGACTCCCATCCTGTAGACGACATTGTCCAGTCTTGATTCGCAGAGCTGAAGCAGTACCTCACCGGTAACTCCTTTACTTCGATTAGCCTTGGCAAAAAGGTTGCGGAACTGTCGTTCCAGAATACCATATGTATACTTGGCTTTTTGCTTCTCCATCAACTGGATGGCATATTCTGATTTCTTGCCACGACGACGATTGTTGCCGTGATGTCCTGGAGGATAGTTCTTTTTCTCAAAAGCCTTATCATCCCCAAAAATCGCTTCTCCGAATTTTCGGGCAATTTTACTTTTTGGTCCTGTGTATCTAGCCATTTTCTGATAATTTGAAAGTGCGATTATGAATTAAGGCGTATCCTTCGATAATCGTAACTGCACCCTCTGTGAAAAATTAATTTTATAATGTGGTTTAATTATACTCTTCTTCGCTTCGGTGGTCGGCATCCATTATGTGGCATTGGTGTTACATCTATAATTTCTGCCACCTCAATACCGGAATTGTGAATGGTACGAATAGCCGATTCCCGACCATTGCCCGGTCCTTTGACATAGACCTTTACTTTTCTCAAGCCAGCCTCATGAGCCACTTTAACACAGTCTTCTGCGGCTACCTGTGCGGCATAAGGTGTGTTCTTCTTAGATCCTCTAAATCCCATTTTACCTGCCGAGGACCACGAAATAACATCCCCTTTCTTGTTGGTAAGAGAAATGATGATATTGTTAAAAGATGCCGCAATATGTGCCTCACCGGTAGATTCCACTATCACCTTGCGCTTTTTTGTCGATTTAGTACTTGACTTTGCCATATTTCTTAAGAGTATTGAGTGTTCGGCGTAATATTATTTAACAGATGGGCCTTAGCATGCCGTTCTTGTCTAAACTCACCTCCGAGCACTTCTTACTGATTACTATTTAGTCGCTTTTTTCTTGTTGGCAACCGTTTTTCTTTTCCCTTTCCTTGTTCTGGAATTATTCTTGGTCTTCTGCCCTCTCAGCGGTAATCCGGTCCTGTGACGTATTCCGCGATAGCAGCCGATATCCATCAGTCGTTTTATATTGAGTTGCGTTTCCGATCGAAGTTCACCCTCAATTTTATAAACGGAAACCACCTCCCGGATGCGCCCGATCTCATCGTCGTTCCAATCCGAGACTTTCGTGTTCACATCGACCTTTGCTTTTTGCAAAATTTCCCCGGCACGGCTCTTGCCGATACCGTAAATATAGGTTAGACCTATAACACCTCTCTTCTGATTTGGTATATCTACACCTGCAATTCTTGCCATAATTATCCTTGTCTTTGTTTAAATCTAGGATTCTTTTTGTTGATCACGTATAGTCTGCCCTTTCTGCGTACAATTTTGCATTCGGCACTTCTCTTCTTTATCGATGCTCTAACTTTCATCTCTGCAATATCTTAATATCTATATGTTATTCTAGCTTTTGTCAAATCGTACGGGCTCATTTCCAATTTTACCTTATCTCCCGGAAGTAATTTGATGTAATGCATACGCATTTTCCCGGAAATATGTGCGGTAACAACATGACCATTTTCCAATTCAACGCGGAACATAGCATTGGAAAGCGCTTCTATAATCGAACCGTCTTGTTCTATCGGTGCTTGTTTAGCCATATATTAAGCTACTTTTCTGTTTTTACCTGTTTTCATCAACCCGTCGTAATGCCTGTTCAAAAGATACGAGTTCACCTGCTGAACGGTATCTATGGCAACCCCAACCATAATAAGCAATGAGGTTCCTCCATAGAAAAGCGCCCATCCGGGTTGGATATCCATCAATTTCACCACAATCGCTGGTAGAATGGCGATGATAGCCAAAAATACCGATCCTGGCAGGGTGATCAGTGACATGATCTTATCGAGAAAATCTGCCGTTTCCTTACCCGGCCGGATGCCTGGGATAAATCCGCCGCTTCTTTTCAGATCATCGGCCATTTTATTGGTAGGCACAGTGATTGCGGTATAGAAATAAGTGAATATGATGATCAGCAGGGCAAATAATATATTGTATGCCAAGCCGAATATATCCTGGAATTGTACCTCCATCCATTGACCTACGGCCGTATTATTAAACGTACGCCCCAGTAGTCCGGGAGCAAACATAATAGCCTGGGCGAATATAATCGGCATCACTCCCGATGCATTCAGCTTAAGCGGAATATACTGCCTTGAGCCAACAATATTCTTTTCATAACCTCCGGAGGCCGTTCTCCTGGCATACTGCACCGGAATTCGCCTTGTGGCCATGACCAGCAATACACTGACCAGTATAACTATAAACCATAATATCACCTCGATAAGCATAAACATGAGGCCTCCGGTATTATTGGTGGTCCTCGATATGAATTCCTGTACGAACGATTGGGGCATTGTCGCAATAATTCCAATCATGATCAGCAACGAAATTCCATTCCCGATACCTTTGTCGGTGATCTTTTCCCCCAACCACATTGCAAATACACAACCGGTGACCAGGATGATTACCGAAGGGATGATAAAATTCAATCCTTTACCGAGTAAAAATGCGGTATCCGGTACTCCCAAAGCCCCAAGGCTATATAGATAAGCCGGAGCCTGTACGATACAAATGCCTATGGTCAGCCAACGGGTGATTTGATTCTTGGTCTTTCTTCCGCTTTCACCTTCTTTATCAAGTTTCTGTAAATAGGGTACTGCAATACCCATTAACTGGACTACAATCGAGGCAGAGATGTAGGGCATGATTCCCAAAGCGAATACCGAGGCGTTGGCAAAAGCACCACCTGTAAATGCGTTGAGTATCCCTAAAATACCTTGTTCTGTATTTGACGATAATTCCGCCAATTGCGAGGTATCGATACCCGGGAGCACCACCTGCGCACCAAAACGGTACACCAATAGCAAGCCAAGGGTAACCAAAATACGCCCCCTTAACTCTTCAATCTTCCAGATATTCGATATGACCTCAAAAAACTTCTTCATATAGAAAGCTTGTTATAAGCTAATAGCTTCTCCTCCGGCAGCTTCGATTGCCGCTTTGGCGGTAGCCGTAAATTTATGTACTGTAACCTTCAGTGGCGCCTTTAACTCACCATTGCCAAGAATTTTAACCAGATCGTTCTTATGAGCCAATCGGTTGGCAACCAAATCTTCAACGGTAACCGTTTTCTTAATCGAACCTTTATCGACAAGCGTTTGCAATACATCCAGGTTTATTCCTCTGTATTCCTTACGATTTATATTGGTAAAACCAAATTTAGGAACGCGTCTTTGCAAAGGCATCTGCCCACCTTCAAATCCTAATTTTTTGGAGTAGCCGGATCTCGACTTGGCACCTTTATGCCCTCGTGTAGATGTACCTCCTTTTCCGGAACCCTGTCCCCTACCTATAACTTTGCCCGCTTTTTGAACGGAGCCTTTGGCCGGTTTTAAATTGCTTAAATCCATTGCGCTTTTCTTATTTTACTTCCTCAACGGAAACCAAGTGTTTAACTCTATCGATCATTCCCATAACATTCGGGGTATCTTCATGCTGTACCACCTGCCCTATTTTTCTCAGGCCCAAAGCCTCTAAGGTTCTCTTTTGGTTTTGTAGCCTTTTGATACTGCTCTTAACCTGTGTGACTTTTATCTTTGCCATCGCTGCTGCTGATTATCCGTTAAAAACTTTATCCATAGACACACCTCTTTGTTTAGCCACGGTATTGGCATCCCTTAGCTGCAATAAAGCATCGAAAGTGGCCTTTACCACATTATGGGGATTCGAGGAACCTTGCGACTTCGATAATACATCTTGAACGCCCACAGATTCCAATACCGCCCTTACAGCTCCACCGGCGATTACCCCTGTACCATGTGATGCTGGTTGAATATACACGCGAGCTCCACCGTATTTGCCTTTTTGCTCATGCGGAAGTGTCCCCTTGGTCAATGGTATACGAACCAGATTCTTCTTTGCATCTTCAATCGCTTTGGCGATTGCGGTAGCCACTTCTTTGGATTTTCCCAGCCCATGTCCAACCACACCATTCTCATCACCCACTACAACAATTGCCGAGAATCCGAAAGCTCTACCACCTTTGGTAACCTTGGTCACTCTTTGAACTCCTACCAGTCGATCTTTCAAATCCAGACCTCCGGGTTTTACAAGTTCTACGTTTCTATATTTCGCGTACATATCCTGATTTAAAATTTTAATCCTGCCTCTCTGGCACCGTCGGCCAGTGATTTTACTCTACCATGGTAAAGGTTGCCTCCTCTGTCAAAGGCAACTTTATCGATTCCTGCCTTTACAGCTTTTTCGGCTATGGCCTTGCCTACCTGGTTCGCTATCTCGGATTTGGTCCCTTTTGCTTTGCTCAGATCCTTATCTCTGGAGGAAGCAGAGGCCAGCGTAACCCCATTGGTATCGTCTATCAATTGAGCGTATATTTCCTTATTACTCCTGTATACAGAAAGCCTGGGGCGCTTCTCTGTTCCCACAGAGGTCTTTCTGATCCTTTTATGTATCCGCTTTCTTCTTTCAGTCTTCGTTAATCCCATGCTCTAAATATTATGCCGATTTACCAGCTTTTCTTCTGAGTTGTTCACCCACAAATTTCACACCTTTACCTTTATAAGGCTCAGGTTTGCGGAACGAGCGGATCTTTGCCGCTACCTGTCCGACTAATTGCTTGTCGTGCGAGCTTAGTTTAATAATAGGGTTTTTACCTTTTTCTGAAGTTGTCTCGATTTTAACTTCGGGAGCAACCTCCAAAACAATGTTATGTGAAAATCCAAGTGCGATATCCAGTTTCTGACCCTGATTACTAGCGCGGTACCCCACCCCGACTAACTCCAGTTCTTTAGACCAACCTTTGGTCACCCCTTCCACCATATTGGAGATCAGGGATCTGTAAAGTCCGTGTTTCGCCTTATGGTCTTTGGATTCCGATGGCCTTGAAACGGTAACTTGCCCATCTTCAACAGCGATTACCACATCGGAATATGGCTGATGGAGTTCGCCGAGCTTACCTTTCACTGTTATGACCTTGTCCTGAACTTCAACCGTGACCCCTTCAGGGATTGCGATCGGATTGTTTCCTATTCTAGACATTATAACTAATCTTTTAATCTAATTAATACACGTAGCAAAGCACTTCACCACCTACTTTCTCCCGATTGGCCTGCTTACTGGTCATCACCCCATGTGAGGTAGAGACGATCGCAATTCCAAGTCCATTGAGAACACGTGGCATTTCGGTAGAAGAAGCATACTTCCTCAAACCGGGCTTACTGATCCGCTTCATTTTCTTTATCACAGGCTCTTTGGTATTCCTGTCGTATTTCAAGGCAATTTTAATGTTGCCCTGTACCTTGTCATCATCAAATTTGTAGCTGAGAATATAGCCCTGATCGAATAGGATCTTGGTCATTTCCCTCTTCAAGTTGGAAGCCGGAATTTCGACCACCCTGTGACCTGCCCTGCTGGCATTCCTGATTCTCGTCAAATAATCTGCGATTGGATCTGTTAACATTGTTTCCCTATTTAATAATCTACCAACTTGCTTTTTTCACACCTGGGATCAAACCCTGGTTGGCCATTTCCCTAAAAGTAACCCGAGATATCCCAAAAGTCCTCATGTAGCCTTTGGGTCGGCCGGTTAGTTTGCAACGGTTGTGCATACGAACCGGAGAGGCATTTCTGGGAAGCTTTTGTAGTGCTTCGTAATCCCCAGCCTCTTTGAGCGCTTTTCGCTTTGCCGCATATTTGGCAACCAGCCTGGCCCTTTTTACTTCGCGGGCTTTCATTGATTCTTTAGCCATATTATTTCTTTTTAAATGGTAATCCCAATTCTGCCAGTAAGGATTTTGCTTCCTTATCGGTGGGGGCAGATGTTACAAAAGTGACATCCATACCATTAATCCTGTTTATTTTATCGATGTTGATCTCCGGGAAGATGATCTGTTCAGTAATCCCCAGGTTATAATTGCCTCTACCGTCGAAACCTGTGGCACGGATCCCCTGAAAATCACGTACCCGAGGAAGCGCAGTAGTCACCAATCTATCGAGGAACTCATACATTCTCTCACCGCGTAAGGTTACCTTGGCGCCAATCGGCATACCTTTTCTCAGTTTAAAGGCCGCCACATCTTTTTTGGAAATGGTACTCACAGCTTTCTGACCGGTGATCATGGTAAGCTCATCTAAGGCATGGTCGATAAGTTTTTTATCGGCCACTGCATCACCTACTCCACGACTCAACACAATTTTCTGCAATCTTGGTACCTGCATAACATTATTATACCCGAATTCCTCCTTAAGAGACTTTACGATGCGCTCGTTGTATTCCTTCTTTAATCTCGGTATATAGCCCATAATTAAATAACTTCATTAGATTTCTTCGCCACCCGGACTTTTACTCCGTCTCGTTCCTCGAATCCAACTCTGGTTGTTTCTCCTGATTTGGAATCGATCAGAGCCAAATTGGATAAATGTATGGGCGCTTCTTTCTTTACAATCCCGCCCTGTGGGTTCTTAGCGCTGGGTTTCTCGTGCTTGGAAACCATATTCACACCTTCCACAATGGCTTTGTTCTTGTCGCGGAGTACACGAACGATTTTACCTTCTGTTCCTTTGTGATCTCCTGCAATAATCCTAACTGTATCTCCTGTTTTGATCCTCAATTTCATCGCATTCCTATATTTAAAGCACTTCGGGCGCCAGTGATACAATCTTCATGAATTGCTTCTCCCGCAATTCTCTGGCAACAGGGCCAAATACCCTTGTTCCCCTCATCTCTCCAGTCGGGTTGAGCAGTACACAGGCATTGTCATCGAATCGTATGTACGAACCATCGGGTCGTCTAACCTCTTTGATCGTACGCACTACAACGGCAGTAGATACGGTTCCTTTCTTAATTCCGCCGTTTGGTGTGGCCTCCTTTACCGTTACTACAATTTTGTCTCCAACAGATGCGTACCTTCTCTTGGTCCCACCCAGAACCCGGATGGTCAAAACTTCCTTTGCCCCCGTATTATCTGCTACTTTTAATCTTGATTCTTGCTGTACCATGTTATTTAGCTCTTTCTAAGACTTCAACCAATCTCCAACACTTGGTCTTGCTCAATGGACGTGTTTCCATGATTCTTACCGTATCGCCGATATTGCAATTGTTGGTTTCATCGTGTGCTACATATTTTTTGGTCCGCAGTACGAACTTACCATACATAGGGTGTTTTACTCGCTTTACTTCGGCAACCACTATAGATTTCTCCATTTTGTTGCTGGTCACAACACCTACTCTTTCTTTTCTTAAATTCCTTTTTTCCATAAAGCAGAACCCTTATTGGTTTTCTCTTTTTGTTAATTCTGTCGCTAATCTGGCCAAGGTCCTTCGTGTCGTGCGAATTTGAAGCGGGTTTTCCATTGGTGTGACGGCATGGGCCATCTTCAGATCGGCTTTTTGTTTTTTATATTCTGCCATCTTCTCCTTCAGCTCTTCTACCGATAATTCTTTGATTTCTGACTGTTTCATCTTCTTTCTTTTCGATTTCGTTAAACTATCAGGCTGCGTAATCGCGAGCGACTATAAACTTGGTTTTTACTGGCAGCTTCTGAGCCGCTAAACGCAAAGCTTCCTTTGCTATATCCATAGGAACACCGGCAACTTCGAACATCACCCTTCCTGGTTTAACTACCGCTACAAAATATTCAGGTGCACCCTTTCCTTTACCCATCCTTACCTCAAGTGGTTTTTTGGTGATGGGCTTGTCAGGGAATATCTTAATCCAGAGCTGACCCTGTCTTTTCATATAGCGGGTAGCCGCAACACGCGCCGCTTCGATCTGTCTGGAAGTGATAAAATCAGATTCGAGAGACTTAATACCAAACATTCCATTGGAAAGCTGGTGACCCCTTCCTGAATTGCCTTTCATCCGGCCTTTCTGTGCTTTGCGGTACTTTGTTCTTTTTGGCTGTAACATCTTTTAGTCTACCTTTCAGTTAATTACTTTCTACGGCGTTTCTTGCTGCTGTTTTGTGGGCCTTTTCCTTGTCCTTTTGACATCCCAACCAGCGGTGACAGGTCGCGTTTTCCGTATACTTCGCCTTTCATGATCCATACTTTTATGCCAAGACGGCCATAGGTAGTATGGGCTTCATGTAGTGCATAATCGATATCTGCCCTAAATGTAGATAACGGGATCCTACCGTCTTTATATGATTCGGATCTCGCCATTTCAGCTCCATTCAATCGTCCTGAGATCTGGATCTTTATGCCTTCGGCATTCATGCGCATCGCTGCTGCAATAGACATTTTGATGGCTCTTCTGAAGGAAATCCTGTTCTCGATCTGGCGGGCTACACTGGCCGCTACCAGATTGGCGTCGATTTCCGGTCTTTTGATTTCGTAAATATTGATCTGAACTTCCTTGTCAGTGATCTTTTTCAACTCTTCTTTCAACTTATCTACTTCCTGTCCGCCTTTTCCGATGATAATACCCGGGCGCGCGGTGGTGATGGTAACTGTGATCAGCTTGAGTGTGCGTTCAATAATAACCCTCGATACACTAGCCTTTGTCAGCCTGGCATGGATATACTTCCTGATTTTGTCGTCCTCGGCAAGTTTTTCGCCATAGTCGTTTCCTCCGTACCAGTTGGATTCCCATCCTCTGATAATGCCGAGACGATTACCTATCGGGTTTGTTTTTTGTCCCATACTGTTTCTTAGTTCTCTGAATTATTATTAGATCCCAGCACCAGTGTTACGTGGTTGGAACGTTTTCTTATTCGGTGTGCTCTTCCCTGGGGAGCCGGCCTGAGCCTTTTGAGCATACGGCCACTGTCGACCTTTATTTCCTTGATATATAAAGCGGCTTCCTCTATATTAGCATCCTCATTCTTCGCCTGCCAGTTTGCAATGGCCGACAACAATAGTTTTTCTAAACGGCGCGAGGCTTCTTTTGGGCTAAACCTTAGAATGGCTAACGCCTTTTCGACCTCAGCACCTCTGAGTTGATCTGCTACCAACCTCATTTTTCGAGGGGAGGTAGGACAGTTATTCAATTTAGCAAAAGCCATATCAGCGCGTTCCGCTTTCAATCTTTCTGCCATTTGTCTTTTTCGAACTCCCATAGCTCAATTACTTTTTACCTTTATTTTTAGCTCCAGCATGACCTCTAAAGGATCGCGTTGGAGAGAATTCGCCCAATTTATGACCCACCATATTTTCGGTGATATAAACCGGTACAAACTGCCGTCCGTTATGCACAGCGATGGTCTGACCTACAAAATCCGGAGTGATCATCGAGGCTCTTGACCAGGTCTTGATCACCGACTTTTTCCCGGAACCCACATTCTGCTGGATTTTTTTATCCAGGCTATAGTGTACGTAAGGACCTTTTTTTAATGAACGTGCCATATAATTCTATTCAATGCTTATTATTTTTTCCTTCGCTCAATGATATACTTATTGGTATCCTTGGTCCTCGACCTTGTTCGGTATCCTTTGGCAGGAATTCCGTTCCTAGATCTCGGATGACCTCCGGAAGCTCTTCCTTCACCACCACCCATCGGATGATCCACAGGGTTCATCGCTACGGGTCTGGTTCTTGGTCGTCGGCCCAGCCAACGGCTCCTGCCGGCCTTACCGGAAACGATCAATTGGTGATCAGAATTGGATACAGCACCAATGGTAGCCAGGCAATTCACCAAAACCATACGCGTTTCACCAGAAGGTAGTTTAATGGTGGCATATTTACCTTCACGTGCCATCAGTTGAGCAAATGTACCGGCACTTCGGGCGATGACTGCTCCCTGCCCCGGCCTCAACTCAATACAGCAAATTATAGTGCCCAGTGGTATCCCACTCAATGGCAAAGCATTCCCGATCTCGGGGGCAACATTTTGTCCTGAGATAATATGCTGTCCTACCTGCATTCCGTTTTGAGCGATCACGTATCTCTTTTCACCATCCGTATACTCTACCAAAGCGATAAAGGCAGACCGATTAGGATCGTACTGAATCGATTTCACCTCTGCTTTCACCTCTTGTTTGTTTCGTTTGAAATCGATCACTCGATATCGTCTTTTATGGCCGCCTCCACGATAACGCATTGTCATCTTACCCTGACTGTTTCGGCCACCAGATTTTTTAAGCGGTGCCAACAGCCTCTTTTCGGGCTTATCGGCGGTTATGGCATCAAAGCCATTAACGACCTTAAAGCGTTGTCCCGGTGTGGTAGGTTTTAATTTTCTAACTGACATTGCACGTCTTTATAGATTACTGTAAAAATCAATCACGTCACCTTCTTCAACATCAACAATTGCCTTCTTGTAAGCATTGGTCTTACCCTGTTGAATACCGGTTTTAGTATATTTTGTCCTTCTGTTGGGACCGTAGTTCATGGTGCGTACCTTCTTTACGGAAACGCCATAGGTAGCCTCAACGGCCTCTTTAATCTGCAGCTTGTTCGACTTAGGTTCGACCACAAATCCATAGCGGTTGTATAACTCGCTATCCGAAGTCATTTTTTCCGTAATAATGGGTTTTATCAACACACTCATTTTCTTGCTATTTATTTAGATTCGATTCGATGCCTTCCAGAGAACCTTCAAGCAACACTAGATTGTTAGCCCTAAGAATTTTGTAAGTGTTTAATTCTGAGTTAGTTATAACTTCAGAATTTTTCAAATTACGCGACGACAAATATACGTTATTATTTATATCACCCAACACAAACAGGGACTTTTTGCTATCGAGTCCGAGCGACTTCAAAACCGCCACGAAATCTGTGGTTTTTGGACTTTCGAAAGTAAAATCTTCTACTACGATTATCGCCTTCTCTTGTTGTTTCAAACTAAGAGCTGATTTTCGGGCAAGGCGCTTGAGATTCTTGTTGAGCTTCTGTTTGTAATCCCTTGGAGAGGGTCCGAAGACACGGCCTCCACCCCTGAACAAAGGAGATTTGATACTTCCCGCCCGAGCGGTTCCTGTCCCTTTTTGTTTTTTTATCTTCCGGGTACTTCCCTTGATGGCACTTCGCTCCTTGGTCTTATGTGTTCCCTGGCGCTGGTGAGCCATATATTGCTTAACATCCAGATAGATAGCCTGATTGTTTGGCTCGATCTTAAAAATAGCATCGGAAAGATCTACCTTCCTGCCTGTTTCTTTTCCCTTGATATCTAAAACTGCTACTTTCATTACTTCTCAATTGTTAGGTAGGCGTTTTTATGTCCCGGAACACATCCTTTGACAACAATAAGGTTCTTTTCAGGCACCACTTTCAAAACCCTAAGGTTCTGAACCGTTACCTTCTCACCTCCCATTCGGCCTGCCATTCTCATTCCTTTAAAAACTCTCGAAGGATAAGACGAAGCACCGATAGAACCAGGTGCTCTCAGGCGGTTGTGCTGACCATGAGTGGCCTGTCCCACACCTCCAAAACCGTGTCTTTTCACCACACCCTGGAATCCTTTTCCTTTGGATGTCGCAGAAACATCAACGAATTCTCCTTCGATAAATAGATCTACACCAAGTGTATCTCCTAATTTGTGCTCACCTTCAAAATCACGGAATTCGACGACCTTAGACTTAGTTGCAGTACCTGCTTTTTTAAAATGACCGTTTTCGGCCTTATTAGCACGTTTTTCTGCCTTGTCATCGAAACCGAGCTGAAGGGCATTGTACCCGTCTACCTCTTCGGTTCTGACTTGGGTAACGACACATGGCCCTGCTTCTATGACGGTACAAGGGATGTTCTTCCCTTTTTCATCAAAGATGCTGGTCATGCCGACTTTTCTTCCTATTAACCCAGACATACTTATTTATTATTAATTGTTTCTAATTTATTCTAGATTGTAAAATTCATCATCAATTTCCCAACCTTACATTTTCCAACTTCCTTCTAAAAAAAACAGGGCCAAAAATAATTCGACCCCGAATATATTCTTGTTACCGTTTTTCCTTCGCACAACGCTCCGGACATGTCGCCCGTTTCTTTTGGAAACGGAAAAGGTTGCTCAAACCTTGATCTCAACCTCAACTCCACTGGGGAGCTCTAGCTTCATCAGTGCGTCGATGGTTTTAGACGAGGAGCTGTAAATGTCCAGGAGTCTTTTATATGAACTCAATTGGAACTGCTCCCTTGATTTTTTATTCACGTGTGGCGAACGCAACACAGTAAATATCTTCTTGTGTGTTGGTAAGGGAATCGGCCCTGTTACCACCGCCCCGGTTGTCTTAACCGTTTTTACGATTTTTTCAGCAGACTTGTCTACCAGATTGTGATCGTATGACTTTAATTTTATTCTGATTTTCTGACTCATCTTATCAAAATTAAACGGTTACACCTTTAGCGATTTTTACCACTTCTTCAGCTAAACTGGAAGGCGTTTCCGCGTAGTGTGAAAACTCCATGGTAGAGGTTGCTCTTCCTGATGAAAGAGTCCTCAGGGCTGTCACATAACCAAACATTTCAGACAGAGGAACCTCGGCCTTAATCACCTTAGATCCCGCACGGTCGTCCATATTATTTACCTGTCCCCTTCTTCGATTGAGGTCACCTACGATATCGCCCATATTCTCTTCGGGTGTAAGTACCTCTAACTTCATAATAGGCTCCATCAATACGGGCCTGCATGCACTTGCTGCCTCGCGGTAACCCATTTTTGCAGCGAGTTCGAATGAAAGCGAATCGGAATCGACGGGATGAAAAGACCCA
Organism: Robiginitalea sp.; assembly: GCA_024638915.1. Classification (GTDB taxonomy): domain Bacteria; phylum Bacteroidota; class Bacteroidia; order Flavobacteriales; family Flavobacteriaceae; genus JAHEJJ01. The sequence continues at coordinate 58,951 of JAHEJJ010000004.1, forward strand.
TCCTTGAGGGTTATTTTCATACTATCCATTTCAAATCCGGCAAGCGGACCGTTCTTCATCGCCGCCGTAAATCCTTTCTCAACCGATGGAATATATTCTCTTGGGATATTACCCCCTTTGATCACATTGACGAACTCCAATCCAGGCTTACCATCTTCACTGGGTTCCATGGTAAATACGATATCCGCAAATTTACCGCGGCCACCGGTTTGCTTCTTATACACCTCACGGTGATCTGCCGGACGTGTGATCGCCTCTTTGTATTCCACCTGCGGTTGTCCCTGATTTACATCGACTTTGAATTCGCGTTTAAGGCGGTCAACGATAATATCAAGGTGTAATTCACCCATTCCCGATATAATAGTCTGGCCTGATGCCTCATCGGTCTTTACCTGAAAGGTCGGATCTTCCTCCGCCAGTTTACCAAGTGCCATTCCCAATCTATCTACATCGGCCTTCGTCTTAGGCTCAACAGCGATACCGATTACGGGATCAGGGAATTTCATACTTTCAAGTACGATCGGATGTTTTTCATCGGAGAGGGTGTCTCCTGTTTTGATATCTTTAAATCCCACTGCCGCCCCAATATCACCTGCAGAAATTGATGGAACCGCATTCTGCTTATTGGAATGCATCTGGTAAATCCTGGAAATTCTTTCTTTATTCTCCGTCCTGTTATTCAATACATAGGAACCCGCATCGAGCTTCCCGGAATAGGCTCTAAAAAATGCCAGACGTCCAACAAAAGGATCCGTGGCAATCTTAAAGGCCAGTGCAGAGAAAGGCTCTTTTGGATCCGGTTTACGGGAAATCTCATTCCCATTCCTTGGATCTGTCCCAATGATCCCTTCTTTATCCAAAGGCGATGGCAGATATCGGCAAACCGCATCCAAGAGGAACTGAACCCCTTTATTTTTAAAGGAAGATCCACAGATCATGGGTATGATGCTCATATCCATCACCGCTGCCCTTAAGGCCGCGTGGATTTCATCCTCAGTAATGGAGTCCTCATCTTCGAAGAACTTTTCCATCAGATCTTCGTCGTATTCGGCAACCGCCTCAATAAGGGCAGCTCTGTATTCCTTCACCTCTTCCTCCATCTCAGCAGGAATATCGACGATATCGAAGGTCGAGCCCATATCGTCCTCGTGCCATACGATGGCCCGGTTCTTAACCAGGTCTACGATACCTCTGAAATCTGCTTCATCACCAATAGGTAAAACAATTGGAACTGCATTTGATTTGAGCATTTCCTTTACCTGTTTACAAACATTTAAGAAATTAGATCCTTGCCTGTCCATTTTGTTCACAAAGCCCATTCTTGGCACTTTATAATTGTCGGCAAGGCGCCAGTTGGTCTCCGACTGTGGCTCAACCCCGTCAACGGCACTGAAAAGAAACACAAGCCCATCGAGTACTCTCAAGGAGCGGTTCACCTCAACGGTAAAATCCACGTGACCGGGAGTATCGATAATATTGAAATGATAAGGCTTGGAGTCAGAAATCATCTGGCCGTTAGCGGTAGGGAAATTCCATGTACAGGTAGTGGCGGCAGAGGTAATGGTAATGCCTCGCTCCTGCTCCTGTTCCATCCAGTCCATCGTGGCAGCACCATCGTGAACCTCTCCAATTTTATGACTTACCCCGGTATAATACAGAATACGCTCGGTAGTAGTGGTCTTACCGGCGTCGATATGCGCGGCAATCCCTATATTCCTGGTATATTTTAAATCTCTAGCCATCGCTTTCTTAAAATCTGAAGTGGGAAAATGCCTTGTTCGCTTCGGCCATCTTATGTGTATCAACACGCTTTTTAAAAGCCGCGCCTTCTTCCTTCGAAGCCGCAAGGACTTCGGCTGCTAGTTTTTGAGCCATTGATTTTTCGTTTCGCTTGCGGGCAAAACTGATCAGCCACTTCATAGCTGTGCTGATCTTTCGATCCGGACGGATCTGCATAGGAATCTGGAACGTGGCACCACCGACACGTCTACTTCTTACTTCGACATGGGGCATCACATTGGAAAGCGCTTCCTTCCAAATTTCCAAACCAGGTTTTTCCTCGTCTGTTTTTTTCTGATCCACGATATCGATCGCGTCATAGAATATTTTAAATGCGACCGATTTCTTTCCGTCCCACATCATCATGTTGACAAATCGCGTCACCAGCTGATCATTGAATCTGGGGTCTGGTAACATCGGGCGTTTTTTTGCCTGTCTTTTTCTCATTACTGCTTCTTAAAGATTTTACTTTTTGGGGCGTTTGGCACCATATTTAGATCTTCTCTGGCTCCTGCCCGCTACACCGGCAGTATCCAGAGCACCACGAACAATATGGTATCTAACTCCTGGCAAATCCTTCACCCTTCCGCCTCTAACCAATACTATCGAGTGCTCTTGGAGGTTGTGTCCTTCGCCGGGAATGTACGCGTTCACTTCCTTGCCATTGGTCAACCGTACCCTTGCAACTTTACGCATAGCGGAGTTTGGTTTCTTAGGCGTTGTAGTATAAACACGAGTGCACACTCCCCTTCGCTGGGGGCACGAATCCAAAGCAGCCGATTTACTCTTCTTGGAAATTGTGGCTCTTCCTTTTCGTACTAATTGTGAAATTGTTGGCATACTGTTATTATGTCTAAAAGATATATCCCTCTTTTAAGGGCTGGCAAATGTACTAATTATTCATTATAATTCAAATGCACCCGGTTTAAATTTCAATGATTTTTTAGCTCCGGTAATTCTCTCTAAAAATTGGACCTTTGAACAGCCGAATTTTATACCTTATTATATAAGCGAGATTTATGCCGATTTCGACCGTTTAAAAAAGCGGTTAATAAGACCCCCTGCCGCTCCATATGAAAAGGGTTCAGATTTTAGTATATCCCAATTAAGAAATATGCAATTTGACTATGGCTGTCCTTTACGATCCTCAACTATTTATGGACTTTCAGGAAGAATTATAATATTTTTAACATAATTCATCAGAATTTGTCTTAACAAAAACTTAATGCGATTATATAATCGCATGCTTAAACCTAAAATTTTATTAAAATTAGTTTGGATTATTAACATGAAATTAGGATTTTAGCGCCTAGCTAATTCAAATAATTATAAAATGAGAACAAATTTAAATGGAATCTTGACGCTATTATTGGCGTTTGTTGTGCATTTAACGTTTGCGCAGAAGTCGATTTCCGGTGTAGTGACCGATCAGGCCGGACTACCACTTGCCGGAGCCAGCGTTGTCATTCAAGGTACCTCTACTGGTACCACTACGGATTTTGACGGGAATTATACCCTCTCAGCCGAAGAAGGACAAACACTGGTATTTCAATATATCGGGCAAGAGACTACTACAAGAGTGGTAGGCGCAGGCAACACGGTAGATGTGCAGATGCAAGAGAGTGCTCAGGCATTGGAGGAAGTTGTGGTAACGGCCCTTGGTATTCGAAGGGAGAAGCAAGCCCTCGGTTATGCCACTGCAGAAGTTGACCAGGAATTGATCGAGTCACGACCAGAAGGAGATATTGGTAGGGTACTATCCGGTAAAGCTTCAGGTGTGCAGATCATCCAACAAAGTGGAATTTCAGGTTCTGGTACGAATGTGATCATTCGGGGATTGAGTACTTTCAGTTCTTCGAACCAAGCGCTTTTCATTGTAGATGGCGTACCATTTAGTTCCGATCAGAATTCCAGTGGTCGTCTAGGAGACCGAAACGATTTCATTGAAGGGAACAGCGGTTCAAGTAGATTCTTGGATTTGGATCCCAACAATATCGAAAGTGTAAACATCCTTAAAGGTCTTGCAGCAACCACATTATATGGTTCCCAAGGTAGGAACGGTGTGGTGCTGATCACCACTAAAGGAGGTTCTGCACGCGGTGGAGGTCCGAAAAAAACTGAGATTACGGTAAGTTCTTCTATGTTCTTCAATGAGATAGCATCACTTCCAGATTACCAAAACCAATACGGTAATGGTTTTGATCAGAATTTTGGATGGTTCTTCTCTAACTGGGGTCCTTCTTTTGACAGGGAAGGCGCAGCAGGATGGGGACGACAACCTGCTATCGATGATCAAGGCTTACTGGATCACCCGTTCTCAACAACATATAAATTAACACCATCTACTCTTGCGGCATTCCCAGAGTTTGCGAACGCTAAATACCCATGGCGTCCGTATAACAATGTCACGGAATTCTTTAAGCAAGGGATTGTAACCAATACCTCAATCAACGTAAATGGTACCAGTGATGATGGGAAAATAGGATATAATGTGAACTACGGACACCTGAACGATGAAGGGTTTACTCCTGGAAACAAGGTCATCAGAAACAACTTTTCTGTAGGTGGTCGTGCGGAACTCAGCAATAAGTTTACCGCTTCAGGTACGCTGAACTATTCGAAAACAAAATTTATTTCACCTCCTGTAGCTTTATCAACAGGTAGTGGTACACAAGGAGGAACATCTTCTATCTTTAGTGATGTGTTCTACACACCACGTAGTGTGGACCTTCTTGGATTGCCTTTCCAAAATCCAATAACCGGTGGTAGTGTTTACTACCGTCAGAACGATGACATTCAGAATCCTCTTTGGACGCTGAATAACGCTGGTGTTTCTCAGCAGACCGATCGGGTTTTTGGCCAGTTTTCACTTCAATATAACCTGGTTGAAAACTTAAATGTTATCTGGAGAACAGGATTGGATGTCTACAGTGAAAACAATACGAACTACCAAAACCGCGGTGGGGTTCCTGGTAACGGAAGTGCCCGGATCTTGAGTGGTATTTACGAAACATGGAATAACACCAATACGATTTGGGATCATACCATCACATTGAATGGTGATTATGATATCGCTGAGCAGTTCGGACTTACCTTTAATGTAGGGGGTACCGCTAGAAGAGAACTCTTCGACCAAAATGGTGCTTCCAGTGACGGTCAGCAGGTGTTCGATGTTCTAAGACATTTTAATTTTGCCAATACAGTGCCAATACAGTCGTTTGCAGAGAGAAATCTTGTCGGAATGTTTGCGCAGTTCGATGTAGACTATGATAGTCAGGTTTACCTGTCCCTTGCGGGAAGGAACGATTGGGTATCTAACTTTTCCAAAGAGAACAGGTCGCAGTTCTATCCCAGTGCCAGTCTTAGCTGGATTCCAACAGCAACCTTCGATGGGCTTAAATCTGAAAAAGTTTTGAACTATCTGAAGGTCAGAGGTGGTCTGGGAGTATCGGCCAACTTTGAATCGTCGTCTTATCCGGTAGCCAATACATTGATATTGGATGTACGTGATTTTCAAGATGGTGCAGGTTCTAATGTAGTATCTAATACAACAGGGGTTCGTCTAGGAAATCCTGACTTAAAGCCTGAAACACTGGAAGAAATAGAAGTAGGTATAGAATCTCGCTGGTGGGATAGCAGAATTACTTTCGATGTATCAGCTTACACCAGAAAGACCAAGGATCTGATTCTCGACCGACCTTTGGACCCAGCAACAGGGTTCACGGTAACAGCTACCAACATCGGGGAGATCAAGTCTGAAGGTATTGAGGCTGATTTAAGTGTTAACTGGTTCAGAGCTTCCGGAGACGGAGGATTCGATTGGAGAACCAGCCTAAACTTTACAGCGTATGAAACTACAGTGGAAGATCTGGGTATAGATACAGATCAGGTGGTGTATTCGGGATTTTCAAACCTTGGAAATGCCGCCATCCCAGGTGAGCCTCTGGGTGTAATCTTCGGAACGCGTAACGCAAGGGATGACGCTGGTAACTTACTGGTAGGATCCGATGGTAGATATTTCCAGGCCGCTAACGACGGAATTATCGGTGATCCCAATCCGGATTACCTGACCAACATGATCAATTCATTCTCATACAAGAATTTCACATTCAGCTTCCAGTTTAACTACGTACACGGTGGTGACATATATTCTCAAACAGCTGCTGCCCTCCTCGGAAGAGGTTTGGTTGTGGAAACTGTAAACAGAGAAAATACATATATTTTGCCAGGTGTTAGTTCTACGACTGGACAACCGAATAATGTTCAAATTAATAACTCTGACTTCTATTTTAGCAATTTGTTTGCTACACAAAGTGAGCAGCAGATATACGATGCTACAACTTTACGACTTCAGGAAGCTTCTTTGAGTTTTGCCATGCCAACCAAGTTTTTAGATCGTACTCCATTTGGATCATTGGTCTTTACGGTATCAGGTCAAAACCTATGGTATCGGGCATTTAATATTCCTAAAGGAACACGAGTAGATCCCAACGTGGCCGGAACTGGTGTAGGTAATGGACAGGGATTTGATTTCTTGGCCGGTCCAAGTTCGAGAAGGTATGGTTTCTCAATTAAAGCATCCTTCTAAGAATTTTAGCATCCTAATAAGTATATAAAACTATGAATGAAATGAAAAATATAACTAAATATGTAGCTCTGGTCGCCTTTGGCGCATTGCTGACGTTCAGCTCATGTGAGAGTACTGAACTGAACCTCAGAGATAACCCAAACGCACTTACACCAGAACAGGCTAGTGTGGATTTCTTCCTCAATTCTATCGAAGAAGATTTCGTACGACAATTTGAAGGAGATGCCGATACTGACGCTAACGACAACTGGGCGTCTGGTGGTAATACTCTTGGTGATGGTTTTAACGAAATCGGACAGGAGTTGGTGAGAATGCAGAATATGTCTGGTAGAAACTACGCTTCTGTTTATTCAGCAAGTGATTTCGATGACGAATGGGTCAATGCCTATCGTGGTATACTTTCCGATATCCGTGCCGCAACTCCATTGATCGATGAGCAAGGTTTGCTTCAGCATAAAGCAATCAATCAGTTCATTGAGGCTTATTTAATGATCGCCATGGTCGATTTCTTTGGTGATGTTCCTTACACTGAAGCCATCCAGGCCGGTGAACTCAATTTTAACCCTGCGGTAGATTCAGGTGAGTCCATATATACGGCAATGGAGGCCTTATTGGACGAGGCCATTGCGAATTTTAACGCTACAGAGATTGGTACTCCCCCGGATCCTTTCTATGGAAATGATTACAGTCTTTGGGTGAGAGCAGCCAACACTTTGAAGCTTAAAATTTACATTCAATCCCGATTGGTGGATAGCAATGCGGCATCAAAGTTTTTAGCGATTATCGGCAGTGGCAATTATATTCAGGACACATCTCAGGATATGCAGTGGTTGTGGTCTGCGACAAACGCTTCTCAGCCAGATAACCGTCACCCGAGGTTTGGTCTCAACTATACCGCTACAGGAGGACAGGAATATTTTGCGACCCATTTAATGTTCACCATGGATCAATCTTCTGATCCTCGTGCACGTTACTATTTCTACCGGCAAACCGCTGCCGTTCCTGGTGCGGAGATTCCACCGAATGAAGTTACCTTGAACTGTTCGTTACAGACTCCTCCACAACACTATATAGATGGCGGATTCCCATTCTGTTTCCTGCCTAATGGTTACTGGGGAAGAGATCATGGTGATAATGAAGGTATTCCACCCGATGGCCTTTTGAGATCACTTCCCGGAGTTTATCCTTTCGGCGGTACATTTGATGACGATACGTTTACCCCTCAGACTCCTACATCAGGAGCAGGAGGTTCGGGAGTTACCGTTTTACTGTCGGCTTTTAATGTTGATTTCTGGCTTGCCGAATGGAATATGGTTGGAGGTGATTTTCCCGCTGCCCGTGACAATATGCTTGCCGGATTCGATAAGCAAATGGCTAAGGTTCAGGCGTTCTTTGTTGGTCGTGAAGGCACAGCAGATACATCTTTTGAGCCTTCAGCAGGAGATATAACCAGTTTTCGCGATGCGGTTAGTGCTGCTTTTGATGCGGCAAATACCGATGGTAAATGGGATATTCTCGGAGAGCAATTCTTCAGAGCTAATTTTGGAAACGGTGTAGAACCTTACAACTTCTACAGAAGAACCAATTACCCGACTAATCTGAAGCCGAACAGAGAACCCGATCCCAGTACGTTTATCACATCAATTTATTATCCAAATAATGCGGTGAACCGAAACCAGAACATCAGTCAGAAAGGATCTCAGTCAGAACCTGTATTCTGGGATACCAGTGGACTGCCTCCTGCTAACTAAACAAAAAAGAAGACTAAAAAGATAATTCTGTAAATTATGTATAAAAATAAATTTCTAATAGCTTTGGTCGCAGCGGTACTATTTGCTTCCTGTAAAACGGATGACAAATTAGTAGATGAAATACTGGCGACCGTAGAAAGAGGGGCCATTGTGAGAACCATTTCGGCTGAGGGTACGTCCTGGAATACTGTCGATGAGACAGAGACCATTACCCTTGAATTGGAAGCCCAGGATGAAAAAGACGGAGCCCTCTTAAAAGAAGTACGGTTTTATGTAGACCTTGTTGATAATACTCCGGGCAATACCGTAGATCCAGCAGAAGTGTTATTTGAAACAATCCCTGCTTCCGAATGGGCACTTGGTGAATTTGGATACCCCAGAACAACTTTCTCTACCACTCTTGGTGATGTAGCAGGAGCACTGGGATTGAGTTTAGGTGATTATAACTGTGGCGATCAGATCAATATCCGTCTGGAATTAGAATTGACCGATGGAAGGATGTGGACCAATACCGATCTGGCCGGAACTGTTTCCGGAGGATCTTTCTTTGCCTCTCCATTGAACTACAGAGTCTCATTAATAATTTTATTACCTTCTGATACTTTGTACACAGGTATGTATCAACTGACACAAACAGTTCCTGGTATTTTCGGAGTAAGTGACTATGCAGATGGTGTATACCAGATAGACGCCATAGACAACGTTACCAGGGTAATTCGCAACGTTACAACTTTCCCGGCCTTTGGTGGATTTGGCCCTGTAGATCACCAATTCCAGTTTGTATGTAACGAAATAATTATGTTACCCGAGCAAAGTGTGGGCGCAGGATGTGGAGGTACAATTTTTAGTGGCCCTGCTGATGTCAATGAAACATTCGATCCTGTAAGTCCGGACGATTCAGATTTTGATATCACCTTTACTTCCGATACTGATGATGACTGCGGTACAGGTACGGCTCAGGCGACTATCAACCTCGTTAAACAATAGAATATGAAACTGCTTTCATAGCAGCATATAAATTTTACATTAAGATCCGGCACCAATTCTTGGCGCCGGATTTTTTAGTAGTATTACTTTACCAAATTCTATTAAACAAGATGTTGGTTCAAAGCTCAGCTGCTGGTATAAATTCATTTTAAGATTTTAAAGTATCTCAGAAGACCACAATTTGATACTTTTGCATATTGTTTAAACACAGACTTATGTTGAGGAGGACGAATCTGCTATTTTTTTCTGTCTTATTTATCACCTGTAAACCAGGTAACGACCCTAAAACCATTTCCGAGACTGAGAACGAAGTTGAAGAACCCTTATTCGAACGCATTGAAAGCACATACAGTGGTCTGGCATTCTCTAATACCTTAACACATAACGTAGCCACCCGTGAGAATCTTTTTGATTACGATTATTTCTACAACGGTGCCGGTGTTGGGCTGGAAGACCTGAATAATGATGGTTTGCTGGATGTCTTTTTTTGCGGTAACCAGTTACCGAATAAACTCTATATCAACCAAGGCAATTTTACATTCTCCGATATCAGCGAACAGGCGGGTATCAGCAAAAGCGATGGTTGGTCTACGGGCGTTAGCTTTGCCGATATCAACAACGATGGCTGGATGGATATCTATGTTTCACAAGGAGGGCCCTTTCCTCCTCAGGAGCGCCAAAACCTGCTATTCATCAACCAACAAGACGGGACCTTTACCGAAGAGGCAGAGTCCCATGGATTGGCCGATACGGGTATCGGTACACAATCGGCCTTCTTTGACTATGACCGCGACGGTGACCTGGATTGCATCGTAATGAATGAAAATGAACTCTACGGCGTTGATCCGATTAACCTCTATCGCATTCTTAAGGAAAATACAGACCTGCTCTATCATAACAGCTCTCATCTCTATCGCAATGATAATGGCAAGTTTATCGATATCACCAAAAATGCCGGTATAGAACGACCCATATTCGGTCTTGGGCTTTCCATCAGTGATATCAATAACGACGGTTGGCTGGATATCTACATCGCCAGTGATTATTATATTCCGGATGCGCTTTTTATCAACGATCAAAAAGGGGGCTTTAACGACAGGGTAAAAGAATATACCCGTCAAATCTCTTATTACGGCATGGGAGTAGATATAGCCGATATCAATAACGATAATCTGCAGGATATCTTTGTCCTGGACATGGCCTCGAGCGATCATGTGCGATCGAAGACCCTTATGGCCTCCATGAGCACGGGAAGGTTCGACTATCTGGTTAACAAGGCTGATTTTCACTACCAGTACATGTACAATTCGCTTCAGCTGAACCTGGGTAACAACACGTTTAACAATATTGCACAATTGTCGGAAACCTCAAATACCGATTGGAGCTGGGCGGTACTTCTCTCCGATTTTGATCTGGATCAATACAAAGACATACTGATCACCAACGGCTATAGAAGATATGCTCTCGACAACGATCTGCAACGACAGGTATTTGAAGCCCAGCAGAAATATCGCGGCCGGGTACCCCTGGATATTAAAGAGCAACTGTATAACCAAATGCCTTCGGAAAAACTGCCTAATATTCTATATAAAAACAATGGCGGACTTCAATTCGAAAATGTAGCGGCTTCCTGGGGAATAGATGATCTCTCTTTTAGCAATGGTGCAGCCACCGGAGATCTGGATAACGATGGTGATTTGGATATCGTAGTCAATAATATGGACGAAGAGGCTTTTTTGTACCGAAACCTGGCATCGGAACAAAATCGGGGTAACTTTTTAAAGGTTCATGCTGAAGGTGCCCTGTCTGAATCTTTTGCCAAAGTAAAGATCTATTACGGGGATCAAAGACAAATGGTGGAAACCAAAAGGATAAGGGGGTATATGTCTTCCGTGGACGCTGACGCATGCTTCGGACTGGGAAAAATCGAAGAAATCGATAGTATTCGTATTCTCTGGCCTGATGGAAAGAGCGAAATCAGAACTCAGGTTGCTGTAAACCAAATACTTAACTTTAAGGAAAAAGATGCAGAAACCTATCTGCCTCCTAAACCGGAGGCAAGAGGTATCTTTAAAGCTGTATCGGATAATTATGGGCTGGATTTCGTACATAAAGAAAACAGCTACGACGATTTTGAGAAAGAGATCCTTTTACCCTACAAACAATCGGGCCAAGGGCCCTTTATTACCCAAGGAGATCTGAATGGAGACGGGCTGGCCGACCTTTTTATTGGTGGTGCTTCAGGGCATGCAGCTGTTCTTTATATAAATACCGGGAAATCTTTTGTGAAAAAATCTTCATCAGCTTTGCAAAACGATAGTGCCTATGAGGATATGGAGGCCTTGATGTTTGATCTGGAGGGCGATGGTGATCTGGACCTGTATGTAGTGAGTGGCGGTAATGAATATGCTGAATTCTCCTCCCTCTACGCCGACAGGATATATGAAAATGATGGGCAAGGCAACTTAAAACGCCTCGATATGGAAGCCCTGGCGAATAATCCAAAAAGCGGCCGCAGTGTTTCTGTCATCGATTTTGACCAGGACAACGATTATGACCTTCTGGTAGGTAACCGGATTATCCCTCAAAATTATCCAAGGTACAGTCCGTCTGTAATTTATGAGAACCGCGATGGAATACTGGTGGATGTAACCGATGAAAAGGCGCCGGAGTTGAAAGAATTCGGAATCGTCAATAAAATTATCAGTACGGATTTCGATAATGACGGTCTGACCGATTTTATCGCGGTAGGAGAATGGACCTCGATCGGTATTTTTAGAAATACGGGTGGGCGTTTTGAAAGATTCAACGACGCAGAAGGCGTGCTACAGGACAAGGGTTGGTGGTTCGATGTCAAGGAAACAGATGTAAATAAGGACGGTCTAAAGGACTATATTTTGGGTAATGTAGGGTTGAACATCAAATTTAAATCGAGTAAAGAGAAGCCGTTTAAGGTATTCGCCACCGACTTTGATGAAAACGGGACCAACGACATTGTATTGACCAAGAAATATCACGACACCTATGTTCCGGTGCGCGGGCGGGAGTGTTCCTCCCAGCAAATGCCTTTCATCAAGGACAAGTTTCCCACCTATTCAGAATTCGCCAATGCCAGCCTTAGCGATATTTATGGAGAAAAACTCTCCACTTCCTATTCAAGCGAGGCCACCGAGTTTAATTCGATTTTGTTGTTGAATAAAGGGAAGGGGAAATTTGAAAAAATCATTTTGCCCATAGAAGCACAGGTATTTCCGGTTTTGGATATCCTGGCCATAGATATCAACGGCGATGATTATGAAGACCTGATCCTGTCGGGTAACATTTATGAAACCGAGGTTGAAACTCCTAGGTTAGATGCGGTATCGGGCTTGGTCCTGCTTTCGAATCGTGAAAACAATTACAACCCCCTGCCCCACTGGCAAACCGGACTTTACTTAACCGGCAATGTTAAATCGGCTGAAATAGTTGAAACAGACCAGCGCCTTCTTCTGGTTCATACGGTGAACAATGGAGCTGTGGGAGTTCATGAAATAACATCTCAATCGTATTAGCTGTTTTTTGGATCGACGTTGTATGTAAAATAAATGGAAAAAGCATCAGAAATATATGGGATTCGTGCGGTCATAGAGGCCATTAAAGCCGAAAAACCGATCAACAAACTCTACATCCAAAACGGCTTGCAGGGATCGCTTGTTCGAGAATTGGATGCCTTGGTTCAGGATTTCGGGATCAGTACATCGCATGTCCCGGTTCAAAAGCTAAATAAGCTGTGTTCCAGAAACCATCAGGGAGTTGTGGCCCTTATTTCACCTGTAAGCTTCCACCCGCTCGAAAAGCTGGTAGAAGAAGCTTTGCAACAGACTGAAGCCTCCCTTTTTCTATTGCTTGACGGCGTTTCCGATGTTAGAAATTTTGGTGCGATCATTCGTACCGCTGAATGCACCGGTGTAAATGGGATTATCGTACCGCACAAAGGTGCTGCTCCGGTAAATGCCGATACGGTGAAAACCTCAGCCGGCGCAGTTTTCAATGTTCCTATTGCCAAAGTGGCTCATATCAAGGATGCCATATACTATCTGCAAGGTAGTGGCGTAAAAGTTATAGCCATAACCGAAAAGTCTAAAAAGAGTTTATACGAACTCGATTTTAACCAGCCTGTTGCGCTGATCATGGGAGCTGAGGATACCGGTATTTCAGCTTCAATTCTTAAAATTGCAGATGAAAAGGCACATCTGCCAATGCAGGGATCCATCGATTCGTTAAACGTATCTGTAGCTAGCGGGATTGCCTTATATGAAGTATTGAGGCAGCGCCTGGATGCTTAATCGGACTTTTCCCTGCCCGATTTTTTATAATGATATTTGATTTGAAAATCGGGTTGATTCTCCTCTGATAGACCTCTGTTTTCGATAAAATTTCCCTCCTCATCGAATTGTTTCATAAAGTCGTCGTCGTCTTCCAGGAATTCATCCTGCTCCCATGAATATTTGGGGACGGGTGGCAGATAGGTCCTGATGGTGAGTGCCAGGGCCAGTCCTGTTAAAAATCCCGACAGATGGCCTTCCCACGAGATCCCTTCCTCCAGGGGTAGGATATACCACAGCAAACCACCATAAATAAATACCACCAGCAAAGAAAGGGCCACCAGCCTGTAGTGTTTTGTAAAGATCCCTTTGAAGAAAATAAAGCTCGCCAATACATAAATAAGCCCGCTGGCACCGATATGATATGAAGATCTCCCGATGCACCAGGTAAGGAAGCCAGACAAGAGGATGCCGAGAAGTAGAACTTTTAGTGTTGCGTTTCTATAAAAATAAGCAAGCGCCCCGCTCAGGATAACCAGGGGCAACGAATTGTTGTAGAGGTGCTCCAAAGAACCATGTAAAAAAGGGCTGAACAGAACTCCCCTCAATCCCTTAAATGTCCTTGGGTATATTCCGTAGTCATTTAGATTGACATGGAATTTGACCTCAAACCAGAAAACCGTCCAGATCGATAAGATAGCCAACATCGGTATCAACACCACCTGTGTAGTAAACTCGAAATGTCTCTCTTCGGTCATCGGTATTAAATTACAACATCTACATAACGCAACATCACGGCCACAATTATATTTCGTGATAAATTGTCATGAAACCGTCATATCGAATCTTGGCGGGACAAAAGATCGTTTATCGCTTCATTTCTTACTTTTACACTATGAACGAACCTCTTGCGGAACGGGTCAGGCCAAAACAACTTGAAGATTTTGTGAGCCAGGATCATTTGGTTGGGCCACGGGGAGCGCTGACTAAGCAGATCAAAAAGGGAATGATCCCATCGCTGATCTTTTGGGGACCCCCGGGAACCGGTAAAACCAGTCTGGCACAAATCATCGCCCTGGAAAGCAAAAGGCCCTTCTTTGCCCTGAGTGCCATAAACAGCGGGGTAAAAGATGTAAGGGAAGTAATAGAGAAGGCCAGAAAGTCTGATGGATTATTCACCACACAGAACCCCATACTCTTTATAGATGAAATCCACAGATTCAGCAAATCCCAGCAGGATTCGCTCCTTGCTGCTGTGGAAAAAGGATGGGTGACTTTAATCGGGGCCACCACCGAAAATCCAAGTTTCGAAGTAATACCTGCGCTACTGTCGCGCTGCCAGGTATATGTTTTAAATGCTTTCGAGCGAAAGGATCTGGAACACCTCCTGGAAAGGGCGATAAAAATGGATGCGTTTCTGAAAGCCAGAAAGATTCAGCTCAAAGAAACCGAGGCACTGATCAGACTATCGGGAGGTGATGCCCGGAAACTGTTGAATATCCTTGAATTGATTGTGATTTCTGAGGATTCTAAGAAGGTTCTGATTACCGACAAAATGGTACTGGAAAAGGTTCAGAAAAATACTGTCCTCTATGATAAAACCGGAGAACAGCATTATGACATTATCTCGGCCTTTATCAAGTCTATCCGCGGAAGTGATCCGAACGCCACTGTTTACTGGCTGGCCAGGATGATTGAAGGTGGTGAGGACATCAAATTCATAGCTCGCCGTATGGTGATATCAGCCTCCGAGGATATCGGATTGGCAAATCCAACAGCACTGGTTATTGCGAACGCTACATTCCAGGCTGTCAGTAGCGTTGGGTATCCGGAAGCCCGGATAATTTTAAGTCAGTGTGCCGTTTACCTGGCTACCTCACCGAAGAGCAACGCAAGCTATTTGGCGATAAAGAATGCACAGGAAATGGTAAAGAAAACCGGAGATTTGTCGGTACCGCTGCCTTTACGAAACGCGCCAACAAAGCTGATGAAAGATCTGGGTTATGGGGAAGCGTATCAATATGCCCATGATTACGATCAGAATTTTGTCGATATGGAATATCTTCCTGAAGAAATTTCAGCCGAGGTATTTTACCAGCCCGGAGACAATAAGAGGGAAGAAGCGATCAGAAAATTTCTTGAAGCGCGGTGGAAAGGAAAATATGATTATTGAAAGCTGATATTCAACTCCTGCACTTTCAATTCGGATTTTTCATAATACTCAAAAAACCATTTCGAGTCCCTTTTGTATACCATTCCGTTCTCCTTCTCATTTTTAGCCAAAAATACGTCTGGAGACGATGTAGCATAGAGGTTCAACCACAGTTTTGATTCACTGTCGACCAATTCATATCCATTCTCCATGGGTCTGGCTAAATAACTGCGCATTGGCTCTGCGTTTTCGGTGCCGGTTATGGTAACCGACTTCTCTTTTTCAATGGAATACTCCGAAGGAACAGGTCGTTTATCCTCATAATATCGTTCTTCAGGCGTGGCTATCTCCACTACAACTCCTGCAGCAGCTACCTGATTTTGACGGGTTGTATCCACCTTTTTAATATCCTTCTCGAACGACACTGTAATAGCTTGCTCAACTTCCTCTTCAGCAGCTTGATATTCATAATCTAATTGGGCAATAGATACAAATGACTTACGAATAGCCTCATGATAGGCCTTCTTGTAATCTTTCTCTCTTGAACTACCTTCAAGCGCTCTGAACGCGTTTACGCCATAGCAGTCATTCAACACAATGGTCATCTTCGTACTGAGCAATTTCGAATTCTTTTCCAGATCAACATAAGCACCAAGGCATTTTTGATTGGCCAGTTCCTCGGGCAAAGCGTCCTCATATACCACATTGAATCCTTCTTCGGAAAACAAATATTTAATCAGGGTACTGGTCTGGTGGTGATTCTCATTTCCTTTAAAAGCATCAAATTTCTTGGGGACCACTATATATTTAAAGGAGTTCAGTTGCCCCTTTACAGACCCCGTAAGACCGAGAAAGATCAAAAGTATTATCAGTTTATTCATCACGTTAAAAGCAGATCAATTAACGTGCCAAGATATGATATTTAATCCGAATTGGAAAGAGGCATAATGACTGGCCGCCAGGTTCCTATAGCCCAGTAAATTATCTCCCATCAGGTAAAAATTAACCGGACCTGCCTGAAAACTAAGGGCAAGACCAAGATTGGTATAGGTAAATTTATCTACGGTATAACTTGTACGAAGTGCCATAGCATTTCCAAATCTACGCTGGTAAAAGGCTGTGACTGCCACCTGTGGTCCCCTTGGCCTGTTCATAGCGTATATCTGCCCCCCTACGCTATTCTTGTAATTCAGGTTAGAATCCTTGCTATTGGTAAGATAGTTGCAGTCGCACCACTCTCCGCTTGGACCATCCTCCCCAAAGTTGTGACGGATGGCACCATAAAATTTTGTAGGTCTGAAGGTAACATAGTTATTATTGTTTTCCTCGAATGGGATAAAAGCTTCTATCTGATCCACGAGATCCTGCCAGAAATCGGCATTAGGATCCTCCAATGCATCGGGCAGGATCAGTTCTAATCCTTCAATTGTGGCGTTCCCATCGAGGGTAAAATTTCGTATATCCCCGCTGTGGTACATTAGACCAATGTCCAGTAAACTTCCCATAATATAAGTTCTCGAACTAATTTGGTACGTAAAGCCAAGATCCAGTCCCAGTCCCAGATCTCCCCCAAAAAACCCTCTTTTAGTAAAAATGCTGCTAATTCCCGAGCCATTGTCAATGGAGTCGTCATCCAGCACGTCTTTGATGCCCTGCAAACCAGATGTCCTGAGTTGCATATTCGAAACAAGAGTGCTAGCCAGGATATTATTCACGCCAGGTGTGGTAACAAAATAACCATCATTGGTAGAAGAGTGAAAATTCAAAATTCCTGAATAGATCTTAGCGCGCGCTCCAACTGTGAGATCTCTGCTCCAATTCCTGTTCCAGCCAAAATGAAAAACATTGAGCAACTCGCCTCTGGTCTTCAGATGGCTGAGGTCGAACCGCCGATTGAGCTGGCCGGCATTTCCATCAAATGCCAGAACGGCAAGGTCGCTAGGCCAATAATTGATCCCCACTCCCTCGTTGTAAATCCCAAAGGAAAAATAGTTATCAGGGTTATTTCTGCCCCTAAAACCCCCATAGAGAACCTCGATCTGGTATACCCCGGAAATTTCATCCCGGATGTTCAGACCGTTTATAGCTCGCTGCCTGACCTTGTCGTTAATGTCTACCCCATCGTTGGCGAAAATGTCATTTACAGAGATCCCGCTGGTTCCTGCCTGAAAAGAAAATCCTGAGAGAAGAGGTATACCTGCATGCCAATCATAAGGGGTCTGCATGCCTGGATTAAGCATCAGAGACTGTGGAATTTCCTGAAAATCATAGAGCAGTTGCTTGTTCTGTGCCTGCAACATAAACAACCCACCCAGGGCACTAAGAATAAGTAAAGAGTAGTTTCTCATTTAAGCCTTATCCTGAACATTGCACTGGACCGCAACAAAACAACCGGTTCGGGAATCCCGGAAACACTAGTGTTGTCGCCAAGGTTTATACCTGTAAGCCGAATGGCCGAAGTACTTGTAATAATACTGATATCCCGCCCTGTTGGAGTACCATAGGTTATTTCCCGCTGAAGAACAGCTGTAGGGGCCTCATCAATCGTAAAACGCTCGGTATCCAGAACATTACCCGCTGCATCGAGGAATTCTATTGTTACATCCAGCGGTTTGCTGGTTGTATTCTCCACTTCATAGGAAATGACCCCATCCAATACGTTTTCAGCAAAGAATTGTTCTTCAAAAGCGCCAAAATTAAATGTCTGGGTATAGAAATCCGGAACGCCACTGTCATTGATAAAGTCTTCAGGTATCTCCACAAATACAAGACTGGCCTCTGCAGTGGGAATAATATTCAGATCATCTATCTGGTTGAAATCCTGCTCATCTGAGCAGGCTATTAGAATAAGGGCGAATGTCACCCCTAGAAATATTTTTGAAAAGATTTTCATAGCTATACCTCGGTTTAAAGGTTTTGTTCTTCGGAACCACCCTACGCAGGCACTGCATCCCATAGTATTGTTCTCACCTATATAACTCTACAAATACGATTTTATTTCACTGAGATCTTGGATCATTTCGGAATAATCGTGGAGGGGTTCATTATGTACGTTAAAGTGCAGGGTTTTAAAGCCGGCGGCACGGGCTCCCAGGATATCTGCTTCAATATTATCGCCTATCATCATGGATTTATCGGCTTCGGTATTGGCCATGTCCAGCGCAAGCTCAAAAATCTTACGGTTGGGTTTTTTAACCCCCGCCATTTCAGAATTTACGACCTGGTCAAAATATTCTAGAATATTAGACATTCTGAGTTTTTTCTCCTGAATCTCCTGGAATCCATTGGTAATAATATGCAAGCGATATCTGGGTTTTAGATAGTTGAGTATTTCCATGGTGTTGGGAACCAGGTGATTGAAGGATGAGAGGAATTCGATGTACTGCTCCGAGAGCAGGTGTATCGTCCGATCATCAACCTCGTATGCCACGGCATCAAAAGCTTTTCTTAACCGCTCGTACCTCAAGGTGCTTTTTGTAATCCGCTCTTCGCGATACAGCTTCCAATATTCGAGATTCAGAGGGACGTAGACCGATAAAAAATCCTCCATATCCTGATCGATTCCATTGGTTTCAAAGATTTTTTTAAAAGTAAGGCGGGAATTTTTTTCAAAATCCCACAAGGTATGGTCGAGATCGAAAAAAATATCGGTAACTGAACCTTTAAACATGAAATTTGATTAACAGGTTTTCATATAATTTAAGCCAGTCTAACTTTTGAGACCCCCCGAGTAGCTCATTGGAAAATACAGTGGTAAACTCCCCGCGAACCTCCTTCACATTATAATATAAGATCTTTAGAGCTTCTAAGATATCTTCCTGAGATTCATATGGTAATAAGGCATAATCATGAACCGCAAAGGGATGTACCTTAATAGGCTGCTGGATCTCCATATGAATATCATAGAAATTAAAAGAAGAACAGGTACCTGCCCTGAATCCAATAACATGGGTATAGCCCATACTAAAATCCTCTTTGAATTCTGCCTCCACCAGATTGCGATAGGTCTGTGGTATATCAAGTCGGTTATAGCGCATCCGTGTCTGGCTAACCGGGCGATGGATAACTTCAGAAAGGCGTTTTTTTTCCTGCTTTAACATTTCAAAATCGTCGAAGGAACTGTATGATGCTGCCAGAGAAACCCTGCTATAATCGGCCACAGATTTAATTAGATAGCGAAACTTGTTATTTTCTGTCGAGACGTTTTTGTCATAGGTGGAATAATCTGCAAATTGGAAGAAGAAAATACTCTTGCAGGGATATTTCTTGTGATATTCCATCAAGGTGGTAAAATTATCATAGGGGTCTTTCCTTATTTTCAACAAGACCGCAATTCGCTGAAGTACCCTTTTGAATTTTAAGGTGGCCATGTCGAGAAAAAGGCCGCCCAGACTGCGAAATAACCCTCTAAAGGCGAAGCAGTGCGAGGCGGTTACATCGATAAGCGACCAATATCGAAAACTCCTTTGCTTCGCCCTGATATCCGGAAACCGCTTTTGCAGATGTTCCAGGAATTTAAAAGCCCAAAGATCAACCACAGGGAGGTGCAGGAAGTCGTGTTTATATGCAATACTCGCTGTGGGAGGAAAACGCCCATGAATGTCCTTTACAAAAGGCAGAAACTCCTCATAGCGACTCAGCATAAAAAAACTAGCCGCAAAAATGTCGTAGGGGATATTGCTTCGGGGGCCAGCTGAGAAAAAACAGGGGATCCCTTCCCATTCCTCCATTTTAATATCGAATTGATTGATCCCTTGTTCGAATAATAAATCGTTGCTTCTGATAAAGAATTCGTTTTGAAGCGGTTGTTTGGTATAGGTGATTTTTGGCCCCTTATGCTTTATGAAGTCTTCAACAAGTGTGGTGAATTTTATCTCAATCCCCAATATCCTGCCAAAGAGGTGTCGCATAGTATAGCTGAAACGTGGGCTGATTTTATGGGTATAGATCAGGAGCATGACGGTAAAAGCTTATTATCAGCAAAACTAAAATATGATTCCTGAGTAATGATCAAATGATCAAGGACCTTAATCTTAAGAGTTTTCGCGGCATTGATGATCTGTTGAGTGATATCTTTATCAGCCTGGCTTGGCTGAAGTGTTCCCGAGGGATGATTATGAGCCAGTATCAGGGAAACCGCTCCCAGTTCCAGGGCCTTTTTCATCACTAGGCGAACATCTACCAGGGTACCGGTAATACCGCCTTTGCTTATTTGTAATCGTCTTAGCACCTTGTTGGCATTGTTGAGATAAAGGATCCAGAATTCTTCATGTGTAAGATCTGCCAGTTCGGAATGCATAAGTCGATAGGCCATCGAACTATTTTTTATCAGCTGCATTTTTGGCAAGGCAGATAGGCCTTTTCGCCTTCCGATTTCCAAGGCTGCCACAATAGAGATGGCCTTGGCTTCTCCTATGCCTTTAAACCTCATGAGCTCCTCCACTGTAAGCCTTGATAAAGCCGCCAGATTATCGCCTGAGGTGTGGAGTATACGCCTCGCTAGCTCGACCGCCGTCTCCTGTCTGTTTCCCGATCCGATCAGTATGGCAATTAATTCTGCATTCGTCAGCGCACTTCGCCCATGGTACCTCAATTTTTCGCGAGGTTTATCGGCGTCAGACCATTTATTTATAGAGAAGGTGACCGACTTTTGTTGCATAGTCTAAAGATAATCAACTAATATTGTTAACGTAAATATCTATTTCTATTTCAAAAATCTATTGCAGTGAAGTCAATTTTTGATCAAAATGCCTATAATGAAGTATTGCAGCGTATAAATATCCTCACAGAAAATTCTACCGCTCAGTGGGGTAAAATGGATGTGGCTCAAATGTTACGCCATTGTCAACAACCTCTGGCCGTGTCCTTGGGAACAAAAACTCTGAAGAAACCCAACCTCCTGATGAAATGGATATACGGTACTTTTAAGACTGCACTATATAACGATAAGCCCTGGAAGCAAAATATAGCCACAGCAAAAGAATATGTGGTGGATTCGGCCTGCGATTTCCAAGATGAAAAAAAGAAATTAAAGATATTGATCGATGATTTTTATGCCCAGCGCAACAAAACGGTTTGGGAGCCACATCCTTCTTTCGGAGATTTCACCACTGAACAATGGGGCATGATGCAATACAAACATTTGGATCACCATTTGAGGCAATTCGGTGTTTAATAAAACTAAAATGCCCCGGCATTATCCGGGGCATCATTCTAGTAAGACATAATTTCAATTACTTTTCTTTGTTTTCAGGGTATGATGTATTCTCAATTTCTTCCAAGTTGCGCTTAACTCTTTCCTTACCCTGTCTGATCGCGTCTTCCAATTCGTTTAATTTTTCCTCAGCCTTGATAATTTTTTCTTCTTTTTGCCTCAAGATCTCTTCTTCAGTACGTCCTTCTTCACGTTGACTCTTTACTCGTTCTTTAGCCTCTTCAACTTTCTTTCTTCCTGTGAGAAGCCTTTCTTCTTCCTCAGCAAGATGCTCTTCTACGCGCTGAATTTTTTCCTTGGCCATTTGAGCGCGGTACTGACCAAATTCGCGACCCGACATATCACCTTTGTTTTTGCCGTAAGCGTTTCCTTTTTGAACTTTACTTTTGTCCTCTCTGGGATCGTCAGATTCTTGGACCTCAACCTCATCATTCCCTTTTCCTTCTTTGATTTTCTTACTTTCCTGCCCTTTCAATTCTTTTGACTTCCCTTTAGCCTTTTCCTTGCCCTTTTTGTTCATTTCCTGAGCTTCCTCTACGACTTCTTCCACCTCCTGCACCGCATCATCATTTTTCTGCTTGGAAGCCTCCTTTTTTGCTTTGGACTGTTCTTTTTTCTCTTGTGATTTACCCTGAGCATATATCGATGGGGTGGAAACCAGGGTAGCCATCAAAAATAAACCGATGATATAAATACTATTTTTTCTCATTTTTATCTGCTTTAATTATATACTATCTAATGCCTTAAGGGCATCTTCTGCCTCTTCTGCTTTTTGTTGAACCTGGTCTGCTGTCTGATCAACCTCATTTTCTAAGGCCTCCATCTTCTCTGTTAATTTCTCAGCTTCTAACTGCTCTTTTTTGGTGTCGCGGCATGAAGTAATACCCAGCAAAAAAAGAAAACAAATACTCAATACGATGTGTTTCATAGTTATTCTATTAATGATTTGAAATTTATTAACGTCTTAATATTATTATAATTGTCGAGCCTCAATCAGGCTTTTTGCTCGATTAATCGCTCAAGTGCCAACCCACCATAATTGCCAGAACTCATCAGCAATAAAACCGTATTATTAAAACCTAAAAGGTTCAAATAGTTTTCAAGCTCATCGGGTCTGGTAAAAATCCGAAGATCCTTTCTTTTAAAGGCCTGTTCGATCTGCTTTGTATCAAGCGCTTCCAGTTTCTTTATTTCCAATGCTTCGGGGGTGTAGAAAACAATTGCTTCATCGGCTGCGGCGAGGGTATCACCGTACTCCTCCAGGAATCCTGCATTGAGACTGCTATAGGTATGCAATTCGAGACAGGCCACTAATTTCTTGTCTGGGTACTGCTCTCGTACAGCTAATGTGGTCGCCCCGACTTTGCTGGGAGAATGGGCAAAATCCTTATAAATTATTGAATCTTCGGTTTCCGCGATTTTCTCCAGTCTTTTTGAAGCTCCCGGAAAGGAAGCGATGGCCTGGTAAAAGTCGTCTTCATCTACGCCCATATGCTGGCAAATCCATTTGGCGCCCGATAGGTTACTGATGTTGTGTTGGCCGAAAATTTGAACCGGAAGCGGACCTTCCGGGGTTTCCAGGTAGGTCTGTCCCCGATCAACGCTATATTGGTGAGTATGATAAGGTATCCTCCTAATGGTATTGGTGGATTCTTTGACGATTTGTACCACCTTCCTATCCTCCTCATTATAGGTAATGCTCCCCCCCTCCACTATCGAATCAACAAATATTCTGAACTGATCAATGTAGTTCTCATAGGTAGGGAATACATTGATATGATCCCATGCAATACCGCTTAAAAGTGCGATATGAGGTTGATATAGATGGAATTTGGGACGTCTGTCAATCGGTGAAGACAGGTATTCATCACCTTCTAAGACTATAAAATCGTTATCCTCGGTTAGATGGACCATCCGATCAAATCCATCGAGCTGCGCTCCCACCATAAAATCGACCTCAATACCATGGTAATTCAGTACGTGCAGGATCATTGAGGTGATGGTGGTTTTTCCGTGACTGCCGCCGATTACCACCCTGGTCTTATTTTTGGATTGCTCGTATAGAAATTCGGGATAGGAATAGATCTTCAGCCAAAGTTTCTGGGCTTTTAACAATTCCGGATTGTCTTCTTTGGCATGCATCCCCAAAATCACCGCATCTATTGCAGCATCGATCTTGGCCGGGAACCAACCCATTTCTTCGGGCAATAGTCCGGCAGAAGCCAGTCTGCTTTTGGAAGGTTCGAAAATAACATCATCACTGCCGCTCACCTCATAACCTTTGTGGTGTAATGCCAGGGCCAGGTTATGCATGGCACTGCCGCCGATCGCGATGAAATGAATACGCATATGGAATTATTTTCAGCCTCAAAGATAGCCAAGAAAAGTCTTTCCCAGTTGAGATTTATCGGGCTGATTCTTGCTATCTTAGCTTAGAAAGTCTTTTTGATCGCAATCAACTTATCGGGTATGGACTACAAAATTGACGAATTGGAGGCCAGGGAATATTTTTCGGGGTTTTTTGGTAAAATGATCCATATGCAGAATATGACTATTGCCTTTTGGGAAGTTGAAACAGGCGCAGAAGTGCCTGAACATTCACACCACCATGAACAACTGTTACAGGTCCTGGAAGGTCGTTTTGAATTTACCCTTAATGGGCAGACCTCTACCTATGAGAGTGGCGACCTCGTTGTCATTCCGCCACATGCGCTACATAGCGGAAAGGCCAGAACGGCCTGTAAACTTATGGACGTCTTTAGTCCGGCAAGAGACGATTACAAGTAATGGATATCAGATTCGAAGGTAAGAAAGCCCTGGTGGGCGGTGCGAGCGGAGGAATAGGCCTTGCCATAGCAAAGCAATTGGCAAAATCGGGGGCTGAGGTCACCCTGGTAGCCCGAAATAAGGAAAAGCTTGAAAAAATAAAGGGCGAATTAGCGTGTGCCCAGAATCAGCGGCACAGATATCTGGTGGTGGATTACAACGATTTTCAATCTTATCGCCAATGCATCAATGACTATTTTAAAGAGCATGCTGTCGATATTCTTATAAACAATACTCAAGGACCAGCCGCCGGGGGAGCTATGGAAAAAAATATTGATGACTACCAACAGGCCTTCGATCTGCTGTTTAAGACCACTGTACTTACCACCGAACTGGCACTGGATGGAATGATCGAAAAGAAATGGGGGCGCGTTATAAATGTCGCCTCAGTATCCGTTAAGGAACCCTTATCCTACCTGGTACTTTCAAATTCTATCAGGGCCGCTGTGGTGACCTGGGCCAAGAGTGTTGCCCTAGATGTCGGAATTTATGGTATTACCGTAAACAGCATCCTGACCGGATTTTTCGACACTGAACGCCTTGGTCAATTAAACCGTGAAAAGGCAGAAAAAATGGGGGTTCCAGAACAGAAGGTGACCCAGGCTATGGAAGAACTAACGGCCCTCAGGCGTATCGGCGATCCAGCAGAATATGGTTATTTAGCGGCTTTTTTGGCTTCCGACCAGGCTTCATTCATCACAGGGACTTCCATCCCGATCGACGGAGGTTATCTGAAATCCTTATAGGAGTTCGATCGCCAGCTTTTCGTTTTATGCGGGCTTGAGATCCGGACTGAGTTCCAAAGAATTGCCTATCCACATCATGGCCTCTTCTTTACCCGATTTTTTCCGATAGATCTTTGCCAGGCGATAATAAGCCCACTCCAGGGGCACGCCATCAAAAACATAATTGTTGACCAACGCACCGCTCTGGTTTTTATTCCCGATTAGTCGGGCTTTAGTCTTAATACTTAATCCGCATTAAGCAATACCTTTACTTGTATATTCAAGTTCGATAAGAACAACAATTGACTTACTTCAAATCAATCTTTAATAACCATCTGAAGTTCTATCCACTCCTGGGGATAGGTCTGATCCTCCTTATTGGAATCCCTCGATTTATAATCGTTTTACAAGCTAACGCCACAGGGAATTACCGGTACACATCGATGATATTTGTATTTATGATTTTACTCCCTTTTCTCCTGCTGAACCGGGATGGCAGGAGGTATATCGGTATCGAAAAAACGAAAAAGATTACTGCTTTGGCATACTGTTTTGCATTGGGCATGGCTATGTGTCTGATGGTGTTTTTGACGGGAATGTTTTTTTATGGCGATTCGAACAGCAATTGGTTTGTGTATATTTCAAATTCCTACCATAATATACTGCCTGGAGATTTGTCGGGAGTGCGATTTAGCTACTTCGCCATATTCGGACTGATCAGTATGGTTTTCAGCCCAATTGGTGAAGAAATTATGTATCGTGGCTTTATACATCGGTGTTTCGAAGGGCGCTATGGTGCCACCTGGGCCTCGCGGATAGACAGTGCTGCCTTTGCCATTACTCATCTGGCTCATTTCGGAATTATATATACCGCTTCCGGCTGGGTGATTAAACCCTTGCCAGCCATTTTATGGATGTTTGCCATATTTCTTGTAGGTCGTGTCTTTTTTCACTGCCGAAACAGGTCTGGCAGTATTTTGGGCGCGGTTGTCGCACATGCTGGATTCAACCTGGCGATGACCTACTTCATTTTCTATTATATATTATAGATATTGAGATTAGGAAAGTATTATTGATTCAGGTTTCCCGGATAAAATCGATTGACCAGACCGCTTCAGAGAATTATAACATAACTTCTGAAACCTTTCTGTTCATGGATCTTTGCGTACCGGCGGGTATTTGGCAAAGACTTTTGATACGATCTCTTTGATTTTCTTTTCGCGGGTTAGCGGACTTGCTTTTTCGTTAAGGTTACTAAGTGTGACCGCTTGCCAAAATAATTGATTTTTCTGGCTGTCTACGAAATCGAACACCAACTCCCTCTCCAGTGAATTTCCACCCAAAGGAACACCAACGGATACCCCTCCTCCTACATTGCTTCCGGTGCCTCCGACACCGACCCCCAGAGAACTGTTCTGTGGTTTGAAATAGTCCTGGCTCTGGATATTGATCAGAAATTCAGGTTCTTCAGAAAGCTTTATCCCTTTAACCTGCATCACCGAATCCACGGCATCCAGCAAACGTTCATTATCGAGGTTGCTAAGGCCTGTATTCAGGTCAGAAAAGTAATTGTAGGTTCTGTAGGCTGAAAAGTCTGTTCCAGGGTCATAATCGTAATTCACCTGAACAGAGGCACAGGAAAATAAACACGTCAGAAGACCTGTCAGTAGCAACTTTTTCATCAATCCCGATTTGTATAAAAATAACGCAAAATCAGATTCATTATGATGAATTGTCCATAATATTATCATTAAGGGATCTCCAAAGCAGGTCTTTTAATTCCTGTAAGCCCGATTGGGCCATAGAAGATATAAATACAAAAGGTACTCCGGAAAATTCCTTTTGGAGTTCAGCTCTCATTTCATCGGTGAGTTCATCATCAAGCATATCGGACTTGGATATGGCAACAATTCGATCTTTGTCGAGTAGTTCAGGATTGTAGCGTTTTAATTCATTGAGCAAGATGTCATATTCCTTACTGATATCCCTGCTATCGGCCGGAATCATAAACAACAGGATGGCATTTCGCTCAATATGCCTGAGGAAATAGTGACCCAAGCCTTTGCCTTCTGCTGCTCCTTCGATAATGCCGGGAATATCGGCCATAACAAAACTCTTAAAATCACGATAGGGAACGATTCCCAAATTGGGCTTCAGGGTGGTAAACTCGTAATCCGCAATTTTTGGTTTGGCAGAGCTGAGGACCGAAAGAAGGGTAGATTTACCGGCATTGGGGAATCCAACAAGACCTACATCGGCAAGTACTTTAAGCTCAAGGACCAATTGCTTTTGTGACCCTTCGATACCAGGCTGGGCATAGCGTGGTGTCTGATTTGTCGCAGATTTAAAGTGCCAGTTGCCGCGTCCGCCCAAACCGCCCTCAAGAATGATCTTCTCCTCACCGTCATCTGTTATTTCGAAAAGGATCTCCTTGGTTTCTGAATCGCGGACCACAGTACCCAAAGGCACATCGATGTATTCGTCTTTACCACTGGCTCCGCTACTCCTGCTCTTTCCACCATCCGCACCATGACCGGCTTTAAAGTGTTGTTTGAACTTGAAGTGATAGAGCGTCCAGAGATTTTTATTGCCTCTTATGATAATGTGACCGCCTCTGCCTCCATCACCACCATCCGGACCACCTTTGGCAACAAACTTTTCCCTTCTCAGGTGAGCCGATCCCTTACCTCCGCGACCCGACGTCAGATGCACTTTCACATAGTCGACAAAATTACCTTCAGTCATGATGGTGAATAAGAATAAGCTTCAATAATTATGCAGTGCAAAGGTTGAGGTGGTGGATATCTTTCCTTATGCGTTTTCCAGGGTATCAATAACCTTGGTGAGACGTTTGGTGATTTCCTCTATTGCTCCCATACCATCCACAGCGTGAAATTTTTCCTGTGCTTCATAGTATCTCTTTAAGGGGGCTGTTTTTTGATTGTACTCATCGAAACGGTTCCTGATTTTATCTTCGTCCTGATCGTCGGTACGCCCGCTTTCTTTTCCCCTTTCCAACAAGCGTTCTAACAGTGCCTCGTCGTCTGCCTCAAGAGCAATTGTTGCATCGATACGCATATTTTTCGATTCCATCAAATGATCCAATGCCCGGGCCTGGGCTTCAGTTCTGGGAAAGCCATCAAAAATAAAGCCGTTGGCTTCAGGAAACTTCTCTACCTCATCCCTGAGCATCTTGATCGTTACCTCATCGGGCACAAGGTCACCTTGGTCGATATAAGATTTAGCCAATTTCCCGAGTTTAGTTCCCCCTTTTATGTTATAACGGAAAACATCTCCGGTTGAAATATGCCTCAGGTTATATTTTTCCTTTAAATATGATGCCTGGGTGCCCTTGCCTGCACCCGGCTTCCCGAATAGGACTAGATTGATCATTTGGTGTTTTGTTATTTGATAAACAGATCTGAAATTTCGGCCATGTTCCTTATAGTCCAGGCCATATCCAACGATAAACTTATTGGGTATTTCGATGCCGAAATAATCGATGGGGTATTCTCCGTTATAGGCCTCTGCCTTGTAAAACAGACTGGCTATTTTAAAGTCTTTAACATTGGTATTCGAAAAAAGATGTACCAACTGTTGGAGCGTCCTTCCTGTATCGATAATGTCTTCGAGTATGATCACACTTCTTCCCTCTATACCATCAGGAAGGTCTAAAAGGGTTTCCACAATGCCGGTGGAGGTCAATCCCCTATATGAACTCAGTTTAACAAAGCTCACCTCACAGGGATGAGGATAATGCTTTAGAAAATCCGATACAAACATAAAGGCCCCATTGAGGACGCCAACGAAAACCGGTACCTGGTCTCTGTAATCCTCGGCGATCTCCTCGGCGATCTTCTCAACCGCGCTGAGGATCTCTTCCTCCTTCAGAAACAGCTTAAATCTCTTGTCGTGTAGCCTGATCAATGGATTGCGTTTAGTAAGTTCGCAAAGATAACATTTTGATTTCTCTTTTTAGCCGGGATCGTCTGGGTTTATGAGAATTAGATGTATTTTTGCACATCTTAAAAGTTACCTGATCAAAGGCGGGCGACAATGGCAACAAATTATTTTTCATCAAAATTTACACTTGGGATCCTCGGAGGAGGTCAGTTGGGTAAGATGCTCTTATACGATACCCGGAAATTCGATATCCGAACCAGGGTTCTGGATGCCTCTACGCAGGCTCCTGCCCGTCTGGGTTGCAACGAATTCCATGAAGGAGATTTAATGGATTACAATACCGTATATGCTTTTGGGAAAGGCCTTGATTTGCTGACAATAGAAATAGAAAATGTAAATGTGGAAGCACTGGAGAAGCTGGAGAGTGAAGGGCTAACAGTGTATCCGCCAACCAAAGTGATCCGAACGATCCAAAACAAGGCAAGACAAAAACTCTTCTACATCGACAAACAGATTCCGACAGCTCCTTTTTCAAGGTATGCCTATACCAATGAGATCAAGGACAGTATTTCGAACAGCGTTTTAGGATTTCCATTTGTCTGGAAAAGTACTCAATTCGGATACGATGGCCAGGGGGTTAAAATTGTACGATCTGCCGGGGAACTAGATGAACTTCCCAATGTAGAGTGCATAGTGGAAGAGTTAATCGATTTTAAAACAGAACTTGCCGTAATTGCAGTTCGCAGTGCCGTCGGTGAGATCAAGACCTACCCGGTTGTTGAAATGGAATTTCATCCGGAAGCCAATCAGGTAGAATATGTCATCTGTCCGGCACGTATCGATGACCGGATCGCAGAAAAAGCCAGGAAGATTGCAGTCAGGCTTGTCGATGAATTGGAACATGTGGGCTTATTGGCCGTGGAAATGTTCTTAACGCATGATGGCGATATTCTGGTAAACGAAATGGCGCCGAGACCACATAATAGTGGTCACTATAGCATAGAAGCGAGTTACACCAACCAATTCGAACAACATTTAAGGGCCATACTGGGCCTGCCCCTGGGAAAGACAGAAAGCAAATTGGGTGGAATAATGGTAAATTTGGTCGGTGAGGAAGGTCACCAGGGAGAAGTGGTATATGAGAATATTGAAAAGATCCTGGAGCTGGAAGGAGTAACACCGCATATCTATGGTAAGAGCCAGACAAGGCCTTTTAGGAAAATGGGGCATGTTACCATTGTCCACCAGGATATCGCCACCGCCAGGGCCACAGCAGAATTGGTAAAAAAGACGATCCGAGTAATCAGTAAATAATAAAAAGAGATGAGTAAAGTAGCAGTAATAATGGGTAGTACAAGTGATCTGGAAATCATGCAGCAGGCTGTAGACATTTTAAAAGACCTCGGCATCGATACCGATGTGGATATTATCTCTGCGCATCGTACTCCCGATAAAATGTTTCAATTCTCCAAAACGGCACATGAACGTGGATATTCAGTTATTATCGCCGGGGCTGGTGGTGCCGCTCATTTACCTGGTATGGTAGCCTCTCTTTCACCACTTCCGGTTATCGGCGTACCGGTAAAAAGCAGAAATTCTATCGATGGGTGGGATTCCGTATTGTCCATTTTGCAAATGCCCGCGGGCGTTCCAGTGGGTACTGTGGCTTTGAATGGCGCCAGAAATGCCGGTATCCTTGCTGCTCAGATCATTGGAAGCAGCGATCCTGAAGTGCTGGCAAGAATCATAGCTTTTAAAGAAGGGCTCAAGGAAAAGGTGATAAAAGGCGCTTCTGATCTTAAAAAACAATAACTATTTTCTCTGTACAAAAGACCATATTTGATTAAACAGGCCCTATGAATCCGCTATTAGCTCCATTCGATACACCCCCTTTTTCAAAAATCAAGACCAAACATTTTAAACCGGCTTTTCTTAAGGCCATTGAAGCTGCCAGGTCCGAAATAGATGAAATTACTTCTCAAAAGGAAGCCCCTAATTTTAAGAATACCATAGAAGCGTTAGATTATGCAGGATTGCAATTAGACCGGATATCGAGTGTTTTCTTTAATCTTAACTCGGCCGAAACCAATGAGGAAATCCAAAGGATTGCACAGGAAATCTCCCCTCTCTTATCGGAGTTTTCGAATGATGTTACCTTAAACAAGGAATTATTTGAAAGGGTAAATGAAGTCTACCAGAAACGTCAGGGGTTGAATCTGTCGCCCGAACAGGAGACACTTCTGGAAAAAAAATATAAAAGTTTTAGCAGGAATGGGGCTCATCTTGGCGAGAAAGCAAAAGAAAAACTCAGAAACATCGATATTCAACTGGCGCAACTCAAATTGAAATTTGGCGAAAATATCCTGGCCGAAACCAATCGATACGAAATGCACCTGACCCAAATAGAAGATTTGGCTGGTTTGCCGGAAGCCCAGGTTGAAGCCGCTGCCCGACTGGCCAGAGAGCGCGAAAAAGAGGGATGGATCATCACGCTCGATTTCCCTAGTTATATCCCTTTTATGAAATATGCCAAAAACAGGGAGCTTAGAAAAAGACTGGCGCTGGCTTATGGCAGAAAGGGTTTTCAGGGCGATGAATACGACAATCAGGAAAACGTATTAAAAATTGCCAAACTAAGGCATCGGAGGGCTCAGTTGCTGGGCTACCCATCTCACGCCCACTATGTCCTGGAAGAACGCATGGCCGACACGCCAGCAAAAGTAACCGAGTTTCTGCATGAACTACTGGATAAAGCCAAGCCGGTAGCCCATAAAGAATTTCAAAAATTAGAAGATTTTGCCCGGGAGATCGATGGAATCGATGCGCTTCAAAAATGGGACAGTGCATACTATTCTGAAAAACTGAAACAAAAATTATTCGACTTGGACGATGAGATCCTCAAACCCTACTTCCCATTACCGCAAGTAGTGGAAGGAGTATTTTCCGTGGCCAACAAATTATTTGGTTTACGTTTCGAAAAAGTTGAAGATGTTGAGACCTATCATCAAGAAGTATTGACCTATCGTGTCTATGACAGAAATGATGCGTTTATTTCCCTTTTTTACGCCGATTTCCATCCCAGGGCAGGCAAAAGAGGTGGCGCCTGGATGACCTCATATCGCTCACAATATGTTTTGAACGGACAAAATGTTCGACCACAGGTTTCCAATGTCTGTAATTTTACCCGGCCCTCGGAAGAGGAACCCTCACTTCTGACTTTTAACGAGGTGAAAACCCTGTTCCATGAATTCGGACATGCACTCCACGGAATACTTGCGAATACCAAATACCCCAGCCTTTCTGGGACATCGGTATACTGGGACTTCGTGGAGCTACCGAGTCAGATCATGGAGAATTGGTGTTATGAAAAAGAGGCATTGGAACTGTTTGCGAAACACTATAAAACCGAAGAGCCTATATCGATGGAAATCATAGATCGTCTAAAAGAATCTTCTACGTTCCAGCAGGGAATGGCTACTTTAAGACAGCTGAGCTTTGGTTTATTGGACATGGCGTGGCACAGCAAAGACCCTTCATCGGTCGAAAACGTAAAGGCATTTGAAGTAAAGGCATTTGAAAGTACCCGACTGTTTCCTGAGACCGCTGAAACCTGTATGAGTACGGCGTTTTCACATATATTCCAGGGAGGTTATTCCTCAGGTTACTACAGCTATAAATGGGCCGAGGTCCTCGATGCAGATGCCTTTGCCTATTTTAAGGAGAAGGGCATTTTCAATAAGCAAGTTGCAAGTCGGTTTAGTGAGCACATACTTTCTAAAGGCGGTACTGAAAAGCCGATGGTACTCTATAAAAGGTTTCGCGGCAGTGAACCGGGTTTAGAAGCATTGTTGAAGCGTTCCGGGCTCGTAAAAAAAGCAAGCTAGATCAATCCGCGGGAGCGTAGTCGTCGTAACCGCCAAGGAGATCTGTAACGCGGTAACCGAGTGAATCGAGAAGTGAAGCTGCCTTGGCACTACGACCACCTTTCTTACAGTAAACATAAATACCCTTTTTCTGTCCTAAAGCCTCTACCTGTTTGGTAAAGTCCGGATCGTGCCAATTGATATTTATGGCACCTTCGAGATGACCTTCGTCGTATTCCTCCGGGGTACGGACATCGACCAAAACAACATTGCCTAAATTTTCATTTGCAAAATCATTGATATGCATCGACTTCTTCTGGGTGCAATTCACACTCAGGAAAAATATCAGAACCAGTAGTAAACTATATCTCATTTCTGTATCTATTAGATAAACCTATCAATTCTTACCAAAAATTTCTATTACATTTGAATCTGGCCAAGCGCAATATCAGTATGAATCAACTTAATCCTCATACATGGGTGGATCGGTATGCCGACTATCTTTTTAACTACGCTATCGCACGTATCAGCGATGAGGAAGTGGCCAAAGATCTGGTACAGGAAACTTTTTTAGCCGGTCTTAAATCGGCAAAGAACTATAAAGGTACTGCAGCAGAGCGGACCTGGCTCATCGCCATTCTTAAGCGTAAGGTAATAGATTATTATCGAAAAATAAATTCGAAAAAGGGTAAAGCGGAAATACGGGTCAATTATAAACCCGGAATAGATTCCGATGGAGATTGGCTCGAAGAACAAGTAGCAGATCCGGGCAGTATCCTGGAAAACGATTTTATTGAAAATGAGGAACTGGGTCTTGCGATTCAGGAGTGTATTTCAAAACTGCCGAAAAAACAGTCGGCCGTCTTCACTATGAAGACCATCAGAGGATTACAAACAGAAGATATCTGTAATGAATTGGGCATAAATCCGTCTAATCTTTGGGTTATGGTCCACAGAGCCCGTACGGCGCTAATGGGATGTTTAAATGATATTTGGTTTAAATAGATGATTAACTGCGAAGAAGCCCAAATAATATGTCATAAGACCCAGTATAAGGACGCATCCTTTTGGGAAACGCTCAAACTGAGGTTCCACCTATTGGTGTGCAAGGCTTGTGCTTCCTTCTCGAAAAAGAACACCAGGCTCACCACCCTCTGCGAAACTGCATCTATCCGCAGTCTTTCCGATAAAGACAAAGTAAGGATGAAGGGAACACTTGAGGATAAAATCTAAAAAAGGACCTTCAAACCCAAAATTAAACCCAGCCAGAATATCGGTATAGCCTCAACCCAGAAAGAGGCGTAGTATTTTGAATTATCCGTTGGTGTCTTCCAAATAAACAGGCTGACAGCTATTAGCAGTATGACTCTGACCGCTATTTCAAGGTAGCCGATATCATCCCGGAAAAAAAGTAGGAGTGTTGAAAGTATCATCAACAATATACCTAGTTGTTTGGTCCCATCAACCCCTATTCTCCTTGGAATTGTAAGAATGCCCGGTGGATCGAATCGCATATCTCTTATCTCAAAGGGGATAATAAGTGCCAATACAAGAAGGAAGGATTGCATGGCAAAGATATTGAGATCCCACCCTCTAACCGATCCATCCTGGACCGCTGGTAAGTAGACCGAAACAGTGGTCCAGCTGATCGCTACAAGAATCACTTTTAATACTCCCAGACTCCTCAGGTTCTTATCGCGATGCGCAATGGGAAAGGTATAGAGCAGAATCACGATCAGGAGAAATAATAGCAACAGCCAGGTCTTTCCAGAGAGCATCAATCCAAAATAGAACGCCAAAACCGCAGCGATTAACCCCAAAATAGCGGTATAGGACCAATATCTATTACTTGAAGGCCCAATGCGCGTTAAGGTAGGGCCATATTTAACAAAATTATAAGATGCTATAGAACCAAAAAAGATGAATAAAATTAACGCATCCGGGATCGGAATGTTTAACAATTCTCCGGTTACCAATAGTAGGGAGACAACGGCCAGGGCCACGTGAACGCTTGCTTCAATGTAATAATCCAAAATCTTTTGCCAGCGCCTCATTAAACAAAATTATGCAAACCCTCAGGAAGGTTTATAATTCGTTAAAAACTTTAAACCTCCTCCGATGCTAAAACACGATAAATAAGGGAAGAAATCGCTAATTTTGGAGACTTTTTAGTCCACCTGATAAAGAGATACTATGAAAACAGATGTTTTTGCGTCGAGACATATTGGAATCAGACAGGAAGATCTACCAAAAATGCTTCATACCCTGGGTGCAGAAAGCCTGGAGCAGCTCATCGATGAAACAATCCCTGAAGATATCCGGCTCCACGAAAAACTGAAGTTGGAACCCGCCATCAGCGAGCATCTCTTTCTGGAGAAAGCAGACAGGCTCTCAAGAAAAAACAAGATTTTCAAATCGTATATAGGCCTGGGCTATCATGAAAGTCTGATTCCTTCAGTTATCAAACGCAATATCCTCGAAAATCCGGGCTGGTATACCGCTTATACCCCTTATCAGGCAGAAATCGCTCAGGGCAGACTTGAGGCTTTGTTGAATTACCAGACCATGGTGTGCGACCTCACGGGGATGGAAATAGCCAATGCCTCGCTTTTGGATGAGAGTACTGCAGCCGCGGAAGCCATGACCATGTTATATGACGTTCGCAGCAGGGCTCAAAAAAAGAATGGGGCATGCAAATTTTTTGTTTCCGAAGAGATTTTACCTCAGACCTATTCGGTTTTACAAACGAGGTCGAAGCCCTTAGGTATACAACTCGTAACTGGAAACCATGAAAATTTTAGTTTCTCCACGGAATACTTCGGAGCTCTCATCCAATATCCTGGAAAATATGGTAATATTTATGATTATGAAGATTTTGTGCTGAAAGCCAAAGCATTAGATATAAAAGTTGCTGTTGCCGCAGATATACTGAGCCTGGTTTTGTTACAACCACCAGGGGAATTTGGTGCTGATGTGGTGATTGGTACCACCCAAAGATTCGGAATTCCTCTAGGTTATGGTGGGCCGCATGCAGCATACTTTGCTACAAGAGAGGAGTTTAAAAGAAATATCCCGGGCAGGATAATCGGCGTGACAAAGGATCGTGATGGAAAATCGGCATTGCGAATGGCGCTTCAGACCAGGGAACAGCATATAAAGAGAGATAAGGCCACCTCCAATATATGCACCGCCCAGGTATTACTCGCTGTCATGGCTGGTACATATGCGGTTTATCATGGCCCCAAAGGCTTATCATATATCGCCAATAAAGTACATGGTATGACGGTCACACTGGCTGAGACATTAAAGAAACTGGGGATCTCAATTCTCAATGAGCATTTCTTCGATACCCTGCTGATTTCGGCCGAGAGTAAAATGATCAGATCGCTGGCCGAGTCTGCCGAAGTCAATTTCTATTATGTAGACGAGAATACTATCTCCATCGCACTCAATGAAGCGGTAGAATTGGAAGATCTCAATAAGATCATCAGCATTTTTTCGGAGGCGGCAAGCAAGGATTTGCCCAAAATTGATCGTTTAATTGAGGGGTCTTCCTTGCCCGACAAATTATTACGCAAGAGCAATTACCTTCAGCACCCGGTTTTTAACTCTTATCACAGCGAAACCGAACTGATGCGATATCTGAAAATGCTCGAACGAAAAGACCTGGCACTAAATCACTCTATGATCTCACTGGGATCATGTACTATGAAATTGAATGCAGCCACAGAGATGTTATCCCTGAGTTCAGCAGCATGGTCCAATATCCATCCCTTTGCACCGGTAGAACAAGCAGAAGGTTATCATCTGATGCTCAGAGAACTGGAGGGTGATCTAACCACAATTACTGGTTTTTCGGGCACATCCCTTCAGCCTAATTCGGGGGCCCAGGGCGAATATGCAGGATTGATGACGATACGGGCCTATCACGAATCGAGGGGTGAGGGACATCGAAATGTATGTATAATTCCTGCCAGTGCTCATGGAACCAACCCTGCTTCGGCTGTTATGGCCGGAATGCGTGTAGTGGTTACCAAAACAGATAATTTAGGAAATATCGATCTGATCGATCTGGCAGAAAAAGTAAATCTGCATTCGGAAAACCTGGCGGCATTGATGGTAACCTATCCCTCTACCCATGGAGTATTCGAGTCATCTATCAGGAAGATAACAAAATTGATCCACGACCATGGTGGACAGGTCTATATGGATGGTGCCAATATGAATGCCCAGGTAGGGCTCACCAATCCTGCCGTGATCGGTGCCGATGTATGTCATCTTAATTTACATAAGACATTCGCGATCCCACATGGTGGTGGAGGTCCTGGCGTAGGTCCGATATGCGTTGCCGAGCAGCTGGTACCTTTTCTTCCTGGTAATCCAATAGTTCAGACAGGAGGCAATAAGGCTATCACGGCCATTTCTGCAGCACCCTGGGGCAGTGCCCTGGCCTGTCTGATATCCTATGCATATATAAAAATGTTAGGGGCTGAGGGTTTAGAATACGCCACGAAAATCGCCATTCTGAATGCAAATTATATCAAAAATCGACTGGAAGGGAAGTATGAAATTCTCTACATTGGGGAACACGGCCGGGCAGCCCACGAAATGATCATCGACTGCCGGCCTTTCAGAGAAAAAGGTATTGAAGTAACCGATATTGCCAAAAGGCTCATGGACTACGGGTTTCACGCACCTACGGTATCTTTTCCAGTAGCCGGCACCATGATGATTGAACCGACGGAAAGTGAAAATCTTCAGGAATTGGATCGCTTTTGCGATGCCATGCTCTCCATCCGTGATGAAATAGAACAGTTAGTTGCTACAGACCACAATAATTTGCTCAGAAATGCCCCGCATACCATGTCGATGATATGTAGCGATATATGGGACTTTCCATATAGCAGACAGCAAGCCGCTTTCCCGCTTCCTTATGTGGCGGAAAACAAATTCTGGCCTTCGATCAGCAGGGTCGACGATGCCTATGGCGATCGTAATTTGATTTGTACCTGTCCTTCTGTTGAATTGTACGCAGAGGTTGAATAATCTGAGTATTCGGGGGTTATGAACGGGCTTTAATGTTCTTCCATTATATATTCTTAGGTGTCAGGCAGCTATTTTTTGACGCTGAATATCGTATTCTGACTGGGACTTTAAGCTGCTTTTCTTGTGTCGATGAGTAATTTAGCTATTATACACTAAACAATTTTTAAAATGACCATTGGCATTACCGGTACCGGGAGCTATATCCCTTCCGTCACTACAACGAATGAGGCCTTTGAAACCAGTGAGTTTCTTCAAAGCGATGGCCTTCCATTTGAAAATGATAACCAGGTAATTATTCAAAAGTTTAAAGCGATAACAGGTATAGGCGAGAGGCGATATGCAAAAAGCGATCTTAACACCTCCGATTTAGGTTACCGGGCCGCCATGAAAGCGATAGAAGATGCCGGTATAGACGCTGAGGATCTTGATTATATCATTTTTGCTCATAATTTCGGGGATGTAAACTACGGCCATGCCCAGGCCGATACCGTGCCGAGTTTGGCCACCAGGGTTAAGCACCACCTCGGAATTATCAATCCAAATTGCGTGGCCTATGATATGCTTTTTGGATGCCCGGGATGGGTAGAAGGCGTTATTCAGGCCTATGCCTTTATCAAAAGTGGGATGGCCCAGAAGTGTTTGGTTATTGGTGCGGAGACGCTTTCAAGGGTAATAGATCCTCACGACAGGGATTCGATGATATATTCCGATGGTGCGGGAGCATGTATTGTGGAAGCCAATCCGGAAAGTGGAGCAATTCTGTCTCATACTTCGGCAACTTTCACCAATGAAGAAGCCTTCTATTTATATAGCGGTACTTCACATAAAAAAACAGCCACCGATAACCGCCAATACATCAAAATGTATGGTCGAAAAATATATGAGTTCGCGATTTCTCATGTTCCCAAGGCCATGAAAGCTTGTCTCGATAAAAGCGGGACCGATATAAAGGAGGTGAAAAAAATATTCATTCATCAGGCTAACGAAAAAATGGATGAAGCCATCGTAAAACGCTTTTATAGACTTTATGGCTGTGAAATGCCCGAAGGTGTTATGCCTATGAATATCCATCAGATGGGCAATAGCTCTGTAGCCACTATTCCAACTCTATTCGATACAGTACGCCATGGAAAAATGGAAAATCAAAGTATTGAGAAGGGAGATGTTGTTATCTTTGCCAGTGTTGGTGCGGGCATGAATATCAATTCCATTGTCTACAGATGCTGACCTCTTCTTTTTATATTCATTAAAGATGTATGCAAATTATTTTCCTGAGAAACGCTACCGACATACCATGGCGTTTCTTAAGAAGCATATTTCCAAAGATCAAAATATCCTCGATTTAGGCGTATCCAATCCGTTCTCTCAAAGGATGAAAGAGGAAGGTTACTCTGTGGAGAATACAGAAGGTGAAGATCTGGATCTGGACCTAGCCGGGGTATTACATACCGATGCAAAGGTGGTGACCGCATTCGAAATATTTGAACATTTAGTCTCCCCTTTTATCGTTTTGCGAGATATCCCATGTGATTTCCTTGTGGCAAGCATTCCTCTCCGCCTATGGTTTGCAAGTGCCTATCGGAATAAGTGCGATCCCTGGGACAGGCATTTTCACGAATTTGAAGATTGGCAATTCGACTGGTTATTAGACAAAGCCGGTTGGGAGATCTTAGATCGTACCAAGTGGACCAATCCGGTTAATAAAATTGGGGTCAGGCCGCTCCTGAGGTTATTTACCCCCCGGTATTATATTGTTTATGCAAAGCGCAAAAGGAACCTGAACTGATCTTTGAATGGTTTTCATAAGAAAACGGTGAAACGTACTCTATTGTAATTATGTTGAAAACAGCCATAATTATACCTGCACATAACGAAGAGAGCTTTATCAGGGTATGCCTCGAAAACTATATTTCCCAGGCCGTAAAACCTGATCTGGTTCTTGTGGTAGACGACAACTCATCTGATGATACCTATAGAATTGTCGTTTCTATCAGCAAGGCATACCCCTGGATTAAATGCGTAAAATTCGATTCCGAAGCCATGCATCGACCTGGTGCCAAGGTGGTAAATGCCTTTAATTTTGGCATGTCCTCGCTAGATGAAGAATTTGATCTCATCGGTAAATTCGATGCTGATATTCTGTTGCCGGAGAATTATTTTGAAAATGTTTTGAAAGCCTTTGAACAAGACCCTAAATTAGGGCTCTGTTCCGGTTTACTATATATTGAACAAGATGATAGGTGGATCTATGAATCCATCTCCGACCGCGCCCATGTCAGAGGTCCTGTAAAACTCTATCTCAATAATTGTCTCAAGGCTATGGGAGGGTTAAGGCCCGGTCTGGGTTGGGATACTGCCGACACTTTCCTGGTCAGATATTATGGATACAGGATGAAAACCCTGCCAGAATTGAAAGTTAAACACCTTCGCCCTACAGGATCTTCCTATGAAAGTTCTTTAGCGATCAAGCAGGGATTGGCTTATCGTAATATGCGCTATGGGCCGATGATAGCTTTTTTGGCCTCGCTTAAAATGGCTTGGAAGAAGCGCTCCATTAAAGTAATCGGGGAAAGCCTCCGAGGTTATTTTCGCGCGGCAAGCGATAGTCTTCCCTATC
Organism: Robiginitalea sp.; assembly: GCA_024638915.1. Lineage (GTDB taxonomy): Bacteria > Bacteroidota > Bacteroidia > Flavobacteriales > Flavobacteriaceae > JAHEJJ01. The sequence continues at coordinate 99,706 of JAHEJJ010000004.1, forward strand.
TGGTGACGGCGGAAGAAGGTCGCTTTATCAGGAAGCAACGATGGAAAATGATAGGGCAAAAACTATTTTAATACCGCCTCAATGGGTTCGCCCTGGCCTCCATAGGGAAATGCCATTCCAAGTAAAGAAGAAAGGGTTGGGGCAATGTCTGTTATATCGGTTCTTTTGGCTGTACTACCCTTTTTAATACCTGTACCATAAAATATAAGGGGAACATGTGTATCGTACTTATAAGGAGAACCATGGCTAGATCCTGTGGTATCATAAGCTGTATTTCCAGGTTTGTAAACCAGTAATATATCACCAGAACGCTTCGGGTGAAAAGTGTTTTGTATAAGATAGGAGATGCCCTCATCATAACTAGAATTCAGCAACTGATCCGCGGTGTAGACCCTGTCGATCGGACTATATGTCAATATTTCCCTGCGGATGTCTTCCTGCACCTTTTTTACTTGAAGGCCCAGATTGGCAATTACCTTATAGTTAAAAAATAAATGCTTCTCCGACCTGTGTTGGATAATATCTGTGGTTCCGTAATTGTATTGGAGAAATTGCTCAAAACGCTCGTTATACTCAGCAATTCCTACAAGTCCGGCTGGGATTTTTAGCTCCTGAAGATAGCCGGGAACATGCATAGCCCCGTGATCTGCTGTGAGATAAAGGGTATACTGACCTTCCCCAACTTCACTGTCGAGTTTTTCCAGCAATCGTTCCAATTCCATGTCCAGGCGCAAATATGTGTCTTGTATTTCCTTCGAATTCACGCCAAAACGATGACCAACAATATCTGTGCTGGAATAACTGATCGCGAGAAAATCGGTGTATTGATCTTTTCCCAATCTCTCATTCGTGATGGCGGCCATCGCAAAATCCGTGGTTAAGCTATTTCCGTAAGGCGTAGATTTAAGCAATTCAAATCGACTGTTAGCCTCCCAGATCTCCTCCAGCTTATGAGGAAAAACAGCTCCGGTCTCACCATTAAAGGCTTCTTCATATTTGTTGCTATCCGGTCCGCTTTCCAGGTATTGATTTATCTCCTTCAAGGTATTCCATGTCTTTTTGTACGATGCTGCCTTTCCGGAACTATTAAAGTCAGAGACCCATTTGGGCAAGTTATCCATATAGTAGGTACTGCTTATCCATTTCCCTTCAGAAAGTCCTTGAAACCAGTAGGCTGCGTTGGCTGTAAACCCACCCGGTAGAACTGCGGACCGGTCCTTAATGGATATGGAAATAACCTTTGAGCGCATTTGAAAATGTGTTCGCAGCATATCGGTTATGGTGGGAGAATTCAGTCTATGCGGGGACTTCTGGCCCGCATCCGTGGTCGTCCCGAGAGACGAATAGCTTGAGTCTTCAACGCAGTAAACCATCTGCTGGCTCGCTTTGTCATACCAGTTATTGCCAATAATACCATGGACAGAAGGGGTGCTTCCGGTGTAGATGGAAGCGTGGCCTGGTGCAGTACTGGTCTCGGCATAGCTAAAATGGTTGTTCCTGCAATTAAAACCCTCGCGTATAAGCCTACGAAAACCGCCTTCACCATAATGATTCGCAAACCGTGTAAGGTAATCAAAGCGCATCTGGTCTACGATCACACCTACGATTAGCTTAGGATTTGCGGTTGTTTCGACTTGCAGTTGTCGTGCCTTTTCCTTCGATTTCTTCTGGGCCGATGCAGAGAAAGATCCACATCCTAAAAGCAGAATACAACTGAGTAATAAAATCTTGTTCATGCGACCTCCTTTATGATAAGATTTCAAAAGTAATTAAATCAAACACTAAAATTTTAATACAAGATCAATTCAATGCTAATATTCTTATTTTTACCGGCAGAAGAAAGAGCATCTGTCTATGAATTATGTTTCCTATATCGGGAGTTATGCCATTATGGTCAGAGAGGTTTTTAAGAAACCTACGAAATGGTCGGTGATGCGCACCCTGATCCTTAAGGAGATAGACGAACTCATCTTTGGGTCTCTGGGTATTATTATCTTTATTTCGCTATTTATCGGAGGTGTTGTCTCCATACAAACAGCGCTAAATCTGGACAATCCCTTAATACCGTTAAGTCTTATAGGCTTTGCTACGAGGCAATCGGTCATACTGGAATTTGCCCCAACCTTTACGTCCATAATTATGGCCGGTAAGGTGGGTTCTTACATTACCTCCAGTATAGGAACGATGCGCGTAACCGAACAGATAGATGCCCTTGAAGTAATGGGGGTGAATTCGTTGAATTACCTGGTATTCCCAAAGATCATCGCCATGATGATTTACCCTTTCGCGGTAGCTGTTGCCATGTATGTAGGTATTTTAGGTGGGTGGATGGCCGCTGTTTTTGGAGATTTTACCTCAAGTGCCGAATTCATAGAAGGCCTGCAACTGGATTTTAAGCCCTTCCATATAACCTATTCGTTTATTAAAACATTCGTATTTGCATTTGTTTTGGCTACCATCCCATCTTATCACGGTTATTATATGGAGGGTGGTGCGCTCGATGTCGGTAAAGCAGCCACTACCTCATTCGTTTGGACGAGTGTGGCCATTATCGTCATGAATTTCATACTCACTCAATTATTGCTAGGGTAATGATAGAAGTAGACAACCTTCATAAATATTTTGGTGATGCCCATGTCTTGGACGGCATTACCACATCCTTTGAAAAAGGAAAAACCAATCTGATCATCGGTCAGAGTGGTTCGGGAAAAACGGTCTTTATGAAATGTTTGCTGGGTTTGCTGGTCCCCGATAAGGGTACCATCAGTTATGACGGCCGACGATTTGCAGAACTAACACTTGATGAACGCAGAAGTCTCAGGCAGGAGATGGGAATGGTGTTCCAGGGCAGCGCACTTTTTGATTCGATGACCGTTGAAGGGAATGTGATGTTCCCGCTCGAAATGTTTACCGATCAATCAAGATCCGAAATGGAAGATCGGGTAAACTTCGTCCTGAAACGCGTAAATCTTATCGATGCGCATAAAAAATTTCCATCAGAAATATCCGGAGGTATGCAGAAGCGTGTGGCTATCGCCAGAGCAATTGTGATGAACCCGAAATATCTTTTTTGTGATGAACCAAATTCCGGACTCGATCCGAATACCGCTATCATCATAGATAATCTTATTCAGGAGATCACAAAAGAATACGATATCATTACCGTGATCAATAGCCATGACATGAATTCTGTGATGGAAATCGGAGAAAAGATCATTTTTCTCAGGAACGGAATCAAAGAATGGGAAGGCACCAATCAGGAAATCTTCAAAACCGACAATGAGGCAATCACCAATTTTGTCTATTCATCCGAACTGTATAAGAAAGTGAGACAGGTTTATATTTCCGAAAGCGATTAATTAGTTAGGCTTCTCACCTGAACCGTCGAGTCTTTTAAACGCAATTGAAGCCATTTCCGGATATTCGCAGACTTTTCTCCCAGTTGATTTTCATTAATTCCCTTTTGCCATTGTAATTCAAAAACAGGAATAGTGTCGAGCTTCTTAAAATCGGTACGGATAGAATAGGAAAAGATCAAACCATCCAATTCCTGATAGTTCGCTTTTGCTTCTGCGCTGATTTCATCAAAAGGAATCGACAGTTTTGAGTTTTTACTCAGTGCTGCAATCTCCTCCTCCAAAAGCCTTATCCGCTGGTCTTTGTTTTGTATTTCTGCTTTTTTGGTCTCATAGAGCTCATTTACATAATTGAATTTTTCTTCAGAGTCGTCCAGCCCGCCCTGAACGATGTTAAGTTCGGTATTAGTTAGTCTTGAATATTGGCTCATTTGGGCTTCCCAGGTAGCGATAACATTCTCGGGTATTTCTTCATTTCCAACACAAACCAATTCAATACTAGACAATCCTTTGGGGTTATAATCAATATCCGTGAGTTCATCTAGAAATATGCCTCTTTTCTTAAATTGATATATCCCGATGGTATTGCTGATAAATTCGTCGGCCTGACCCTTATACCGAGATTCCTGAAATACATTATAAAAGGTAATTCCGGCCGGTATCATGATCAAAATTGCCACCAATGAGGCCAACTGGCCGAACAGTCGTCGCCGGGACGACTTTATGTACTTCACCATTGGAAACCTCAGTATTTTAAGCACTAAAAAAGTGGCAAGGGCAATAAATATGGCATTGATGGTAAAGAGGTAGAGCGCCCCTGTGGTATACTCCCAATTCCGAATAGCGATACCAAATCCGGCCGTACAAAGCGGTGGCATCAAAGCGGTGGCGATGGCCACCCCAAAAATCACCGTCGCGATAGTACCTCGCTTTGCCCTGGCGATCACAAGCGCCAGGCCACCAAAAAATGCGATCAATACATCCCTGATATCGGGTGAGGTACGTGCCAATAATTCGGATGAATTATTGATGATTGGAAAAAATTCAAAAAAGAGAAAAGCCGTTAAAACACTATATACGACCATTATAGCTCCGTTCAACAAGGAGCGTTTAAGAGTATCGATATCATTGGTAGCAAAGGAAAGTCCTATTCCCAGGATCGGTCCCATAAGCGGGGAAATCAACATGGCCCCTATGACAACAGCCGTGGAGTTGGCGTTTAATCCAATCGAGGCGATAAATATAGAACAGACGAGGATCCAAATTGTATGGCCTTTAAAAGAAATATCTTTGATGATCGCCTCTTTGGTCGCCTCAATATCTGTTTCTTTCCGGATATTGAGCATTTCGGACATAAAAGAGCGTACCCGGGACATCAGTCCTTTAAACTCCTTTTTTATCTCCTCAGGATCCCGATGCTTCTCGCCAGCTGGATCTGGATTAGCTTGTGAATAATTTTCCATTTTTATATATATTGATCTCCGTGCATGTCCCTGACCTGGGCCAGTACGTTTTTGATTTCCTGTTCCTTGGATTTGGGCATGATAAGAAGTACCTCTTCTTTATCAACAATAATATAATCACTTAAATCTTCAACTACCACGAGTTTACCCTCCCCGGTTCGCACCATGTTGCTGCCGGAATTTATACCGAGGAATCTGGCATTCACAAGGGCATTGTCCTGGCGGTCCTTCTCCAACCTATCGTATAATGAACCCCAGGTTCCTAGATCATTCCAGTCAAATGAGGCCGGTTGCACATAAATCTCCTCGGCTCTTTCCAGGATAGCATAGTCTATAGAAATGTTTTCAGCTTTTGCATAGTGTTCCTGTATAAACTCTGCTTCACGATCCGTATTGTAAAAATCTTGCCCAGCCTTAAAAAGTTCGTATTGGGAAGGCTGGAATTTTTTGAATGCCTCGAGAATGGTAAGGACACTCCACATAAAGATCCCTGCGTTCCACAAAAAATTTCCTTGCTCAAGGTATCTTTTGGCTATTTTGTAAACCGGTTTCTCTTTAAACTGCAGCACTCGCTTTAAGTCATGATCCTGATCTTTACCATTGATCTGATCAAATTCTATGTATCCATAACCGGTATTGGGAAAGGTAGGTATAACACCCATGGTACAAATAGCCTCACTTTGTTCGCACCTTTCAAAACAATGATTGACGTCTCTGGCGAATAAATCCTCCGCTTCGATCCAATGATCGCTGGGTGCGACGATCATTACAGCCTCAGGATCCATCTTATAGATCTTCATGGCCGCATATAGAATGCAGGGTGCCGTATTTCTCATGGCGGGTTCGGTAACCACTTGAGGAGTCTTAATCGAGGGTAACTGTTCTTTGACCAAATCGCGGTACCTCTCATTGGTAAGAACCAATATGTTTTCGTTGGGTATGAACTTTGTCAACCTCTCGAATGTTTTCTGAAGCAATGTTTGTCCGGTTCCCAGCATATCGTGAAACTGCTTTGGAAATTCCGTGGTACTGACGGGCCAGAATCTCGATCCCACGCCACCAGCCATAATTACGGCGTAGTGATTTTTCTTCATTTTTATATCTCTTTTATTTGTTCTACTTCGGCACCAGGCTGAAATAAGTATAATCTTCCGGTCGAAATCTCCACGCATTCGATCCTTTTTACTCTTTTATCTCCTCTTCTGAATTTACGTCCATTGTACATCTTAAACATACCACCCAACGGAATTTCCATCACAGCCACCGCATCCGATGGCGGATCATAAATTCTTAATGCCATTGATAATCTCGAATCTGAAGTACTGCTAGCCTTTGGGTTTTTCAAATGGTTTGCCAGCAAGGGCAATAGATCAGCCGGGAAAATTCGAGGCTGTAGTAAGGGTAGCATCAGATGCTGAAATGTGGATTTCCACTCTTTTCCATGAGGCCTGATATGGCGCCCATAGCGTTCAAAAGCCAATAAATGGGCTATTTCATGGACCATCGTGATCAGAAAACGGTAAGGGTTTTTTGTCGCATTAAGCGTTATTAGATGTCTGCCGTTGCTCAATTGCCTGTAATCACCATGTCTGGTCACCCTTATTTTTACAACTTTAACCTCAACCTCAAACGAGGAGAGAAGTTCTCCACAAATAGGGATTGCTTCCTTTGGCAGATACGATTCCAATCGTCTATCCATGCCCACAAAAATAGGGTTTAATCCTGTTTAGCGTAATATGTTTTGCTAAATTCACTAAAGAAAATGATTCGTCTTATTATGTCCACATATCTTCACCAAAAAATCGAATAACATTCTTCCAAATGCCAGGGTTCTGGCTGATTATCCTGGTCTATATCGTATCCTGCCGTTCAGATTATACTAAACCTGAAACCAATGGAATTATTAGTGAATGGAGGTTGATAGAACTTCTGACTGACCCGGGTGATGAGGGTGGCCTGTTTATCCCTGTAGAAAGTCAAAAGCAAATTACAATCCTTGACAATGATACCTTTTCTTCAAATGGTGAGTTATGCGATCGATCGATATTTGCCGACAGTCCGGCTAAAGGAATTATTCTCGAAGACGTCAAGTGTTACTATCTGGACTGTTAGTCTCCATTTATAGGTACCGTAAGACTTAACATAGAAAAAGGAAACCTGATCGTATCCTTCTTTTATTTCGAACCATGTCTGCACAAATATTTAAGAACGAACTAATCAGGGTGTAGAATTAGAGACCTGAAGTACTTTTCCGTTAAAATACTGATGTCCTTCCTGAGCGAACTTTTTTATATATGCTGCCATTTCCAATGCCGTAACCGGAGCCTTAAAACCTGGGAAGGCTTCTTCGAGCATCTCGGTCTGCACTGCACCTAAAGCAAGGGCGTTAAAGGAAGGCCCTGATTCTTTGAATTCCTCCGCCAGTAGTTCGGATAGCGTGATCAGAGCTCCTTTGCTGGAACTGTAAGCTGACAGGCCAGGAAATTTAGCACTTCCCTGGATGCCACCCATAGAACTTATGTTGACCACATGTCCGCTTTTTTCCATAAAAGGGAGTATGGTTTGAATGATCCCAACCACTCCGAAGACATTGACCTGGTAAACACCGATGAATTCTTCGATGGAAGTTTCCAAAAAAGGTTTGTTCACCAAACGGCCCGCATTATTGATCAATATATCTACAGTTTTCAAATGATCGCTGAGAAAGGATTTCAGTTCGGAAAGACTTTTGGACTTTTGAAGATCGAAGGCCAGGGCGGTTATCCGCTCATTTTTCAGGTTACGCATCGGTTCGGGGTTGCGCGATAACGCTAAAACAGCATGACCTTCTTCTGCGAAGAGTTTCGCCATTTCAAACCCAATTCCCCGGCTGCAACCGGTGATCACCACATTTGCCACTAGTAATATTTTATTTCTTGTTCTATACTATTTGAAAGACCTTCTACAACCGGAATCATTTTATTCACCACATCGGCCATATGTTTATAGTCGAGTCGGAATGCCTCATCCCCCGCTTTGTGATAATAATCATAATTGGTGAAATCAAAGGTGCAAAAAGTTTGAGAAGGAACTCCAAATACCTGGTGGAAAGGATAGTTGTCCGATCTTTGAAATATCTGATATTCCTTTGCCTGAGGTAAGAAACCTATAAGGTTCTCTCCGCCGTACTCATTGCAGAGTTCCGCCAGATTTGAGCGTTGAAATCCGGTAAGATACAAGAGATAGTCGGTCTCAACCATAGGTACTCCGGTCATCTCAAAATTAAGCATGGCAACCATATTAAAACTTTGTTGTTTCAGTCGCTTCGACAGATGTGCAGAGCCTAACAAGCCTTTCTCCTCCGCACTGAACAACACAAAGAGCAGACTGCGCTTATTGCTTCGTTGTAAGCCGAAATAACGTGCCAATTCCAATACTGTTGCCGTTCCCGAGGCATTGTCATTAGCCCCATTGGCAATGCTGTCTCCCGTTCCTTTTCCGATAATGCCCACATGGTCGTAATGCGCCCCGATCAATATGTACTCATCTTTTAGGGTGTCATCGTTTCCCTGCACTAATCCGACGATATTATAAGAGGGTAGCTTATAATTAAGAATTGTATCGCGATATGAATCGAAAAACCGCTTCAACCCGTTTTTTTCGAAGTTTTCTTCGATGTACCTCGCGGCAGTTTCTATTCCTTCGGATCCTGAATCCCGGCCTTCCAATTCATCCGATGCCAGAAATGTCAGAATCTCACGAAGTCTTATTGAATCTGTAAATACTTCGGATGGTGCTGAGGTGGCTATGCTTCCACTTTGTCCTGACGGTTGCTTCGGAACTCCCATTTCCATGGACGCCTTCAAGCCGTCGGGCCTATCTTCTGAGATGCCCTTGTCAGCGTCTGCTATCGCTTTGGTACCGCCACAGGAAGCGAGCAGGAATAGGCTGATCAGGAATAAAATTTTTTTCATCAGGAAAGTCGATAGATATAAGAGCATCCAATATTTCGAATGCCTGTTATTGGGTTTATGCTTATGCCAGCATGGTCACCGGATTCTCCAGATAGGCCCTTAAGGTCTGCAGGAACTGTGCCCCTGTGGCGCCATCTACAGTACGATGATCACATGCCAAACTAAGTTTCATAGTATGACCTATAACGATCTGCCCTTCTTTTACAACGGGTTTTTCCACTATTGTACCCACTGAAAGAATGGCCGAATTAGGTTGATTGATAATGGAGGTGAATTCCAGGATCCCGAACATACCGAGATTTGAAACAGTGAAGGTACTGCCCTCCATTTCAGCAGGGGTCAGTTTTTTATTGCGCGCCTTACCAGCCAGATCCTTTACAGCTGTTCCAATCTGGGTAAGGCTTAGCTGGTCTGTAAATTTCAATACCGGAACAACCAGACCGTCTTCTACCGCCACAGCTACGCCGACATGAATATGATGGTTGTATAGGGTGGTATCCCCGTTCCAGCTCGTATTGATCTGTGGATGTTTTCTCAGTGCCATCGCACAGGCCTTTACCACCATATCGTTAAAAGAGACTTTAGTATCGGGCAGATCATTGATCCTGGCCCGTGACGCCATGGCTTCTGACATGTCGACTTCAATCATCAGATAGTAATGAGGCGCCGTGAATTTGGATTCCCCTAAACGTTTGGCAATGACCTTCCGCATCTGGGAATTCTTGCGTTCTTCACTGCTTTCCTCGCCCACCGGCACGTGGATGGCAGGCATTGCCTTACTTTCAGGCTGAGTTTCGGCAGCCGGGCGAGCCGCAACCTTTGCAGCAGGGGCGGCCTTGTAATTTTCAATATCGCGTTTTACAATTCTGCCATGATCCCCGGATCCCTGAACGGTACCGAGATCAATACCTTTTTCCTCTGCCATTTTTTTGGCAAGCGGAGAAACAAAAACACGTTGGCCATCGGCTACCACCTTGGGAGTTGCTTGAACTTCAGTCGCCTCCCCGGTTTTGACTTCTTTTTCTGGTTCCGCTGCTTTTGTTTCCGTTTGTACCGCAGGAGTGTTTTGGGCATTTAATACAGCCGTCACATCCGTGCCAGCCGGGCCAATTATGGCTAAAATATCATCAACTGGGGCCGATTCCCCTTCCTGGATACCAATATGCAATAATGTTCCTGAGTGGAAAGATTCAAACTCCATTGTAGCCTTATCGGTTTCTATTTCGGCCAGGATTTCTCCTTCCTCAATCTCATCCCCCACTTTCTTAAGCCAGTTGGCCACGGTACCTTCTTCCATGGTATCGCTGAGCCTTGGCATGGTGACGATGGTGACATCCTCGGGTATTTCGGCTCCGGAATCTGAATCAGATGCGGGCGCGGGTTCTTCTTTTTCTTCTGTTTCGGTAGAGGGTACTTCTGCCTGAGCTTTCTCAGAAACAGAACCATTTAGAAGATCGCTAATATCCTCACCATCTTCCCCGATAATAGCTAATAAGGTATCTACAGGTGCGCCATCACCTTCTTCTATCCCGATATGCAACAGAGTTCCCTCATGAAAAGATTCGAATTCCATGGTGGCCTTATCGGTTTCTATCTCGGCCAGAATATCGCCTTCTTCCACTTTATCGCCTACCTTTTTGAGCCATTTAGCCACAGTACCTTCTTCCATGGTATCGCTCAACCTCGGCATTGTTATAACTTCGGCCATTCTCCTATAATTTGTGTTGTAAAAATGGATAATCTTCCTGCTCGTAAACCACATCATAGAGCTGATTTACCGGTGGATATTCAGACTCTTCAGCGAATTGCTCGCATTCCTTAACCCTTTGCTTTACGCGATCGTTGATTAACTTGATCTCTTCATCTTTTGCGTACTTCTTTTCTTTAATTACATCCAACACCTGGGAAATGGGATCGATCTTCTTGTATTCCTCCACTTCTGCCTTGGTCCTGTAATGTTGGGCATCGGACATAGAATGCCCTCTGTACCTGTATGTTTTCATCTCCAGGAATGTAGGTCCTCCGCCACTACGCGCTCTTTCAATAGCCTTGTGTACCTCCTGGGCTACCGCAACCGGATCCATCCCGTCTACCGGGCCACATGGCATTTCATAACCCAGTCCTAATTTCCAAATATCGGTAGTGTGAGCCGTACGGGCAACTGAAGTCCCCATCGCATATCCGTTATTTTCACAGATAAATACCACAGGAAGTTGCCAGAGCATAGCGAGGTTAAAGGTCTCGTGTAATGAACCTTGCCTGACGGCACCATCACCCATATAACATAAAGTCACCGACTCTCTTTTGAAGTATTTATCGGCAAATGCCAGTCCGGCTCCAAGGGGAATCTGTCCTCCCACGATTCCATGACCTCCATAAAAACGAAATTCCTTGGAAAAAATATGCATAGAACCACCCATACCTTTTGAAGTACCGGTAACTTTACCGAAGAGTTCTGCCATTACTCTTTTTGGATCCTCCCCCATACCGATAGGTTGTACATGATTTCGATAGGCCGTTATCATGCGATCCTTGGTGAGATCCATCGCGTGCAATGCCCCTGCCAGAACCGCTTCCTGACCATTGTATAAATGTAGAAAACCGCGTACTTTTTGCTGGATGTAAACGGCGGCAAGCTTGTCTTCGAACTTGCGCCAAAAGAACATTTCTTCATACCATCGCAGGTAAACTTCTTTGGTGATTTTTTCCATTAAAAAAGGCTGTGTTATTTCAATTTCCTATACCTGTCCAGACTCTGATGATTATACTCCAAAAGCAGGCGGAATGACAAAAATACACATTAAATCTATAGCTAAAAAAAAATGATTAATTTCCTTAAACAGCTACAATGTTTAGGCTATTCAACGTTTTGTCGACTGTCTTACACAAATGAAAACAAGTCTATTTCAAATATGCATTTCCAAAGGCAAGAGGTAGGAGGTCGGTCAGAGAACTAACAGCAAAAACCTGTCCGGATTCGCCCATCATAAAGATTTTTATAGGCTCGGGCTGTTTTTGTTCATATTCGGCAATGGCTTGCCGGCAATTGCCACACGGCGCTGCTGGCTTCGACACTTTTGTTATTCCCGAAGCAGCTGATATGGCTATAGCCTTTACAGGTACGCCCGGAAATCGGGCACCGGCCTGAAAAATGGCCACGCGTTCGGCACAGAGACCAGAGGGAAATGAAGCATTCTCCTGGTTATTGCCAATTACGATTTCCCCATTCTCCATAAGGACCGCTGCACCCACCTGAAAATTGGAATATGGTGCATAGGCCTGCTGTCTGCATTTCTGCGCAACAGACATCAATTTCTCATACTCCCCGGGGAGCTCCTGGGGAGAATCATAAATCGATAGATCAAAGGAAATCTTTTGCTTCTGCATGGTTCGTATATATAGGCCTCATGACAAAAATAAAAAAACCACGACAAGGCGTGGTTTTAAATATTTTAATACCGTAAGCATTTTAATTGTTTATGTACTCTTGTCCGAGATTAAATGTCAGGGAAAACCGCAGGGTATTTTCCAACGGATTCGTCACCTTTGAAGTTGCGAACAAATAAGATAAATCTATTTGAGCCGACTTAAATTTAAACCCTGCTCCGAGCGTGAAGAACTGTCTTGATCCTTTTTCCGGACTTTCATGGAAATAACCTGTTCTTAGCATAAAGGCATTTTGATAGGCATACTCTGCACCCAATGCCCAGGTAATCTCTTTCAATTCCTCACTAAAGCCTCCGGGGGCATCTCCGAAAGACTTAAACATTCCTTCGAACCATCCAATTTTTTGATATTCCTCGTTATCCGCCGAATCGATCACCCCGTCTCCATTGAAATCCTGTGGTGTGGGAACTAAAAGTTTATTGAACTCGGCCGTAAGTCCGAGAACATTATCTGCATCGAAGATAAAATCAAAACCACCACCCAACTTCATATTAGTGGGAAGGAAATTTTGTTGACCTCCTTCGTCATACTGTATTTTCCCACCCATATTGGAAATATTAAAACCACCCTTCCAGCGACCATCAAAGCTGCTATATGCTTTTTCATTCGACACTAAATATCCGGCCACATCTACCGCAAAAGTACTGGCAGCCCTTGAATCGACATTACCTGTTTCGGGAAGCTTAAGGTTGGAATTGATGAACCTACCGGCAACAGCCATAGAGAACGTAGGACTCAATTTTAACGAATATGAGCCATCGATAGCCAATTCATTTGGCTTGACAATGGTTCCAGGATCATTGGCGAACTGCCTCAATTCTATTTCCCCCAGGGTAAAGTAACGGATCCCAAAAGCAAAAGCGCTTTGATCGTTTAATTTATTGTAATAAGTGCCGCTGAGTAATGCGATATCTGTGATGATACTTTCCAAATAGGGCGTATAACTGACCCCGATACCCATTTTCCTTTCTGCAAATGCATATTTTGCCGGATTCCATTGTTGAGAAAATGCATCCACGCCGGTCGCAGCACCGATATCTCCCAAACCAGAAGACCTGGCGTCGGCAGCGATGGTTAAAAACGGGACAGCTGTGGTAATCACCCGATCGTTCTGGGCAAATGCTTTAAAGCATAGCAATGCCAGCGGGACAAAGATTAATTTTTTCAAGTTTTTCATCTAGAATTGTTGTTGAAGACGCAAATGTAATTACAATTTTTGCTCCGTTAATTGGATATACCACATATAAACGACCTTTTTCAGAATATCTTATGTCTCGAGGTGTAATATTTTTGATTTATAACAGGAACGCCTGCGCGCAAGGGCCTGAGCAATGCGTCTCATCGACCTAAAACAGACTTCTGAAATAGGTTGCAAGATATCCCATGAAAGCAATATTAACCAAGAATACAATACGGTTGTAATATCTTCGTTATATCAGCGTTATCAGAAATGAGCGTAATCCCTGAAAATATTGGTTAATCACATTCAACTAAAATATTTTGGAGCTCATAAAATATTATGTGCAATTCGGCGTTTTATATGCCAAAAGCGATAGAATATCTAACGTAAAACCAACGGATGAACAAAAAGGTGCAGTTTGTCCATGAAATTAAGTCCTAAATACAGATGAAAAAACATTTTATCAAGGTGGTACTCTCGTGTGCAGTGATTGCATCGGGATTCACTGTGAGCAGTTGTAATAAGATCAAAGGTTCTTCTTCCAAAACTGCGTCACGGGCAACCGGCTGGAAGATCAATTCGAAAGATGGAGGGTTTCAGCATAATTCAGATTTTAAAGAGCAGGAGACAGGCCCGGGACTAGTATTCATCGAAGGGGGTACATTCACAAAGGGTAAGGTGCAGGATGATGTGATGCACGATTGGAATAACTCTCCTAGCCAGCAGCATGTACAATCGTTCTACATGGATGAAACCGAAGTCACCAATCTGATGTACCTCGAGTACCTGGATTATCTAAAGGCGGTCTACCCCCCGGAAAATCCAAGGTATACCAATATCTATAAAGGTGCATTACCCGACACTCTTGTATGGAGAAACCGTCTGGGGTATAACGAGACCATGACCAACAACTATCTGAGACATCCGGCTTATGCTGAATATCCGGTGGTAGGGGTCAATTGGATCCAGGCTGTACAGTTCTCAGAATGGCGTACCGACAGGGTGAACGAGGCCATGCTCGAAAGAGAAGGCTATCTTGCCAAGGATGCCAAGTACAAGGCTGTTACAGGAGAGGTCGAAGGTACTTTCAGTACGGAAGCCTATCTAAACAACCCTGAATCGGTTTACAACGGTTTGATCGATTCGCTGCAAGGCAACAAAAAGAAAGATTCTATCTCCACCTTTGCCAAGCGAAGCAGCGGTATCATTATGCCGGAATACAGGCTACCTACCGAAACTGAGTGGGAATATGCCGCACAGGCACTTGTCGGAACCAGAGAATATAATAACTATAGGGGGCGTAAGAAGTATCCCTGGGAAGGCGAATACACCCGTAACGGACAACGTGTGGGTCGTGGTGACCAGCTGGCCAACTTTAAGCAATATAAAGGAGATTACGGCGGAATTGCAGGTTGGTCTGATGATGGTGCCGATATTACTGCCGAGGTAAAGTCATACAAACCTAATGATTTTGGTCTTTATGACATGGCGGGTAATGTAGCCGAGTGGGTAGCTGATGTCTACCGTCCGATAGTGGATGATGAAGTAAGCGACTTTAACTACTACAGGGGAAATGTCTTTATGAAGACTGCCATTGGTGAAGATGGAAAAGTAAAGGTATTGCAAGATGAAATTGTCTATGACACACTTCCAAATGGAAAAGTTGTAGCCATCAATTTGCCCGGTGAAGTAGAAATGGTAGCCGTGGATGAAAACGAAACCTATTTAAGAACAAATTTCTCAGACAGCGATAACAGAGGTTACCGCGATGGTGATGCCGGTTCTTCCAGGTTCTTTGAGCGCTTTAGTGATGAGGAAGATGAAGAAAACAGGCGTAAAATGTACAATTCTCCTACCCATACAGTGGAAAGAGATTCAGTTGGAAATATGGTTAGAGAGTACGATGAAAGGAACGACAGAACCACACTGATCAACGACGAAGTCAGGGTATTTAAAGGTGGTTCCTGGAGAGACAGGGCCTATTGGCTCGATCCGGCACAACGCCGATACCTGCCTCAATATATGGCAACGGATTATATCGGATTCCGATGCGCCATGTCCCGTGTAGGTTCCAAATCTAAGAATAAGAATAAGACCGTCAGAAGTAAGAAAGTCAAAAAATAAAAAAGACAATATTTCTATTGTAAGCGCCCCGATGTATCCATCGGGGCTTTTTTTTATATTTGTGCTCATGACGATCGAGAGATTGCATCAACTTTTTCTTAAGTATCCGGTGGCCTGCACGGATACGCGACAGATCCATGAGGCTTGCATATTTTTCGCACTCAAAGGCGATAATTTTGACGGTAACAAGTTCGCTGGCGATGCCTTGCGAAAAGGAGCTAAATATGTAGTTGTGGATAAGCCCGATGTTGTCGGTGATGAACGGTCGATCTTGGTTGATGATGCATTGAGTACACTTCAACAACTGGCCACCCATCACAGGAAATATTGTGATGCAGAAATAATTGCCCTCACTGGTAGCAATGGAAAAACCACCACCAAGGATCTTCTTTCTGCTGTGCTTTCCAAAAGATTTAAGACCATCGCTACGCATGGGAATTTAAATAATCATATAGGAGTGCCTTTGACGCTGTTGCGTATCGAAAAAACGACCGAAATCGCCATTATAGAAATGGGGGCCAATCATCAGAAAGAAATCGAATTTTTATGCGATATCGCGCTTCCTGATCATGGCTATATCACCAATTACGGCAAAGCCCATCTCGAAGGTTTTGGGGGAGTTGAAGGAGTCATTAAGGGAAAATCCGAGCTTTATGATCATCTCATCAGCCACAAAAAGCATATTTTTTTCAACGCCGATGATCCGATTCAGGCTTCAAAACTAGCCCGCTATGAAAAGAAAACGGGCTACAGCATCAGGGGAAAGGAATATTTATCTGTTGAGTTTTTGGGTGCACTTCCATATGTGGTTCTAAAGACCGAGGGATTCCGTATCAACACACAACTCATCGGCAGTTACAATTTTTCTAATTGTTGTGCCGCCCTGCTGGTGGGCTATTATTTTGACGTATCCATCGATGATATCAAAGAAGCCATAGAGTATTATATCCCGGAAAACAACAGGTCGCAGATGATCGAGCGAGATCAGCACAGCATTGTTCTGGATGCTTATAATGCAAATCCAACCAGCATGCGGGCGGCCCTGGAAAATTTCAGGCAAATGAACGGGACGTCTAAAACTGTCATTCTTGGAGATATGTTTGAATTGGGCGACGCTTCCGCTGAAGAGCATCAGGCCGCAGCTCAGTTGGTGGAAGATATCAATTTTGACAATGCATTTTTAATCGGTGAACATTTTTATAAGACCGATACTTCCATTAAAAAATACCGCACTTTCGAGGATCTTTGTGAATATCTGAAAGCACATCCACTGGAACCCTCACTAATCCTGATCAAAGGTTCGAGAGGAATGGCCTTGGAACGCGTTCTGGAGATCCTGTAATACATCAGCTACAAACGCGGATGTATCAACACGTTGTGCCCGCAACTTACTATGGCCTTCTTTAACAAAAAAAACCACCGCGACAACGGTGGCCTATAGTTTGTGGGATATACTGGAGTCGAACCAGTGACCTCTGCCCTGTCAAGGCAGCGCTCTAAACCAACTGAGCTAATACCCCGGTTATATCGCCCGGTATTCCGGGACAGCAAATATAACGTGTATTTTCATACTTTTGAAATTAGAAGAACGCAACTGCTAAAATCCAATTCCTTTTATGAAAATTGTATCGTGGAATGTTAATGGTATCAGGGCGATAACAAAGAAAGACTTTTTCAAATCCGTCAAATCGATTCCCTGGGACATCTTGTGCTTGCAGGAGACCAAGGCGCAGGATCATGAAACGGCTGAAGCCATAAAACCTCTGGATAGCTACCACTACTACCACAATGCCGCAGAGAAAAAAGGATATAGTAGTACTGCGGTATTGAGTAGCCAGGAACCCAAGGCGATTTCATTGGATATGGGTATTGCCGAGCACGATAACGAAGGCAGGGTTATTTGTCTGGACTATGAAAGTTTCTATCTGGTAAACGTCTACGTGCCCAATTCAGGCCAGCAACTCGTTAGATTGGATTATCGCAAGCAATGGGATGCAGATTTCCTTGAATACCTTAAAACCAAAGAAAATGACAAACCGGTAATTGTCTGCGGGGACTTCAATGTAGCCCACCGTCCTATCGACCTGAAAAACGACAAATCGAACTATAACAAGACAGCCGGATACACTCAGATAGAGATCGATGGTATGGACAATTTCATAAATGCAGGATTCGTAGACACCTATAGATATTTACATCCGGAAGAAGTGGCGTATACCTATTGGAGTTACCGATTTAAAGCACGTGAACGCAATGTAGGCTGGCGTATAGATTATTTCCTGGTCAGCGAATCGTTGGTGTCTAAAATAAAATCTGCCGAGATTTTACCCCAATACCACGGATCGGACCATTGCCCGATCTTGCTGGAAATTGAGATTTAATCGAGGTATGTCTGAGTCTCAGATCAATTTGAATTTTTCTCGAACCACTTTTATAACGCGTAAAACACTTGCCAATTCAACATTTAGAATTTGAGCGATTTCCTCTTCCTGAAGTCGGCCATAGGCATATAATTCAACGATTGTCCTGCATATAGTCGGAATACTATTGTACAACAATCCCAAATGGATCCGTTTTTCGTTGGCCAGGATAAATTTATCTTTCAGACCAAAGCGATCAACGATTTGAGCGATGAGAAAATCGTCAAGATATATGGTTTCCGACCTTCTTTTTTTCTGTTTATAGGAAATATCGTCGAGTTCTTCATGCATCAATAGGTCCCCTTCCGCATCAGCTGTAAAACGTTCGTCTAATGCGTCAAGTTCATCTTTGAGAATACCTGTCGTGCTTGGATCATTCGGAGTGTATTTCTCGTCCTGTATAAGTTGTTGTAATTTCTCAAGGGATTTTCTGTAAAGCATTTGTTTTAATTCAGCCTTACCTAGAACTTCTGTATATTGTTGATAAACCGAGAGATATACCTCATCTAGTATTCCGTCGGCATCGTAGTAACGACGGTCAATCAGACCTTGGCTTTCTGCTGCCAACAAGCCGGAAGTAAGGTAAGCTTTTACTTCTGTGCTAAGTGGTCCCAGCCCCTTGAAAAACTTTTTGAATTCAGGGCTTTTTTGATTTTTTGTTGCTTTTTCCATAGGTGTACTTTTATTTTTTTACCGGGCATACGCACTTTGCGCCTTACAAAACTAAATTCCGATACATCGATTTAAAATGATAATGATCATCCACCGCCATAATTAGTTTGACCTTCAACTGTCACACCCCTCAGGGGATCGATAAAATGATTCTTTTTTATTGCGATTATAGACTCAAATGACCATCGTCATTTCAACAGAGGTCATTGATCGTTAGATTTGCCGTCCACTGAATGTTTAACCTAAAAAGTAATGGAATATGTCATTAGTAAAATTTAAAAAGAGGAACCGACCGTTTGCCAATCTGGTGACCTCGGATTTCTTTGACATGGAGGATTTCTTTGATAACCGTTTCTGGAATCGTGGAATGTTGAGCGATAAATTCTGGAATGGCCGAAAAGGTGAGCCGGCTTTAAATATCAAGGAAACAGAAGATCACTTTGAGATCGAACTAGCAGCACCAGGCTTTGATAAAAAAGATTTTGAAGTTACCATCGAAGATGGATATCTGAATATTTCCGCAGAAAAAACAATGGAAGAGGAGGAAAAAGAGGATGAATATACCAGAAGGGAATTCAGCTACAATGCTTTTGAACGCTCATTGTTGCTTCCGGAAAATATAATGCAAGAGAAAATTAAGGCCCGCTATAAAGAGGGTATACTTAGTTTTAAACTTTTGAAAAAAGAAGTTGAGAAAAAACAACTGCCAAAAAAGGTTGAGATCAGTTAAGATTTCAGCCCAGGCATTTGATACCTTCTGCTTCTCCAATTATAGTCGTCCATGTAGTAAAATTGTCGGCAGGGGGTAATCGATGGAACGGCATCCTTGTGGTGCCGTTTTATTTTTTGCCTTCTGGATTTCTCGCTGCTATTTCGAAATCCGGTCCGCGAATTCCCCCATTTTTTTTTGGGCGCTTTGGTATCCCAATTCAAATACGGCGTCAGTCTCTTTAAGAGAGAAGGTCCCGAACTTATGAATACCTTCAGGTGTGATCAGCAGATCACAATCTTTGAATTTATCGGTCGAAGTTCTCGCTGCGCGAATTTGGTATGCCCGCTCCAGCACCTGGTAAGAATACTTCATATCCTCAATTTGGATCTTGAGAAACGGATTCACATAAACCCCTATTATATTTTCACATTCAGCTCTTAGCAGATCAACCGGAAAGTTATTGAGTGTACCGCCGTCTATGTAGTAGTCGCTGCCTATTTTAACAGGGGTAAACACTCCGGGGAAGGCAGCCGAGGCCAATATTGGCTTTATGATCTGGCCCGAAGTAAAGACCTTTAAAGAACCTTTAAGGACGTCCGTGGCGGTAATGGACATGGGTAACTCTAGCTCGCTGAAACTATCCTCGGGAAAATAGCGCTTAAAGTCTTGGTAGAATTTTGCCGTGTCCACAAAACCCGGTTTGTTCACCGCATATTTATAAATGCTGAAAAGATTAACCCCTTTTACAAATTCCAGAATTTCCTGGTAGGAATATCCTGCCGAATAGAGTGATCCTATAATTGCGCCCGAGCTGGTACCTGCTACATGGGTAATTTGAATACCTGCTTCCTCCATGGCTTTGATCACGCCTATATGCGCAACACCTCTGAATCCGCCTCCCGAAAGCACCAGTCCTGTAGTCATTAGCCCGAATTGATCAGATCAGCCATCAAAATAAACAATTTCTCGACGGTCTGAGAGGCCCTTTCAAAATCATCTTTCTTCAGTGATAAATCTAATTATTTGCGTTTAAAGAGTTTACCCAGCAGCAGAGAAATCACCGCGCCCTGAAATGCGCTTTCCAGGCTTCGCACTAATTTCCTTGGAATCATAAGATTCTTAAGAGTGCTGCATTCGAGCTTCACATATTCTTTGTCGATCTGACGACGCAACTCCAGGATTTTAAGTTGTGCATTTATTTCCTCAAATGAATTGTATTGCCGGTTCATGTTTCCTCAAATATTTTTTTGGAAAAAAAACGTAAAATGACTTTGTTAATATTGCGTCCCATGGCAAAGACTATGATGCCTATGACCAGATAGAATCCTCCCACGGCCAGAAAGCCCCATTGGTATCCTCCCAAAGAGTCCCCTATGGCCATAGCGACTCCTATGCTCGTAAGCAGTAAGAATAGAAGACCGATACTTGTTAGCAAAAAGAATTTAATAAGGGTGGTGACCAGCACCATTGAAATCTTAAAACCCTTTAACTCAACGTATTCAAGGCTGTCATCCACATAGGCGGTCACTCTTTTATCCAATTCGGATAAATGATGCTTCATTTCTTCAAAGGCCATCACCGATTATTTCTGAAGTTGGGCGTTCTTTTTTTTGAGTTCTTCCAACTTTCTTTCCAAGGTAGCGATAATATCATCTGCCTTATAGCTCATATTGGAAATTGTGTCTTCAAGTTTTTGCTCAAATGCCATTTTTTTCTCTTCTGCCGTTTTGGTCAGCTCTTCTTTTGCATGTGATATACGATCGCTTAAGTCATGCGATACGTCTGAAGCCTTTTCCTTGATCTTTTTGCGCGTCTTTTTACCTTCATCAGGTGCATAGAGAATCCCTATTCCGGCTCCTATAGCCGCTCCTGTTAACAACGCTAATAATATTCCTCCTGAATTGTCTGACATGATACTAGATTTTTAGTTATTATTAAATTTTCCACCAAGTTAAGGATTAATATCAACCACCAAATGACCACGGTCAATTGAAGACCTGTTTTTGAAATAATTAATTCTGCCCATCAATATACACAGGATTATTATCTCTTTGGCCAATTCGTTCTGCTTTAGGACAATCATAAAAATCGTAAAATAACTATGGTACACTCCGTTAAAACCGGGAAATCAGTCATACAAACAAGTTGGGATGCACAGGTGGTTCAAAGTTACATCAGTTATTTCGGGACTGAAGATAAGCCTGACGTGCTATTTCAATTTCCTCATCGGTAGGAACAACAAGGATTTTAACCGGTGAGCCGCCTTGTTCAATAGAACGTATCTCGTTCGAATCGGTATTGTTCTTATCAGGACTGAGCCTGATGCCTAAAAACTCCATATCCTTACATATCAACGCACGTAACGCACTTGAATTTTCACCGATCCCCGCAGTAAAGATCAGTATATCAAGCCCATTCAGCGCCGCCGTGTAAGCTCCTATATATTTTTTTATTCGATAGGCATTCATCTCGAGGGCCAGCTGGCTTTTTGGGTCACCATGCTTTGCCGCTGCTTCAATCTCACGTAAATCGGAAAAACCGGTTAGACCCAGCATGCCGCTTTCTTTGTCGAGGAGGGTTTGTATATCATTCAATTCATAACCTAGCTCCCTGTGCAGATAAAAAATTATAGCATGGTCTATGTCTCCGCTCCTGGTTCCCATGATCAGTCCGTTTGAAGGAGCAAAACCCAAGCTGTGATCGATGCTTTTTCCATTTTTTATTGCTGTTATACTACAACCGTTCCCGAGATGCAAACTTATAATTTTATCGGCCGGCGCGCCGGCATATTCTATAGCCTTTTTTGAGACATAAGCATGACTTGTGCCATGAAATCCATAGGCCCGGATACCGTGATCCCGATAAAGTGATTCGGGTATGGCATATCGATGAGAAATCTTGGGCATGGTTTGGTGAAAAGCGGTATCGAAAACCGCAATCTGCAGGCTTTCAGGAAAGAGTTTCTCTGCAATCTCTATACCGACCAGGTTGTGTGGATTGTGCAGTGGTGCCATCGGAATATATTTCCGTATTTGCTTTTTAACAGACTCATCGACCACCACAGTACCGGAAAATTCACCGCCGCCATGAACCACTCTGTGACCCACTACTTCGATCTCCCCTACCCCATTTATGGGAGCGGTCTCAGGGTCTAACAAAATCCCAACTATACGCTGTAAGCCTTCCTCATGAGTGGAGATCGGAATTTGGCTGGATAATTTATCCTTGCCATAATTATAGGCTATGGTCGAATCCTGACTGCCGATCCGGTCTACCATTCCGCGGCATATCACCTCTTCCTCAGGCATTTTAATGAGTTGAAACTTAATGGAGGAACTGCCAGAATTAAGGATTAGTATGTTCATATGAATACACAAATTCAAGGCTAAAGGTTGCGTTATGACCCCGGGGTCCAATGCAAGCCCTGTGCCTGTATGGCCGTGATTACTACTGTGTTGAAAATATCGTCTACCGTGCTGCCACGACTCAGGTCATTAACAGGTTTGTTGAGCCCCTGAATTATCGGTCCGATAGCCAGGGCACCGGTTTCCCTCTGCACCGCCTTATAGGTATTGTTCCCCGTATTCAGATCGGGAAAAATAAATACAGTCGCCTGACCCGCGACTTCAGATTCCGGCATTTTTTTCTTCGCTACTCCCATATCCACAGCGGCATCGTATTGGATAGGGCCCTCCACTTTGAGCGCCGGATTTTTAAGCTTAACGATCGCCGTAGCCTCTCTGACCTTTTCCACATCCTGCCCTTTGCCGGAGGTACCTGAGGAATAAGATAACATAGCAATTTTTGGTTCTATTCCAAATGACTCGCTGGTACTGGCAGAGGTAATCGCGATTTCCGCTAGTTCTTCGGCATTCGGGTTGGGATTAATGGCACAATCACCATAAACGGTAACCCGGTCTTCCAGACACATGAAGAATACGGAAGATACGATAGACACCTGCGACTGTGTTTTTATAAACTGGAGCGCCGGCCGTATAGTATGCTGGGTTGTATGTACCGCACCCGAGACCATACCATCTGCATGGCCTTTGTATACCATCATGGTGCCGAAATAAGAAATATCGGTCATCAGGTCACGGGCCATTGTCGGGTTAACGTTTTTATGCTTCCTGAGCTCGTAGAGCGTTTCCGCATAATCCTCGAAATACTCAGAATGCTGCGGGTCTATAATATCGATCTTCTCCAGATCCAAAGCCAGGTCCAACTGGTCGATCTTTGCTTTAATGACAAATGGATCTCCAAGAAGGACAATTTCCACAACATCACTATCAACAAGCTCCTTTACCGCTTTTAGTATCCTGTCATCAGTGCCTTCCGGCAGAACAATTTTCTTTTTTTCGGACCTGGCCCGTTGTAATAAATTGAACTGAAACATTCTGGGGGTAATCCCCTTGCCCTGGAAGGTGATCAGTTTTTCCGCCAGCGCATTGACCGGGATAAAGGTCTCAAAATCCTGGATTGATGTGGTGATCTTTCGCTTATTTTCAGCATAGATCTTGGGTTTAATGGCTCCAACCTTATTAGCCGTTGAATATGTACCATCCTTTACAGATACAATGGGAACAATTTCCGAGAGCCCCTCAATAAGCTTTAAAATAGATTCTTCCGGGCGTAATCCTCCGGTCAGCACTATTCCGGATGCTGTTGGGTAATTAGCAGAAAGATTTGCCTGGAGAGCCCCCAGAATGATATCTGCACGATCGCCGGGAGTAATCACCAGACTGCTTTCCATGAAATGGGTGAGATAGTTACGCAATTGCATTGCGCCAACACTGATATTGCTCAACTGATTGTTCAAATGCTCTGAACCAAAAAGCACCTCAGCCTGCAATCCATCAACAATTTCTTTCATGGTCGGACTCCCCAGTATCGGGTTTCGCGGGATGGCTCCAATCAGTACGTTTTTTGGAAGGGCTTTGATCAGACTTTCGATGACCAGGCCGACATTTTCGGGTCGTACTTTGTTGGCGATGACCATTAGGACCTCAACACCCTTGTCCTTAAAGGAATCATAAGCCAGCAACTGATCATTTACAAATTCTTCCATCGTTTTGCCCTTGCCACTGGTCAATATAATAGTAGGAATACCCAGGTTTTTGGCCATCAGAACATTGATATCCCACTCGATAATACCACCTTCCCCGGTGAAATCGGTCCCTTCCACCAAAAGGAAATCAAAACGGTCTTCTATAGCCTTGTATCTGGCAATAATCTTATCGAGCACTTCGTCCTCTCTGTCCTGATTCAATTTCTGAATCACTTCATTTCTGGTACAGGCATAAGCTTCCTGATAGGTGATATTAAGATCAAAATAGCTGATCATAGTATGGATATGGTTATCCATCTCATCGGCCTTGTAGTCATCAATGATCGGCCTGAAATACCCTACTTTTGCTGCCTTACCAAGAAGAAGATGCATGAGGCCCAGCGAAAGAATGGATTTACCACTATTGGGTGCTGTTGTCGCGATATAAACCGCCTTGCTCATATGAGGTATGATTTTGAAGTGCAAATTTAGGACATCTGAGGCCTAAATTCTCCTTTCAGGAAATAATTATCTGTAAATATTTGGGCATTAAATTTTAAGCATCAGCGCTCTTGCACTATCAGACTCTTACCATGGCTCAACTATTATTCGCTTCAGGGAGTACCAAGAATGGAACATGGGTGTTGAACGCGACTTTTTTTATGACTGGTTCGCGGAGTAATCGCCTGAAAAAGCCGTGCTGACTATTGATCATTGTTAATAAATCGGCCTTATGCTCCTCAGCCCATTCATTGATCCTAAAAGACACCATCGGGTGATATTCGAGCATTTCAAAGCTATGGGAAGTCTCTTTTAGGAGTCTGTTCAATAGTTTTCGTATCTCCTTGTTTTCCCTCGAAAAGGTTTCTTCGGCTGGCATATGAATCACCCTGATAGTGGCATCCCACATGGAAGCAATGCTGATCATCGGTTCGAGTTCAACCTTCTGGTAAAGGTGCTTGTAGTCTGTGGCAAATGCGATCTGCGAAGGTGAGGTGAAATCAAAAGAACCCGGGATGGCTAAAAGAGGGCAAAAATTGATGTTTTTGAGTACACTAACCGTATTGCTGCCCATAAATATCTCCTTTAACCCGGTTGCTCCCTGGGTGCCCATACAAAGAAAATCGATATCCCTGTCGATAATATTACGCCCAACAGCATTGAGCAGGGAATCGGATTCCAGTATGGCTTCGAAACAATGATCTGCTACTTTATTGATGTTTTTTAAATGTCCTACGACTTTTTGAAGTTTTTGCTCTGCCTCATCCTGGGTGATTTGATGCCATCGTGTATCCCTTTCCTTATTGATAGTGCTCACCAGACCAGAGGGTGCAGCTTGATGCGCATGAAGTATGGAAAAGGAACAGGGTATTCTCTCAAAAAAATAAATTGAATACTGAATAGCATGCCATGAATTCTCTGAAAAATCTGTAGGTAGTAAAACACGCATCGGGTCTAATTTTTAGATTCAAGTTCAACAATCTTTTTGGGGCAATACCAGAAACGGAACATCGCTGTGAATCGCCATTTTTTTAACCACCGGTTCGCGGATGAGGCGTTCCAGAAATGTATGAGTGTAATGGATAAGCACGATTAAATCTGCTTTCTCTTCTTTAACGGCCGCAGCGATGGAGGCGTTAACACTCTGTTTCATTTCAACGTTTTTAAAACAGGTGTCTACCCCTTTTAAAGCCTGTGTAAGTCTTTCCTTGTTTCTTTTCTGATCAGCTCCGAGGGAGGCTTCCTGAGTGACCTGCATTACCGTAAGCTTGCTTTTCCAGGCCACGGCCATTTCATTTAATAAGCTAATCTGGCATTCGCGAATTCTACGGCTAAAGTCTGTAGGAAATATAATCCGGTCAAGATCTTTAAAATCCTGCGCTTCAGGAACAGCCAGAATCGGGCAATCGATGATCTTTTTGATCACTTTAATGGTATTGCTCCCCATAAATACATCAATCGCGCCTGTTGCCCCTTTCTGTCCCATGACAATGAGATCAATATCTTCATTATTAAGCATATGAGATAAGGCATCGACTACATTACCCTTTACGGATCTCATTTCGAAACGATGTTTTTCCACCTGATGATGTTTCTTAAGATAAGAGTCTACCTCATCTAACTGCATGGTGGAATCAGCAGATAGCGATTCGTAGATAATCGCTAGTCTTTCTTTATTCCTATCACCCAGCATACTGCCAAAAGCAGGCTCGTAACAGTGCACGATATAAAACAAAACATCTGAATCCTGATAGAGCTTTAGGACGGTGAACAAAGCATTCCAGGCACTTTTTGAAAAATCTGTAAGGATAGCTACTTTCTTCATAATAAACCCTTATTCATTAAAATGGCGCACTACATGACATGACCCTTATTATTTATTGATCGTTGAGGTATCACGGATCACCAGGAAGGGTATCTTCACATGAAATCCGATCTGGTCTACATTCTGGCGCCACATAATTCGTTCTAAAAAACTATGTTGCCGGTTCATCATTGCGAGCAGATCGAATTGGTACTCATCGATATAATCCATCACTGCCTGCGGCATCAGCGCACCTCTGAGCTCTTCAAAACGATAAGAGGAATCTTTAAGCAATGCCTCTAGATGTGTTTTATTCTCCTGTTGCTTTTCTGTGAGCTCATATTCCTCCTTAATATGTAGTACAGTGATTTTAGCACTATTTGCCTCAGCTATATCCAATAGCGTACTTATTTCATCTTCCTTATACTTGGACCAATAATCGCTTGGAAAAAGTATTTTGTTTGCCCTTTTAAATTCAAAGGAGGCAGGGATAGCCATTACCGGGATACCTGCCTTGCGGATAACATATACCGTATTGGTTCCGAGAAAGATCTCCTTGGCACCCGAGGCGCCCTGTGTACCCATCACCACCAGGTCGATGTTCTTTTCGGAGGCAATCGAGTTGATCTCGTCTGTAAGAAGGTTAAAAGCCGAGACCAGTTTAAACCGATGTCTCGGGTTGGTATGGTTTTTTAAAATATTGGCCTTGGTCTTTTCAAGGCCTGCCATGGATATATCCACACCACTATCGGGGATGGCGCTAAAAGACGGGCCTCCTAGAAGGTAATCCATCCGATAAAAGGCAGGTGTATACGTATGGAGAATATAAAAGAGGCATTCACGTTTGTCGAAGAAATTAACAGCATAGCCAATAGCATTGTTAGCATTGGTCGAAAAATCTGTAGGGAGCAATATTTTCAACATGACCCACTTGTTTACATTTATCAAAATTAAGCGACCTCCCGGGTCCAAACCATGACCAAGGTCAGTCGGTTAGCCTGATTAATATCACTTCTCCACTCTGTCTTTGAAAAGTTATTGCTGATATGATCGCCGTCATTTGGCAACCGGTGTTTTAATTTGATCTTTAATTATCATAAAAAAAAGATTATGGCACTGAATTTTAATCATTACGCAACGGAGGGCAATACGTTTTTGAAACATTATGCCAAGGAAATGAATCTGGCCGATAATCGCGATAAGGCCGGGAGGATACTTAGTTCGATTCTCCATGCACTTCGCGACATTATCACGCCGGAAGAGTCACTACAGTTTATCGCACAACTGCCGATGTTCTTAAAAGCCGTATATGTAAACGGCTGGACCATCAAAAAAGACAAACCCAGGATCAAAAAAATGGCAGAATTCATCGATCTAGTGCGCCAGCACGACGGGCCGGCGGCCATTAACGATTTTGAGTATAACGATGAAGTGGCTGAAATGTATATCGACACCACTTTTATCTACCTGCGTAAATATATCTCACTGGGAGAAATGGAAGATATCAGAGACGGCCTTCCAAAAGATCTGAAAAGCATGATCTATTCTAATCTTATGTTTTGATATGGTGATGGGATCAAATGAAATTTGTACCATTAATATGATGGTTATCATTTTATAATTTATTGTTTAAGAATACTTTAGCCCATTATTAAATCCAAAATATTTAGTACCATGAGAAGTTCTTTCTTTATCATTGCCCTGTTGTTTTCATCGTTAATTGGCCTTGGTCAGGAGCTGGATACGGTAGACGAAATAGCTCCGTTCCATGAAGGGTTCGCCGCGGTTAGAGTTGGAGATCAATGGGGTTTTATCAATACCGACGGTATATTGGTTATCGACTTCCGCAGTGACTTGGTATGGAGCAAAGAGGCGAGTATTGAAGCTAATGATGTAACAGCTGTTGCCTACCCAAGATTCAAAGACGATCGATGTATGATCAGGGAAACGCTCGAAGAGGAGGGTATCGATGTTTACGGATTCATAAATAGCAAAGGTGAAACTGTGATTAAACCCGAGTATCTGAATGTTGCGGAGTTCCACCAGGGATTTGCTATCGGGATTTTACTCACCAAAACCTTTAGGGGTCAAAACCGGTTCCAACTCAATATCTATGATTATAAATTCAGTGAGGTGATATTAGATACCTCAGGCGATATTATGCTACTGATCACTCAACGTCAGAATATCCTGATGGATAAAAGACGATATGAGCTTCCCGGGCTAACGGCAAAATACCTGTCCAAGACCTTGATGGCGGTTAAAACCGAGAAGAATACCTGGGAACTGCGCAAAATAAACCTTTAAGAGCCAGCTACAATGACGGATTTGAAAAGGCATGGGAAACTAGCTCTCTTACTATGCATTAGTACTATATTTTGGTATTGCCGTGAAAAGCCAGTACTACCGGTTAAAGAAGCTATGGAAGTACCCATCATGGAGCGCAGCAGTCCTAAAGTCATCGTTGATCTCTGCGCCTTTGCTGATATCCCGATAACAGACCCTGCTGACATCGATTCCCTGCTCAGATTTAAGCTGATCGACAGCTCGGGGGTCATTCAGGAAATAGATATGAAAGAGGCAGCACGACTGTTTAAGCAGCTAAAGACTGCAAAGAAGGTAACCGGGATTCCTGTCATGGAGTTTAAACAGACGGACAAAACCCTGATAATGTTTCGGGGCAGAGGATATGGAGAACCTATCTGGGCCACAGTTCTCCTGAATAATAAGAACCATCAGATCGAAAAAACAGCATTTGATCATGGCGCAGAATCAGAAGGCTATGCCTCGGGCATGACCATGACTTCCTTTGAGAACCAGTTCACTGGGGTTGAAATAGAGAAGGGTGTTACTCTTTTCGGTTTAAAGCAACGAACTCCTACAGTGATCGAAGGCCAACACAAGGTCGTTGGGATTTCAGGTGCAACAGTAAGTAGTCAGGGTGTTATTAATATGATGAACCTGGGGATTCAGATCTATGCTGAATCCTTTAATATCAAATAGGTGGAAAAGTAACCATCGGTGAAGACAGGAATATTATGGAATACAAAAAAACAGACCGCCTGTCGGTAGTTCGCGATTATGCCTATGCCTTATCGATTATTGCCTACCCCATTATGCTCTTGATCGGTTTTGTAACCCATCCAAATCTCCTCGCCATGGAGCCGTTGTTCACAGTCGATCAGTTGGTCGGTAGATTTCACAACAACCCAATGTATCATATTGGTCATTTGATAGTAACCTTTACGGTCCCTGTATTGATCATTTACTTTATCGGCACCATGAATCTGTTGAGAAATGAAGGAAGAATATATGGATTCTGGGGCGGTATCATCGGGGTTTTTGGTGCTTTTATACTGGCCGTGGATAAAGGGGCATTGTGTCTTGTACTTTCGGCTTTTGATACCTTGCCTGAGGCAGATTTTCAACAACTCGCCCCCTATTTATCGGTTATCGTTGAAAAGAAAGGCTATTTGGTTATCGTATGGCTCATTTTCGCCCTTATGATCGGTGGTAGCATCCAGGTCGCGGGATTGCTGAAGGAAAAAGTTATTAAAAGGTGGCAAGGCTATCTTATTATTATTGGGCTGTTGTTGCTGATAAACCCGGATATAGAATTAATCAGTTCCATAGGCGCAGCATTAATGTGCATAGCATATATCCCCTGGGGGATTAAAGAATTAAAAACTATTAAAGAAAAATATCATGAAAAAAATCGATAAAGAAAAAGCCAGAATGATTGGCAATCGGTTGGGCATTGACTGGGGTGAAGTAAATCTGATTGAATTTACACAGGGCATTGCTGTTGAATTGGAACATGGAACACGATGGCCTGAAACCAACGTCACTAATGATGATCTTCAGATCACAGCAAAGATTGCCTGGGCTCATTTAAAAGAATTTCCGGACTATTATACACGTTTGGAAAAGATGGAACAAGAAGCCGAATCCTTCTGGTCTAAACAAGAAAAAGTATAATGACAACGCGCTTGGATCTATACTTCGATGATCTATAAACACACATAATGCACCGTAACGCCCTAGAAATAGTTCCAGTTACTCCCGAAAACGCTAAGGAGGAGACTTTTTTTTGTATTAAGGACATATTAAAACCCGGTTTTGCGTGTAAACAATCTTGGTTTAGCAAAATGTATGAAGAAGGCTTAAGACTGAACATTCTAAAAGGATATAATGGTGAAATGCTCGGTTTTATAGAATATGTCCCTGCTTCAAAAGCCTGGAGACCGGTTAATGCGCCCAGTTTTATGTTCATCCATTGTATGTACATGGCTGCCAAAAAAAACCGGAACATGGGATTTGGCTCCGAATTGATCCAATCGTGCGAACGTGAAGCGAGATCAAAAAAAATGGATGGGGTTTGCGTTATGACCAGTAAAGGTGCCTGGATCGCGGATCGGCGTATTTTTGAAAAGAACGGCTACCAGCAAGTAGATAAAAGAGGCAGATTCGAATTGCTGTCCAAAAAATGGAACAAGACTGCCCCGGATCCACAGCTGCTAGATTGGACTGCGAACCTGAAACATTACCAGGGCTGGCATCTTATCTATGCCGACCAGTGCCCCTGGCATGAGAAATCTGCGGAGGCATTGCTTCATACCGCCCACGATTTTGACATCGATCTCAAGGTGACCAAAATAAGCAGTGATCTGGAAGCACGAAGTGCACCTTCAGGTTTTGGGGTTTTCAGTTTACTTCACGACGGTAAACTTCTGGAAGACCACTATATAAGCGCCACTCGTTTCAGGAATATTTTGAAAAAAGAACTTAAACCAGCTTAAAAGCCTTAACAGCAGAACATTTTATTTCTTCCTTGGTTTTTTCTTACCTCCTGCCTTTCTGGGCAGGACCTCTTCCGGAAATGGGAATAATATGGTGGAATTCTTTTCAGCGGCAATATTCGAGAGGGTTTGATATAGTCTGAGCTTGATAGCCGAAGGAGACTTGTCTATTTGTCTCCCTGCCTCGAGCAATTTACCGGCGGCCTGCTCTTCGGCCTGTGCCAGGATGATCCGCGCCCTCCTTGATCGTTCCGCTTCCGCCTGGTTGGCCATCATTCTCTTCATGTTTTCCGGCAACTGGATATCCTTGATCTTTACATCGATAATCTCAATTCCCCATTGATGGGTTTCGGTTTCAACAATAGCTTTGATGTTCTTACCCATCTCCTCCCTTTTCGATAGAATCGTATCCAATTCAACCTTACCACATACATCGCGTAAAGCAGCCTGGGAAAGCTGGGTAATAGCAAAGGTAAACTCTTCGACCTCGAGTACGGCTTTTTCCGGATCGTAGATTTTAAAGAAAACAACACCGTCAATACTGCAGGGCACATTGTCCTCGGTCATTACCTCCTGGGAGATAATATTAATGGTGATGACCCTGATATCTACAATTTGAATGGTATCCACGATCGGAATGATCCAGCGAAAACCCGGCTGCAGTGTTTTGACATACTTTCCGAACCTGAATTTTAAAGCCCGTTTATATTCAAAAACAATACGGATTCCTGCCAGAAGGATCAATCCCAGGATGAGTAATAACAGATACGTTGGATTCATGATATT
Organism: Robiginitalea sp.; assembly: GCA_024638915.1. Classification (GTDB taxonomy): domain Bacteria; phylum Bacteroidota; class Bacteroidia; order Flavobacteriales; family Flavobacteriaceae; genus JAHEJJ01. The sequence goes on from JAHEJJ010000004.1 coordinate 131,970, forward strand.
TGATTTTAGGTTTATGGATTTAGTATTCTTCCCGTTCTAAACAGGCTAATTTTTTAGGCTCAACGAACAAAGAACGGGCAGAACTGCTTTATATTAAATTTACGAAATTTTAAAGGGGTCTCAAAACAATTTGATGCTTTCAGCCCGGAGATCGCCCTTTTTTCTCGACTCTCTTCAGACTTTGGATATCATGGCCAGATTGAGCACCACAAACCAGCTGATAAAGGCTGCAAAGGTGATTTTTTGAATGATCGGTAATACCATGATATATGTACCCGTTTCATAGATATAGTAATTGATAAGAAAAATAGTCAGGCAGAGCATCCCTGTGATAAAAAGTCGGGTCAGGCCCATGCGGAATAACTCAATAAACAAGCATAAAAATGCCAGGGTACCCAGGCCTCCGGCAATTCGAACCGTGATATCGTGTGTCCCTGTAGTGAGAAAAAAAGTGGTTATCAATGCCAGCAATCCGGAGATCCACATCACTTTTTGGTTAAAGCTCTTTTTTGGAAGAAATCCGGGCAAATAAAACCAGATCAAAAGAAGACCACTCACCAGGAAACCAAGGGCAATCCGTGAGGGGTAACGTCCACCGTTAAGTTCACCGTTAACGGCGTAATGATCGAGCAAATCGCAGAGGTAATTGTTCCAGAAACTAAAACCCTCTGCCCCGGGGAACTTCCACGATCCCCCCGGATACATGAAGGCTGCTATCAGATAAAAAACGATAAATAGCCCCATCCCGATCAATGGCATCACTAAAATAAACCGATTCGGGCTTGGGGGCCTGTACCCAAATATCATAGAATGGTATTTTTAAGCCTACTTGTGTTTAGTCCACCAAAAGTCCTGATCTGCTTTCAGACTTTCTAAAGCTGCGCTCGGCTCTTCTTTTTATTCCCAGACACATTTTTCTATCCATGGCAAAAACCATTGGTTCGGCCATGGCACTAAACATCAAACGATTTTTAAAAGTAGGACTAAAATTAAGGCGGTTTCTTGAAATAAAGCGGGATTTATAGCGATCCAGTGGCTCAATGTACCAAAGCCAGCTGAGATGCAAATAATTTTTGGGGTGTCCTTCAGCCGGATTGTACGGTTTATTGGTATCCATATCAAGACTGTTCTCAATCACCATAGCTTCTCCTTCTTTACAGATGGCCAATGTACAGCCATTATCGGGCCCAAAAAGGATTATATCTCCCTGTTTCGGATGCTGATGCTGTTCTAATATTGTATCGGCATTATAGATACCTAATCCCATTAGGTTTTCAAGCGCTTCGTAGCTGTAAAATCCGCCCCTGTCTTTGCCCATCTGGGCCACCCAGGGCCATACATATTTGGCAGGGGCATTGATCACAATGCCATGAGTAAAAGCAGATTGAGGTTGCTCTATTATATGATCCCCCGGCAATGTGCGATAGGCCTCCTCTTTTGTCAATCCCCATCGATCCCTCAATGGTCTTAGGAACCAGCTAAGGTAACATGCTACAATGATCAGTGCGCCTTCTAATCCTTCCATGATCTGAAGAGGTGTGAAGCGCCACTTCTTTTTATTTTTATAACCGTTTTCCATGGTAAATTTTTAATCTAGTGTTCAAAAAGCTTGTATGCTCGGCGATATTTTCAATACTGAATTGCCCTAATACATGGTAATTTGCTTTTCTTTTAGTGATAATGATGTTTTGGCCGTTAGTATATCCTTAAGCTCAGCCGAAGTAGTGGCATCGATCAGGTTCAATGCTTTCACCTGGCATAATCGTTCTACCATCTGTATTCCTGCAAGCGTATTGGTTGCTATTCCCGTAACGATATCGGGAATCACATTATAAGCCTTCATAAGGCCGTAAACGGCATAGGGATCGGAAGCGCAAAGGATGATACATTTAATCTGATCGCGCAGTGCATCTATAGCAATATCCCCGTTATAGGGTTCCAATGGCGATGCACCAATTTCAATGACAGCAACATCGGCCCTTACTCCAGCTATTTTATTGATCAACTGTCCGAGTTTAGACATGTACACTTCTCTCGGGCAAATGGAAGTGGGCAGACCCACATCTACAAAATCAAATACGGCATCTGCCCCCACATCCTTTATAGCGAGGATATCCTTATACCTTCCGGCACCGGATAATTTTGCCCCAACAACCTTATAGCCTGCCATCTTATACAGGTTCGTAACAATACGGGCAGAAGTGGTTTTTCCCGCAGACATCGAGGTCCCCACCAGCAGAACTACAGGAGTGTTAAAGGGGGCTTCCGGTGATTCCTCCACAAAATGGTCCATATTGAGTTTTTGCCCATCACGAAACAAATGACCCTTGTAGACTACCTCCATCATATTCGGGATAAAGACCGATTTGGAAGTGAGTTTTCCCATCAGGCCAGCAGCCGTCAATACATTCATTTTTAGATCATCCCCAACCTTTTTCCAGGTTCCGGTGGCTTCGAGTGTGGCAAAGCGTTCACCAAGAGCACCGATGATCCATTCACCTCCGATCACGCCTCGCATTCTTCCACTGGGCAGTTCAAGGCTTAGATCATTACTTCCCGGATCGATAATTTTACTCGCAACATAGTCCCCCAATTCCCATCGGGATCGGTCGATCTCCTCAATGGTAAATATGCCATCATCAAGGTCAGAAATCCGTGTTAGTGACGTATATATAAACTTATTTTTCATACCCTTTTTTCCTTTCACACAACACTTCATCGGCCATTAACAATACACTTAACAAGGCCGTTCTTTCTATTAATTGATCGGTGATAATATGTTCATGCAGTGCGTGTGCACCATCACCTGTAGTTCCCAGGCCATCCAGGGTTGCGGTATACAGACTGGTGGTATTGCCATCCGAACCTCCACCCGCAGAAGCATCATCGAGCTGCAGTCCTAAAAGTCGGGCCTGTTCTTGTGCCGCTTTCCACAGCGCCATATTTCTGGCAGTACGTTCCATTGGGGGCCTTCCGATCCCACCCTCAATTCGAACCTCAACTTCTGGGGAGCTGGGTTTCAGATCAAGGATCCGTTTGGTAACCTGCTCTCCATCTGCTACGCTAGCAACACGCACATCAATCACAGCGCTGCTTTCCGGTGCCACGACATTGGGCGAAACACCACCTTGTATCATACCTACATTTATGGTGATCCCCTGAACCGGATCGTTCATGGCATATAGTTGTTGAACAAGCCTGGAGAGCTCTACAATGGCATTTATACCGCTCTCAGGGTCAAGCCCGGCATGTGCCGCCTTACCCACTACCGTGATCGTAAACCTGCCAATCCCTTTACGTGAAGTTTTAAGTTTGCCTTTCGGACCGAGAGGGGGTTCCAGCACATACGCCCTGTCTGATATACGGGCTAGTCGTTCAATCATATGCTGTGATTCACCGCTCCCGATTTCTTCATCCGAATTGATCAGCAGCACTGGGGTAAGGGGCAAATCGAATTGAAGTTTTTTTAGTGCTTTAAGCGCAAATAACATCTGTACGAGACCGGCTTTCATATCAAAGACCCCAGGCCCGGTCATTTTTCCATTCTGTTTCGCTATTGGCATCTTTTCGAGAGTATTCAACCCCCAGACCGTATCGCAATGTCCGAGTAGAAACTGCTTTTTTTTGTTCCTATCGCGATCGACAGGCCTGGCGTATAGAAAGCCCCCCGTATTTTTGCCTGAATAACGAAAAGCAAAGAATCCGAGCTGTTTCAAATGATCCGCCAATACTTCAATTATAGCATCCTGAGACGCTGCATCTTTAGAAGGAGATTCCAGGGCTACCAGTTGCATTAACAGTTCTTCCATAGATGACTGCTGTTCTTTCAGATATGCGAGTATGTAATGGGCCTGTGAAGCGTTCATCGGTTTTATCTTTGAAAGTCTTTCGGAAAAGGGAATTTATAGGTCTCACTGATCGTTGCAAAACGACCATGAGCGATATAAGCCAGTAAGGGATGTTCGCGAATTTGCTGATTATCATCCTGGTCTGAGCTTCTCAAGTGGTCCTCATGAACCAGTACATGGCGTATATGTCCGGTGATCAGGCTATAATCGTCAAATCCATCGATTATTTTAAATAGTTCGCATTCGAGATAGAGATAGGCGCCTTCTATCATCAGAACATCCATGCTAGTGGCTTTAACAGTTGGCAAGGCCGCCAAGACAGTTTCTGACTTTGATACCGACTCCTTTCTTGGTGTGGCACTCAGTGAAATACTAACCAATTGTTCAGGTGTGGGAAAGCTCACACTAAAGACGCCTGTTTTCTTAATATTATCATAGGTACAGTGCCGGGGAGTACAGACAAAACCGAAATAATTCCCGAATCCCATCGGAGTAGCCATATGTTTGGGGGCCAAATCGTGTTCGCCATTCCCCTTGGAACCAATTACTACCAATGGGGCTACAGTATATACTCTGTCCCAAATCGGGATATGGGGATCAAGTGAAATCAGATTTTTGGGTATATCAAATTCCATTTTCAGCTGTTTTGGGGATATGTTTAAAAATACGAACGCCCCAAAGCAATTGGAATGACCCTGATCAGTTATAAAGAAGCTATCCAGGAGTGGTTGAAATGAACCGAAGCTAACCCAAAAAAAAACAGGAGGCCAACGGCCTCCTGTCTAAAATTCGAAGAAATCTCCTGATCCATTAATCAATTCACTTAAAAATGAAACAAAAATGCTCACGGCTAAGCGCAGTGATTTCTTCTTACCGCAACTCGTTCTCTCACGACTATTTCGATGCGGTTTTAGCGTTAAAAAAGAGACCGGAACAGTAGCTGCTCCGGTCCCCAGAACATGCTAATTCTGCCAAATGACCTCGAAATGCAATTTCTCTTTTCCAGCCGATTGCTAAGCCGGATCATCATCTATTGCCGATGTCATCCTGCATGATTAACATCCTCTTGTAATTGTGGGTAATAGATCACCCCCATCTAATTCTCCCACACTATATTTTCAAAGAGCTATTTTAAGAATATGGCCAAAAATACAACCGACACAGATGTCAAAAAATGATTTTAATCATGTTTGATAAAATTTTCCGGGGATTCGTCATCATCTATTTACAAAACCAAAACGGCGAGGCGATAAATAAGCACCCTACTTTTATAACATCGCCTTTTTTACGTATCTTTTAATTGAATAAAAAGTAGACCGCAGCACCAGAATAAAACAGGAAGTGCGCTTTGATGATGCACTTAATGACTGAGACTAATTCCATATAAACTATATGAAAGGCACCCTTAAACTAGGCAGAATCGCCGGTATAAGCATCGAAGTTCACTGGACCTTTAGCCTGCTGCTCATTTGGGTGGTATTCCTCGATATACAGAGAGGTGGAAATCTTAGCAGTTCTCTTTTGAATATCGCCTTTATCCTGTTGCTATTTATTTGTGTTGTTTTACATGAGCTGGGACATGCTCTTACGGCCAGGAGGTTTAAAATCAAAACCAAGGGCATCACATTATTGCCCATTGGGGGCGTAGCGTCTTTGGAAAAAATGCCCGAGAAACCCGGGCAGGAGTTGCTTGTAGCCCTCGCCGGACCAGCTGTGAATGTTGTAATCGCGCTGTTTTTGCTCTTGTTAGTACCATGGCAGGAATATATCAATATGGATGCAGAAAGTCTCGAACAACTCCTGACCACTCCCAGCATAAGTACAATATCATTTTTCTTGCTTGTTGCAAATATCATGCTTGTAGGCTTTAATATGATACCCGCTTTTCCCATGGATGGTGGACGGGTATTGAGGGCCTTATTGGCGTTTGGCATGGATCGCAGAAAAGCAACCGAGATTGCGGCATCACTTGGGCAGCTGATGGCGGTTATTTTCTTTGTATTAGGCCTCTTATATAATCCGTTTTTGGTTTTGATCGCCTTATTTATCTTTATAGGTGCCTATGGGGAAAATAAAATGGTAAAGCAGACTTCACTGGTTGCAGGCCATCTAGTACACGAAGCTACCCTCACCAATATTACCATATTACATCCCGGCACATTGCTTACCGATATCATTGACATATTGATCGCCGGGACTGAAAAAGACTTTATAGTGATGGAAGGCGATGAAATCAAAGGACTGCTATACCACAAAGTTATTCTTCAAAATGCAAAAAATACCCATCTAACAGCAGGTGAGCTGATGCATACCCAATTTGTAGCACTCCGTGATTCCAGCCCATTACAAGGATTTTTCGATTTAATGTCGAGTCAAAAAAATCTGTTCTTCCCCGTCATCGATCAAGATAACAAGGTCATTGGTGCGATAGATATGAGCAATGTGAGCGAATTTCTGGTTCTTAAGGCTGAAGGCGGCTCAGACCGGGCTCGAGCCTGATCTGTGTCATTGGCCGCCTTGGGTAGTTTTGATACCTTGGGTAAAACTTCAATTATGAATACGGCAGAACTTCCCTTAGACTTTAGGCAATTAGAAAAACTGGCCAGAATACAACAACCGTATTCTGTTTCAATTTACCTGCCGATGTATAAGACAGGTAAGGAACAAAATGAGGGTCTTGGACCAGCACAGCTGAGATCAGCCCTGGACAAGGTTGAAAAGGAATTGATAGCCCAAGGGATGCTGCAGTCAGAACTAAAAGACTATGTGGGCCCTGTTAAAGATCTGATTACCGATCTGTCTTTCTGGCGAAATCCATCGGAAGGTGTTGCGATATTCCTGAATACAAAAATTGAAAGTTCGATCATTAAAATACCTTTTAAATTTAGCCCGACGGTATATGTTAGCAACCATTTCTATGTGGTACCCTTGTTGAGGTTATTTGAATTTGATAACAACGTTTTTCTTTTGCAACTTAGTCAGGATTACGTAAAACTAACCCGGGCAGATAAATACGGTTTAGAGGAACTTAACCTCTCTGAATTTATGCCGGCACAATTGGAAGAATCCGTAGGTTTTGATTATAAACAGAGAATGCTCCAATTCCGGACAGGCCATGCGCTTCATGGAGCTGGATCCTTTCATGGACATGGGGAAGGCAAGGATGATGACCAGAAAGAGATCCTGTCTTTTTTCAGAGAAATAGATAAGAGCATTAAAAAAGTGTTGAAACCAGGTACTGATCCATTGATCATTGCCTGTGTAGATGAACTCTTCCCCTTATACAAAAAGGTTAATACCTATTCGGATCTATATCCTAATCATATCAGTGGGGATCCGGAGTCTAAAACCAATCAACAGCTACAAGGAGAAATTCAGAAGTTGATCCATACCAGGAATACCATATTCAAGCAGGAATTCCACGATCGGTACAGGGAACTTGTCCATACGCCCAAGACATCCCATCAAATCTCAGAGATTGTTCCGGCAGCGATAGAAGGAAGGGTCGACATTTTGTTCTTAAGTGAAGGAGATATGGTTTATGGCACCTATAATAAAAAGAATAAATGTGTGATTCTCGACACCGAAAAAACGCCCCACAATCGATGTCTGATGAATCTTGCGGCCGTGCAAACGCTTTTGAAAGGGGGTAAAGTTATAAGCTTTTTCTCCGAGGAAATGCCTGTGCAAAATAGGCCGATAAATGCAATTTACAGGTATTAGACCTGTTCAGATGTCGCTTTAATCTATCCGTTTCAGGAGTAGATAATGTATACAGTAAATTAGTATTAACTCATAAATTTAGCATTATGTCTGTTTTAAAAGTCATAGAAATACTGGGGAATTCACCAACTAGTTTTGAAGACGCCGTTCACAATGTGGTTAAGGAAGTATCAAAAACGGTAAAAGATATTAAGTCGGTCTATATTCAAGACATGCAGGTGACCGTGGAGAACAACCAAATCGCAGAGTATAGGGTTAACACCAAGGTGAGCTTTGGTGTAAAGGATAACTAATAAGGGATGATTAGGTTGTCTCTCCAAAAGTTCTATTACCCTTCAAGAATCCGGGGCTTGAAGAGGAAACTTCTCATTGATGGTAAAATTTAAATTTGACAAATCTGCATTATGGCAACTACTAAAGTTTTTGATCGACATGTAATAGATTACGAAAAATGGTATGAAGATTATCCTGAGGTATATCAGTCCGAAATTCTGGCTCTTCGGGAGCAATTAGAAAAATTACCCGAAAACATCCAGGGAATAGAGGTAGGTCTGGGAACAGGAAGATTTGCCGGACCTTTAGGTATAAAGGAGGGTATTGAACCTTCCGAAACAATGGCCGCTGTGGCCAGGGATCGTGGGATCGAGGTGATGAAGGCCGTTGGAGAACGGTTACCTTATGGTGATCTACAATTTGATTTCGTCCTCTATGTTACCATTTGTTATCTGCAAAGTGTAAAGGCCTCACTTAAAGAGGCATATCGCGTGTTGAAAAAAGGCGGAGCTCTGATCCTGGGATTTTTGGACAAAAATGCCCCGATAGCCAAGGAATACAAAGAGAGGGGCAGCCATAGTAAATTCTTCGCCAATGCCCAATTTTATACCCCTGAATATGTCGAGAAATTATTAGGACAAAGCGGCTTTAGAAAAGTAGAATTTAACCAGACATTGTTCGGCAAGTTGAAAGAAATAAACCAGGTACAAACCACTAAGGATGGATTCGGCGAAGGATCTTTTGTTGTCGCGACGGCTTGGAAAAGATGAAGTATGAATTTCTTCAGCATACGGTCGATATTCGGATGAGAATTGAAGCCGAGGACCATAAAAGCATGGAATTGCCCAGGAGGTTCCAACTGCCTATAAAGATGTGAATGAGGTGGTCGATGTGGTAGAGCGATCCGGGCTTGTCAAAAAGGTGGCCAAACTCAGACCTATTGCCGATATCAATGGTTAATGACTATTGATCGATTTTAGGATGTTTATGGCCTCTTCATCTGAAAGTTGACGGAATTCTTTATAAAATTGACCAACTGCATAAAAATTATGAGGTGAATGCAGGCATACCACTTGATCTACAAAAGGTGAATTTTCCAGTTTTAAGACTGCGGATTTTGGCGCTACCGGGATGGCGACTATAATCTTTGCCGGATGCTGCGCCTTTGCCAGTTCGACGGTTGCCATTACCGTATTTCCTGTTGCTATTCCATCATCGATGATGATCACGATTTTATTTTCCAGGCTCCGAGGTGACCTATTCTTATAATACTGATCGAATCTGGTCTTGAGGATTTGCCGTATTCGTTTCGTCTCCGCCTCGATGTACCCTTCCGAAATTCCGTGAGCGTCACTTAATACTACATTATTCAGGCTTACAGCACCTATAGCATATTCCTTATTCATCGGATGGCCCAGTTTCTTGGACAGCGCCACATCGAGGGGAACATTTAAAGATTTTGCCACTAATGCAGCAACTGGTAATCCTCCTCTGGGAATAGCCAAAATTACTGCCTGGCTATTGGCAAAGTGTTGAAGTGCATCACTCAATTGAATCCCAGCCTGGGTCCTGTTTTCAAACATATAATAATCTTTAAAACCATTTTTTAAACCATTTGGCAGAATGGTTCGCTACTTCCAACAATTTGCCCGGCTCTTCAAACAAGTGTGAGGCGTTCGGTATTATCGTCAATTTCTTTTCACATTCCATGCGTGCAAATGCCTCCTTATTGAGTTCAATCACATGTAAATCGTTCCCTCCTACAAGTAACAGTGTAGGTGATACTACATTGGATAATTGTTTCATGGCCAAATCGGGTCTGCCTCCCCTGGATACCACCGCTCTGATGGTATCCCCCAGGTAGGCTGCAGCATTTAAGGCCGAAGCAGCACCTGTGCTAGCCCCGAAATAACCAAAATTTAGATGCCGTATTCGTACATTCTGCTCTAACCAATGGGTGACCGATATTAGACGACTGGTAAGCAATTGAATGTCAAATCTGTTTTCGTAAAGAAGGTCTTCTTCGGGTGTCAGCAAATCGAAGAGCATAGTGGCCAGACCTTCGCGCTGTAGAACTTGGGCGACCGATTTATTTCTTGTACTCATTCTGCTACTCCCACTTCCATGGGAAAAGATAACCAGCCCAATGACGGGATCGGGTATAAAAAGATCTCCTCTCAATGTCACATCGTCAAGAGGGATTAACATATTTGTAGTATTCGCAATTATTTCCATGTTGCATTATGACTTAAATTTCCATTTCAGGTGATGTTCCCAGAACGGAATTCCAACAACAACCTTAGCATCAATGATGATGAAAATCGAGATCAAGAATTCAGGAAACCGAAATACCAGCCTCTGAAATGATCTTGGTCAGAAGGTTTCAGGCCTCAGCTTTCTTTTGTAGCAGATTTTTTTTGTGAAAACTCAACAATGGTATATCGGCCTCGAGTTTCATTCTTTTAACCAGATCCCGATGCCACAGATTGCTGATTAAGCTATGTCCCTCGCGTTCCAGCATAACCAATAGTTGAGGTTTCACTTTATCAAGATATGCATGAAGCACCTCTACAACGTCATCTGAGAACTTTAAATCAAAACTGATGTTTTCGAAATCTACCTTTTCCCGGAGCATTTCCCGGAACCATAACAGCTGTTCTTCCCCAGCATATTCGGCTTTAGTGGATACATGGACCAATCTTATGGAGGCCTTAATTATTTGTGCAAGACCCGCTACTTCCTGAATGGCCTGTATGTCTGCTTCTTCAAAAGCAGTTGCGTATACGATTGTATTGATTTCAGTTCGATCAAATCCTGGGGGTATACTTAAGACAGGATAATCAGATTTCTCGATCAAGGCAGAAGCAGTACTGCCCAGAAAGAGTTCCCGTACCGCAGAACTGCCCTTTGTTCCTACAAGAAGAAGATCGGGGTCGATCTCTTCAGCTTTTGCGAGTATTCCATGTGAGGCAATGCTATTTTCCTCAACCAGATACTTTATCCTATCGGACTGCGCGTCGCGTCCTAAGTGCTCCATACAAAATTCCAGCAATTTCGCATGGTTGTCTCTGAATGCTGCTTCTTCCATCTTTGCATAGGCGATGCTTACGGTGCTGATAAAGGTAGCCGACAGATCAAAGACATGGACCACATGGAGATTGGCGTTCAGGATTTTCCGGAAATTATTGGCCATTTTGATTGCCGCCACGGAATTATCGGAAAAATCGGTAGCACATAAAAGAGTTTTCATAGCGGTGACATTAGCGTTACAGAGGTGAAACTAGCCAAAACCTAAAGCAATAAAAATGACCTTTATCATAGTTCGCACCAGATACATATGACATTTGTCATTTCCTCGCTGTTCGCTTTGGCCTAATTTTAAAGTAGAGAGGTCAATTAAGAGAGCTTAGTACCTTATAATTCAGGCAATTTACCCGATCCTGCCCGATTTAAAAGACATCAACCCAAAATTTTAAGCCATGGGAGAAATAGCCACTTCGGAAAGACAAATCACCCTCTTTTACAATTCGAAATCGAAAAGAGCAAAGCAAACATTGGCCTATGCCTATGCTGAGGGGCTTCCAATACACATAATCGATATCTTGAAGACACCGCTGACAGGCACCCAAATTGCAGAATTATCCGACAGACTAGGAATACTTGTTAAAGACCTTGTAAATCAGGATCATCCGGCTTACAAGAAAAAATTTGAACCGCATGAATTTTCATCGGAGGACTGGATCAAGATGATCAGACATAATCCAGAAATAATGAAACAACCCATTGCGATACGCGGCGACATCACCATAATGATAGAAACACCAACGGATATCCTTCGAATTTAAGTGCGACAAACGGAAATCTCTTTCTCTTACGTATTTTTGTATGAAGAAGTTAGCCTTGAATTCAAATTATGCCAGATTTCAAAAAGTTCAATATTGCAGATTGGTTTTCCTTTTACCGGATTATAGCTGTGCCTATATTGCTTTTGTTCATCTGGCTGGAAGAAAGGCAGATCTTTGCGTGGCTATTGGGCCTGAGTTACGCTACAGATGCTATAGACGGTTTTATAGCGCGTAAACTAAAAATCACCAGCGCCCGCGGATCTCAGCTCGATTCTTACGGAGACCAGATGACATTGGTGGTGGCGCTGATAGGTCTGCTGGTATTTGAGACCACCTTTATGCGGGAAAATTTCGTACTGATCATCATAGCGTTTATCCCCTATATCCTTCAAATGATCATCGCCTTTAGAAAATATGGTAAAGCCACCGCTTTCCATACTTATCTGGCCAAATTATCGGCTATTGTCCAGGCCGTTTTCATCCTCTGGCTGCTCTTCTTTGGACCTGTTTACTGGCTATTCTATAGTATGATTGTTATTGGAATACTGGAAACTGCCGAGGAAATAACGCTGATTTTTATGTACGACAAATGGGTTGCCGGCGTAAGAGGTATCTATTGGGCGTTGCGCGATAAGAGAAGATTGATGGAGGAGAGTGGAAAGTGAAAAGTGAAAAGTGAAAAGTAAAGAGTGAAAAAGATTGACCTGAAAAAAGAGTTGTCCGATTTTTACAAGCCCTCGAAGTCAAAAGTGGCTTTGGTTGATGTTCCTGCCATGAACTTTCTCATGATCGATGGCAAAGGGGATCCAAATACATCTGAAGCATATGCCCAAGCGATAGAAGCGCTCTATTCAGTCGCCTATACCCTGAAATTTATGGTAAAAAAAGGCCCGCTCGCTATCGATTATGGGGTCATGCCCCTGGAAAGTCTTTGGTGGGTGGAGGATATGAGAGATTTCGACCCAGATAACAAGGATGAATGGTTATGGACAGCCATGATCATGCAACCCGAAATTATCACCCGGGAATTCGTGGTAGAAGCCCTGGAAACCGTTAAGTTAAAGAAAGATCCGGTAGCTCTGGCTAAACTGCGATTTGAAAGTTTTGAGGAAGGCCTTTGTGCCCAAATCATGCATATTGGCCCTTTTTCCGAAGAAGGCCCCACGATCAAAAAGGTACATGATCATATCCAGAAAAGCGGCTTTGAATTGAGGGGAAAGCATCACGAGATCTATTTGTCCGATATCAGACGCGCAGCGCCGGAAAAGTGGAAGACCATCGTACGGCAGCCTTACAGATAGAAGTTGGGCTAGCGCTTGTATACCGTGGGCAGTGGTAGTCGGCAGGAAGTAAATAAGTGTATACCACAACTGGTATTGTTTACTGATCTGACCTCTTTTTGGCCGCTTTCCTGGCCTCTTTTTCTTGTTTTTTAAAATATCCCCGGGTGAGAAAACTGGATTTCATCGCTTCCATATTCTCGTTAAATCGCGCGGTACCTTCTTTAAGATTTAGGATCGTCGCATCAAGATTCTGAACAAGTATTGTATCTGTAGCCAGGTAGTTCAATGTACCTTCTCCATCGGAGATGTCGGTGATTAGGCTGTCTAATTGCCTGGTTACGGAGACGATTTCTTCACTCGAGGATTCGAGATTTACCAGGGTTTTTTTAAGGCGTTTTCCCGAAATGGTATCCGTTAACAATACTCCGGCCACACTGTTCTTAAAAGCTTCACCTTCTATAAATTGGTTCACCTGTTTTAGGGTGGTGTTTGCATTGGAACTTGCAATTCTAAGGTTTTGTATCGTCTTCTCCAGATTGGTGGCCATTAAGGTATCATTTAGCAATCTCCCAAGCGTGCCTTTGCCTTGTTTTAGGGCATCCGTAACCTGAAGCAGGTCGGCTGTCAAGAGTGCCGCATTTTCACCGGTTTTGTTTAAAGTACTGAGCATATCTTCTGCCCCGATGCGACTATAAGAAACAATCGTATCACCAGAGCTGACCATTCGAGCTGCTCCATTACCGGGTACGATATTAACGATCATACTGCCCACAAGACCATCTGAACCAATAGTCGTGATAGCGTCTGTTTTTATGTGCTTAATGATCTGCTCCTGCAGCACCATGGAAACCACGATAGTGGTGTCGTTGATCATCTGGATCCGTTTCACCGTCCCTATGTTGATGCCGGCATAGCGCACATTATTGCCCTCTTGCAAGCCGTTGACGTTTCTATAAACGGCATGAATCGTAAAGGTAGATCCAAACATATTCTGCCTATTACCGATTAAATAAGCAGATACTACCAGCAAAGCTGTTCCTATGACCACAAAAATGCCAAGTCTAATTTTTTCAGATACAGTTCTTTCCATAATACTACTTTTTAAAGAAGGCTTCTACCTTGGGATCGGTCATTTGTACCAATTCCTCATAGGTTCCTTCTGCATAATTGATCCCGTCGACCAGCAAGATCATGTGTTCCGAGATCACCCTGGCACAGTCCACGTCGTGGGTAATGATCAGAGAAGAGGTATGATATTTCGACTGAACCGTGCGCATCAGTTCTATAATTTCCTTGGCGGTAATGGGATCCAGTCCGCTTGTCGGTTCATCATAAAGGATAATCTTGGGTTTCAGGATCAATGTCCGGGCCAGGGCAACCCTTCGTTTCATACCCCCGGATAGCTCTTCCGGCATCAGATCTACCGTATGTGCAAGACCAACATTCTCCAGTGCCTCAACTACCAAAGGCAGCGTATCGGTTACCTGCCCGAGTTTTTCCTTATGCCTGCGCATCGGAAATTCCAGGTTTTCGCGTACTGTCATCGAATCATAGAGGGCACTCCCCTGAAAGAGGAAACCTATATCGGCGCGGAGAGCATCAAGACTATCCCTGTCGAGGTCCAGAATATTTTTTCCCATCACTGTAATATCACCGCTATCCGGTTGCATCAATCCGACCAAACATTTGATCATAACAGACTTGCCAGAACCCGATTTTCCCATGACCACCAGGTTCTCCCCTTTATGCAACTTCATATTGAAACCATTGAGCACGCGGTTCTCACCAAAACTCTTGTAGAGGTCTCGTATATGGATGACTACTTCGCGATTTACCAACTGTTTATTCTCCTCCATATGTTCAACAGGCTGTGTCATAACTCATAAAAAATATCAGAGATAAATACGGCTATAAAATCTATTACAAACAACAGCATGGAGGTGAACACCACGGCGGAATTAGCCGCAAGACCCACTCCTGCAGTTCCTTTTTTGCTATAATAACCCTTAAAACAACCTATCAAACCAATTGCAAATCCAAAAAAGAACGATTTTATCGTTGCTGGAATCAGGTCGCCGAAGGCAAGCGCATCAAAAACACGATTAAAATAGAGCTGAAAGGAAACGTTGCCTTTAAAGTTTTCCACCAGGGCTGAACCATATAGGGCCACTGAATCACCTACAATCACCAATAAAGGCAGCATCAGGGTGGCAGCAAGAATCCTGGTGACCACCAGATATTTAAAAGGGTTGGTCCCCGAAACTTCCATAGCGTCGATCTGCTCGGTAACCCTCATGGAGCCGAGCTCAGCCCCAATACCTGATGCAATCCGACCGGCACAGACAAGCGCCGTGATCACCGGACCCAGTTCCCTGACAATGGAGATGCCTACCATGTCGGGCATCCAGGATTCAGCGCCAAATTCGATAAGCGTAGGTCTGGATTGCAGGGTCAGGACCAGTCCGATGATAAAACCGGTCACCAAAACAAGAACAAGGGAGCGGTTGCCCATCTGGTAGCATTGGCGTAATAATTCCTTGAACTCAAAAGGAGGTTTAACCGCCTCTTTGAAAAAACGGCCTGCAAAAAAAGCTATTTCTCCAATTTCGACAAAAAAATTCTTAACCCCTTTAGGTATGGTTATCATAGCATCCATAACCTTTGTTTTCAGGAATTTAACCCTTATTCAAAGATAGGATCAATTGTGCTCCACAGATATGACATAAGTCATACCACGAACGGCCTGATTTTTATCATTTTTAATCGGCCTGAAGGGTTTTACATTTGGCAACGATATAAAATGATATCCTATGGAAACCAAAATTGTATATAACGAAGACCTGCACTTTGAGCACGAACAATGGAAACGCGAACTCGACTTTTGGGAAGATGAGCTCTTGACTTTCAAACACCGATTGGAGGAGATGCTGGCAAAAAATCCGGATAAATCCGTGTTGAGCAAGCTCGATAATTTTGAGAACAGGTTCAGGATACACGAAAAAAAGATACGTGACTTCAAGCAGCGGATCTATTCCCACGAACTCAATATGGCCAGGATTACCGAGAAAGGTGAAAATTCCATTGATCGTGTTTCTTACGAATATCACCTTAAGTTCAGGGATCAGATACAGGTACAACGGGAAATGTATTACGACCTAAAAAAGGAATTTTTTGAGTTTTTGACCGGTTTGATGAGGCGGTAAGAATGGCAGTTTGTGGATTGGAATTTCAACTTTTACCGATGCATCAATTCGTTCAGGTCTGTATCTGCGTGGTGCTCCGACAACTTTCTCTGAACAGTAGTTCGTGTTCATCAAAGGCTTGACTACCGGGAGTTGGTTCTAATAATCTGCCAAAAAAACCTCAGCTTTCTTTATGCTTTTTCTTTTCATATAGGGCTATAAAATATTCTGAAAGAGAGATCCAAAAAGGGCTGATAATCAGTGTAAGGGAAATAAGGCTAATAGCAAATTTATAGCTGTAGCTTTCCACAATATTCATACTGTAGGCTGCGGTGATGATCAAAAAACTCAATTCCCCGATCTGAGCCAGAAGGGCCCCACCGAGGATCGACTCGGGCCAGGAACAGGAAAACAGCCTCAGAATAAAAGAATTAATCAGGTGATTTGTTATATAAACACAGAGTAGCACTACCAGAATAGGCCAGATATGATCCAGGATAAAACTGAAATCCAATTGCAGCCCGACACTGATAAAGAAAACGGCGACAAATAGAATCCTGAATGAATTAAGGGTATCAAAGATCCAATGTGTAGCCTTGGAAGCGTGCATGATCATACCTCCTACAAAAGCCCCTAATGCAGGCGATAATCCAAATATAGAAGCTCCGAGTGCTCCACCGAAACAAAACAGGATCGCCAAAAAAACCTGTAATTCGTGGTCTTTTTCTATGGCCTTGGAAAAAGGGAGCTTTATAGATCTATTCTTGTAAATATAAACCAGGGCGAGGATGATGATGGCGCCTCCGATCAGATTCAACAAGATCTCTTTAGGAGATCCCTTTTGCCCACCCAGTAAGGCCGATATTATCAAAAGAGGCACTATAATTATATCCTGCATCAACAAAATACTCAGCACATTTTTGCCTATTCGGGTATTCGTTAATTTTTTGTCTGAAAGGAGTTTGATAATCACGGCGGAACTGCTCAACGCTATCACAAAGCCAAGGATGATGGACCTTTGAATTTGCCAATTGAATAAATATCCCACAGCCAACAGGAAGCCAATACTCAGAAGTACCTGCAGCGAAGTACCCACCGCAGCCACTTTCCATTGTTTTATAAAATCGGGGAGGTTGATTTCCATACCTATAAAGAACAGGAGTAATATGATTCCTATTTCTCCCAAATGATTTATAGTAGTAGTATCGTCAATTAACCCGAACCCGGACTGTCCCAAAACAGCTCCGACCAGAATATATCCAATAATATAGGGTTGCCTGATCCTTTTGAGCAATAGGACTGCCCCAATAATAAGAATGGCCACGAGTGAAATAAATATAATCAGGGGATCGGAATACGAGGCAGATAATGCTATCATTTAGGCATGAAGGATATACATTGAAAATACGAATAATTATTCGCTAAAATAAGAAACAGGAAGAGTAGTGATCTATCCCGTTTAATTAATTTACCATCAGATTTTAGGCAACGCTTTTCCAGCGCTAAACGGCTGAGCATTTCTAACCAATTCGTTCTAATTTTTTTACCAACTTACCCACAGTAAGTCCTTGAACAATGATCGAAAAAATAACCACCACATAGGTGATCACCAGGAACAGGTTGCGGTGCATTCCCTCTGAGAGCCCCAGAGCCAAAGCAATTGAAATTGCCCCTCTGAGTCCGCCCCAGGTCATGAGGAGGGTGGTATTCGGGACAAAATCCAAGCGTTTTTTGAATAAGTTAACGGGAACAATTAAGGATAAGTATCTACAGAGCAACGCTACCGGGATCATTATCAATCCGGCGATAATATATTCCGGCTCGAGGTCCAGCACAAGGATCTCCATCCCAATAAGTACAAAAAGTATGGTATTGAGCAGAATATCGATCAATTCCCAGAACTTATCCACATAGTTCTCAGTCTTGCCCGACATGGCCTGATCTCTCGATCTTTTGCCTCCGACGATCAAACCTGCCAAAACCATAGCCAGCGGCGCAGAAACGTGAAGATATTGTGCGACCACTGTCCCGGTCATCACGGTGGCCAGGGTGATGATCACTTCCATATCGTAATCGTCGATAGATTTCATCAACCTAAAAGTGATAAAACCCAGCAATGCGCCCAGCATCAAACCCCCTATAACTTCCTCAGCAAACAGACCGAGAGTTTCACTCCAATCAAAATCATTCCCAGTACCGCTCGCCAAGCCGAAAATAGTCAGGAAAATGACCACTCCAACCCCATCGTTAAAGAGTGATTCTCCGGTAATTTTGATCTCAAGTTTTTTAGGGACCCCTGCCTTTTTTAAAACACCAAGAACGGCAATCGGGTCTGTAGGGGATATCAAGGCTCCAAATAGCAGGCAATAAATAAAAGGAATGTTCAGGCCCATAAACTCTAATACTAAATAGGCTCCGGCCCCGATTAAAAAGGTCGACACCAACACTCCGAAAGTAGCGAATACCAGGACCGGCCAGCGCTGTTCCTTCAATTTCTGCACATCGGTATGCAGAGCCCCGGCAAACAATAGGAAACTGAGCATAATGTCGAGCAGAACAGACCTGAAATCAATCTGGGTGATGATATAGCGCTCGGCTTCCAGCAGCGTATCATCGACATAGCTCAAGGCAAAAACGCCAAAGGTAAAGACAATAGTGATCACCGTAAGACCGATCGTATTGGGAAGCTTTATAAACCTCACATTGAGGTAGCCAAAAAATGCCGAAATGAATACCAGGGCACTGGCGATGACAAAATAATCCATGGGCTACGAATATATTTATTTTTGTTCGATCCATAAGGACTATGGAAAATGAAATCAGAACAGGTTTAAAATTGGCGCATCTGCCAGAATCTCACTATATTGAGAATTCATTACAATAGCAGCCGATTCAGGAATAACCAAGTACAATCCGATGAAAAACTACTCCCTATTTTTACTCGTTTTTGCATTTTTGGGTTCGGCTACCGCTCAGGTAACGAACCGCAATTTCTATGACGAAGCAGACCGTAAGGACTGGAGCTACAGCTTTACGCCCTATGCATTGCTGGCTTCACAATCTACCACTGTTGGCGGAGAACAGATCCGGCAGTCTTTTGGCGACCTTGCTTCCCTGACCAATTTTGGCTTTCAGTTTGTGGCCAGTGCCCGCTACAAGAGGTTTGG
This sequence comes from Robiginitalea sp., assembly GCA_024638915.1. Lineage (GTDB taxonomy): Bacteria > Bacteroidota > Bacteroidia > Flavobacteriales > Flavobacteriaceae > JAHEJJ01. The sequence goes on from JAHEJJ010000004.1 coordinate 151,291, forward strand.
CCTTTCTATAGACGGAACCATAGCTAATTTGGGAAAAGATCTTTCGGATGAACCCATTTTTGTCAATTTTGAATTGAAACAGCGAATTATCGATATAAAAGGTTCCTATATTCTTTACGAAACCTTTGAAATGGAAGACAACCGGGTAATCGATGGTTGGTCTATCGAAGCGCTGGCAGGTGCCAAGTACTGGAGCAACGATATTGGGGTAGACTTTGCCGTGGCGATAGGAGGATCTCCGGTTCTGGAGGAAATGCTCAACAAGCAACAGGAATGGTGGGATATGATGATTGGTGTCCGTACAACCATTAGTCTGGCGAGGGCCGTAATCCTGGGGGTTTGGATCAATTTTGGGGGCTTTGGCATCGGTGATTCCTCCAAATTGGCGTACGACTTCACTTATTTAAATGCATTTAGAGTATCGCGTCTTATTACCATCAATGCGGGTTTCCGGAACTTCAGATTTCGACGAGAAGACGTTAATAATGGGGAAACGCTCAGTACCCGGGTAAATGTGCTGGGACCGTTTCTTGGTGTCTCATTTATTTTTAATTAACTTTTATGACCAAAGTCACCACTACCTTTTACGGAACCCGCGGCTCGATCCCTATATGTGACCCCGACTATTTCGAATTCGGAGGGAATACCACTTGTATTGGATTCCACAGACACGACACAGGCAGCATTGGGATATTGGATGCCGGTACAGGGATCAGGGCATTGGGGAAACATATCAATAAGGAGTTTTCCGAGCAAAAGGAGATCGGGATCTTTTTCAGCCATTTTCATTGGGATCATATTCAGGGACTCCCGTTTTTTGATCCTGCTTATAACCCTAATCGTGTAATAAACATTGGTGCCGTGGGAGAAGGGGGTAAATTCACGGACCTTCGAACTATTTTCAAAAATCTCATGCTGGAGGAGTATTTTCCCATCCAACTGGAAAATATGGGTGCCAAATTTAATTTCGATTTTACCGAGGCCGACGTATTGGAAGAAGAGGATGTGGTGCTGAAGGCTATAAAGCAGAATCATCCGGGGGTATCCTGGGGATATCGTATTGAAGTAGACAATAGATCGATAGTTATTTGCACCGACCTGGAACATGGAAATTCTATCAATGAGGATATTGTAGATTTTGCACGTGGAGCCGATTTGCTCATCCATGAGGCCCAGTACACAGATAAGGAATTGCTCACCCACAAAGGCTGGGGACACAGCAGTTTTAACCAGGCTATTGAAGTGGCCGAAAGGGCTAGCGTGAAAATGCTGGCCATGACTCATCACGACCCCGACCACGATGATGAATTTTTAAGGAATATTGAAAAACAGTGTCAGGATCGGTTTAAAGATTGTATACTGGCCCGAGAGGGAATGTCAATTGAGGTATGATTACAAATTATCGACCCAAATTACTTGTTGGGCGATTAAATAGATGGAGTATACATTCAGCATTATGGAATTAATCAAAAGTCTTGTCAACTACCTGAAATCAAACAAAGAGGTTAAGAAGGAAGAATCTCCGGAAGGTTTATGTCCTAATTGTTGGGGCCGACAAGAATATGGTGGCAATTTTTATGAAGCCGTTAAAAACCATGGTCTTGATGTAAATACCAAACAACCGGAGATAGGC
>JAHEJJ010000043.1 GCA_024638915.1 Robiginitalea sp.
AGGGCAATAAGCAAAGAACTGGTCACTATAGACTACGATCATATTCCTGCTCAATCGGTACTCCTGGAATCACGGGCTAAAGTAGTACGCCTCAATATCGAAAAATCGGGCGAGCACATCGGTTATATTGTAGGTGCGGGGGACAAGGTACCTGAGAGCCTTGAACAAATCGGTTATAAGGTGCATATTATTGACCCCCTGGATATAGAAGCAGGTACCCTCGATCGATATGACGCTGTGGTAACAGGCATCAGGGCTTACAATGTTATCGATAACTTAAAGTTTAAGCAACGGTTCTTATTCGATTATGTAGAGAAAGGCGGAAACCTAATTATCCAATACAATACTGCCGGAAGATGGGCTCCTCAGTTAAAAGGGCTAGCTCCCTTTCCAATTACCCTGTCAAGAGACCGGGTGACCGACGAAGACTCGGCCGTGGAGATCATTGCCCCGGATCACCCTGTGGTAAATTTCCCGAATCCTATTTCAAAGGAAGATTTTAAAGGATGGGTTCAGGAACGGGGACTCTATTTTCCAAGCGAATGGGATGAGGCTTTTACCCCAATCCTGTCGATGCAGGACGAGGGAGAACCCGCCACAGAAGGCAGCTTGCTGGTGGCACCTTACGGCAAGGGCCATTACATCTATACTGGACTTAGTTTTTTCAGGGAACTTCCTGCTGGGGTTCCTGGTGCATATAAATTGTTTGCCAATATGTTATCCATTGGAAAATCGAGTGTCGAAAACGAAAATCCAATAAAAGGTTAGTATGGTATCGAAATTCGAATGGAAAAGACAATATAGTTGGGTGCTGATTTTCAATACCCTGTATATCCTTGTCTTTTACCTGATAATGACATCTTTTAGCTAGTATGAGCACACTCGATTGGACGGTCCTGGCGGGCACTTTGCTTTTTATTGTCGGATATGGTGTCTGGCGTACCAGAGGAAGCAAGGATGTGGACGATTACGTTCTGGGTGGTAAACAGGCCAAATGGTGGACCATTGGCCTCTCTGTTATGGCTACCCAGGCCAGTGCCATCACCTTTCTTTCAACACCAGGCCAGGCCTTTCACGATGGTATGGGATTTGTTCAGTTCTACTTTGGGCTACCTTTGGCGATGATTGTTATCTGTATGGTTTTCGTACCCCTGTATCATCGGTTAAAGGTCTATACGGCTTACGAATTTCTGGAGCGAAGGTTCGACCTGAAAACCAGAACGCTCGCAGCATTTCTATTCCTGATCCAAAGGGGTTTAGCAGCCGGCATTACCATTTTTGCCCCTTCCATTATCCTGTCTGCGGTTCTTGGCTGGAACCTGCGGACACTTAACATCATTATTGGCATCCTGGTGATCATCTATACCGTTTCCGGGGGAACCCGGGCGGTGAATGTTACCCAAAAACAACAGATGTTCATCATCTTTATCGGAATGTTCATGGCGTTCTTCTTTATTCTGGGCTACCTGCCTTCCGATATCAGTTTCAGTAAAGCATTAAAAGTTGCCGGTGCCAGTGGTAAGCTCAATATCCTCGATTTTGATTTTAACACCAGTAGCCGCTATACTTTTTGGAGCGGGATTACCGGCGGATTCTTCCTGGCGCTTGCCTACTTCGGGACCGATCAAAGCCAGGTCCAGCGATATCTTTCAGGTAAATCCGTACGGGAGAGTCAGCTCGGGCTCATCTTTAACGGCTTGCTTAAGATCCCTATGCAATTCTTCATCCTGCTTGTCGGAGTTATGGTTTTTGTGTTTTACCAGTACAATCCTTCCCCATTAAATTTTAATCCGGCTGCCACCAATGCGGTTCACGAATCGTCCCTTTCTTCTGATTATAAAATACTTGAGGAAAACCATAAGTCGATTGAGGATGAGAAGAAAATGGCGCAAAATCAGTTTTCAGCTGCCTTGGATCTGAAGGAATATGACAGCACCATCGAAGCCCAAAATCAATTGCTCGAAGTTAACTCAAAGGAAAGAAGGAACAGGGATGCCGCTAAAACTTTGATTACGAAAGCCGATGAAGACGTGGAGACCAACGATAAGGACTATGTTTTTATTCACTTCATCCTTAATTTCCTGCCTCGTGGACTTGTAGGTTTACTCCTGGCCGTGATCTTGTCAGCGGCCATGTCTTCCACGGCCTCTGAATTGAACGCACTGGGCACGATCAGCGCCCTGGATCTTTACAAACGCAACCGAAAGAGTGAATATTCACCCAAGCACTATGTCACGGTCTCCAAGACTTTCACTCTTATCTGGGGAATTATTGCAATTATTATAGCCTGCGTGGCTAGTTTGTTCGATAACCTTATTCAACTGGTGAATATAATCGGCTCTATTTTTTATGGCAATGTTTTGGGAATCTTCCTGCTGGCATTTTTCTTTAGATATGTCCGGGGTAATGCTGTATTTATCTCTGCTATCATCACTCAGATCATCGTCATCTTTGGCTGGTATTTTGAATGGATGTCATACCTGTGGCTCAATGCATTCGGATGTGCCCTGGTGATCATACTGGCATTTTTTGTCGAAATTTTCGACCGTATGCACGGGCACCCCTCTCTAAAATCATAAAAAAAACCCTGAAGCAAGCTCCAGGGTTTTTGATCTCATCAAGAGGAAGACATTTTAAAGTGCCCCCCACTCTTTTAAGGAATCCTTGTTCATTTTAACATAGTCTGCATTACCGGCCGCTTCGGCTACTTCCAATGACTTTTTAGCCGCTTTGATAGCGCCTTGCTTGTCGCCGAGGGCAGCATAAATCAAAGACTGTTGCCTTGACATCCAGAATGCTTTATCATTTGATGCTACCGCTTTGTCGATCCACTCCTTGGCTTTTTGCAGATCCATTTTCTCGGAATAATAATAATTGGCGGCTGCGAAATAATCGTTGCCAGTTGGCCCGGCAAAAACTGTTTCTATACTGCTATTAGCTTTGGCCTTGGTAGGAACCTCAAAAGGAACACCCACATAGGTCTTCTCCCACATCAGCCCTAATGTGGCTCCATTGTTGTGCAGATTATCCAGGGTGATCGTAAATGTCTGCACATCTTCAGGCATCATGTAAGCTTCTGAAGTAGCTTTGGCTACAACCTTGCTCTCCTCCATTTCCTGTGGAGTCCCAAAACCGTTCTCAATATCGTGGAGATATATTTCCCATGAAGAAGCACCCGGTTTGGTAAAAATAGCATAGGTTCCCGCTTTTACCTCAGTACCTCCGAAAACAATGTCGTCAGAGAATGAGATGGCTGTCCTGGCGTTGGCACCGGTTCGCCAAATTTTGTCATAAGGGACCAGGTTCCCCATAATTGTCCTTCCTCTCATAGAAGGTCTTGAATACTTTACGGTCACTTCGGTTAGACCGACCGTTTGATTTAGTTGTGAAGCCGGACTAGGTTGTGGTACTTGGAGTTGTGAATGGGCTGAAAAGGATAATAGCACAGCACAAATCAGAATCGTTAATTTTTTCATCGTTAATAGGTTTAATAAGTTGGTATAAAACTAAAGATAAGCCTCGTGTCCCATTGTTAACAAATACTTAAATATGGGGTGATTCGCTTTCAATCAATCAGAGATAAATGCTTTGGACAGGATTTTAGTTCTCAGGTAAAATGTGAGGTAATAAACTGATCTTTCCAGTGTGGAGATATCAATCGCGTCGCGCTCCATTTCACTCTCGGCGAGGTATCTTATGCGCCTGCCTTTAACATCGTAGATCGCCATACCAAAAACGTCGTCTTCGGTATTGAGCACATACTGCAGTGAGGAAGAGCCGAAATCGCGAAAAAGTATCAGCTCGTCCTCAAGGTCTTGATTGGGATCGGGCTCACCATCAGGGTCTTCGTCCGGTACTGGTGGTGGATCGGGCATAGGGTCTTCTTCTGCTGGTGGTGGACCGTCTAGCGGATCATCATCGGTTTCCAATCGGTATAAACTTGCCCCGAGTACTACTGGGGGACTGGTATTTTCAAAGCGCTCGGTAGAAATGTAGAAGGTGTTATGATCTACAAAACACATCCCTTCGGCCTGTCCAAACCCAATATCCAAATTGATCTGTTGCCCTATACCGCCAAAAGAGAGAGGTCCGGGCAGATCCTGGAATCGTACGATAAAAGGTTGTAAAAACTCAGAATAGCCCAAAAGATATAGTGTATTCGAGCCAGTGTTAAAAGTAGCAGCGGTTACCAATCCATCGACCATGGAGGTGCCGATATTCTCGGCCGTGTGCTCTCCAGGAGTATTTGGTATAATATAGGCCGTGGCTCCGCCGCTTCGCCATCGCTTGGTGAAAAGGGTTAGCTGGCCACCGATTATGGTTAGTGCTTCGGCATCCCAATCAGATGTGGGCGTGGCGAGAAAACTTTGCTGGTCGGAATAACTAAAACCGATCCAGTCTGCCGTAACACTATCGGAACTGTCATAATCAGATTTTCTGATACGATATATTCCCAGATCGGTCCTACTTCCATTTATATTCCCGATATCACCGATATAAATATAAGTATCGTCCTGGGTTATATCTTCCCAGTCGATGTTTTGGGCATTGCTTATGGCGATCACACGAGTTACCTGAAGGGAGGAGATATCGATCTCTAAAAGTTCTGCACTATTCCCTGAGTCGTTATGAGTGATAAGTCGCCCGTTGTGATAGATCAACCCGGATGACTCACTAACCGTGGCGGGCAGAACACCTTCGAGTGTAACCGTTTGCTGGCCTGAAAGTACAGGAGTGAGCAAGAGAAAGCAATACCAAAGTTTTAGCTTCTTCATGTGGGGTTATCTGACTGTAATGTAATGAATCGGGGAAGTATTTTCAAAAATAATAATACATCGGCAGAAATAGAACTAAATTATGTGCTTTATGGTTAAATAGTGATCCAAAATCTTTTGATTTATTAATTGTTTAACAATAAATCTTTTTAATTAAACAAAATGCCTTTTACTTTTGGAATATGAAAATATATCGTCTGCATTCCCTTCAGGAGCTGCCTATCAGTACGGCCCAGGCTTGGGAATTTTTGTCAAGTCCGGCTAACCTGAGTGTGATAACTCCTCCGCATATGGGCTTTGAGATAATGTCCGGTGGTAATCGTCCTATGTTCCCGGGTCAAATCATTCAGTATAAGGTTTACCCATTTAAGGGAATTGCTACCCACTGGGTTACAGAAATCACCCATGTAAAACAAGGGGAGTATTTTGTAGATGAACAGCGTTTCGGCCCCTACTCACTCTGGCATCACAAACATTTTATTCGTCCCAAAGGAGATGGGGTCATCATGGAAGATATAATCGATTATAAACTACCCCTGGGTCTGTTGGGTCGCGTGATGCATGGGCTGGTGGTAAAAAACCAATTGAAGAGCATCTTCAAATTCAGGACGGAAAAACTCGATGAAATTTTCGGGACAGTGCCAGGATCAATCAGTAAAATGAGCATAGAATAATACCGCAGACTTCATCAATAAGTCGAATTAAAAAGAGGCCCTGCGGAAGTGATGGTAGAATAATTTAAAAATCAGCATATGACACCGAAAAAAAATATAGTAATGATTGGAGGCTCGCATGGTATTGGCCTTGATCTGGCAAAAATCCTGATGAAGGATCATCATTTATACATCGCCTCCCGAACCAACGACCATATTTCAGCATTTCCTCTAACTCATATTCCATTCGATGCTGAAAACGACCAACTCGATATGACGATAATACCAGAGGAAATCCACGGTTTTGTTTACAGTCCCGGAAGTATTAATTTAAAGCCATTTAAAATGTTGTCTAACGAAAATTTCAGGGAAGACATGGAGATCAATTTCTTCAGCATGGTAGGTGTTTTGAAGGAATTAATGCCGCGAATGGCCGATGGTTCTTCTATGGTATTTTTCAGCACTGTAGCGGTTGGGACCGGAATGCCTTTCCACACAAGCATAGCGGCTGCAAAAGGGGCCGTAGAAGGTTTTGCACGGGCCTTAGCGGCAGAATATGCCCCCAGAGTTCGATGCAACGTAATCGCACCATCTCTGGTAGATACGCCCCTGGCCTCCCGTTTGCTAAATAATGATCGTAAAAAAGAAATGATGGCCGAACGCCATCCTTTAAAGCGTGTTGGCAGCACTGATGACATCGCTCAGTTAGCAGCCCTGCTCCTCTCCGATTCGGGAAGTTGGATTACAGGCCAGACGTTTGGAGTAGACGGTGGTATCTCTACCCTCAATATTTCATGAATTGAAAGAGAAAGTCGTCATATTCTGGTTTAGGAGAGATCTGCGGCTCCATGATAATCGTGGATTGCATGCTGCACTTACATCGGGGCTCAACGTTTTGCCTATCTTTATTTTCGATAAGGAAATCCTTCAGGACTTGCCGTCAAATGATCCCAGAGTCAGCTTCATTTACGAAAATCTCGTAGAGATGCGCGATACGCTTAAAAGCACCTCAAAAGGCTCCCTAGGCGTCTTTCATGGTCTTCCACTGCAAACCTTCCGTGATATAATTTCACAATATAATATTCAGGCTGTCTATGCCAACAAAGACTATGAGCCGTACGCACTTGAACGTGATAAAAAAATTGGAGAATTCCTGAAATCTGAGAATATAGAGTTTAATCTAACCAAGGACCAGGTGATTTTTGAAGAAGAGGATATCACCAAAGACGATGGTGATCCTTATGTGGTCTATACCCCTTACAAGAACAAGTGGAAATCCAGGTTTAACCAAGATTCTGCTCTTCGGTTTAGTCCCAGTGAAGATTTCCTGGAAAACATCATCGTCAATGGTGATTTGCCATGGCAAAAATTGGAAGATATAGGTTTTGAAAAATCTTCCATATCTGTGCCTGCTTATAATTGGTCTTCACAACTCCTGGCAAACTATGAGGCTACCAGGAACTTCCCGGCAAAGGAAAAAGGTACTTCGAGGATAGGTCCGCATCTCAGGTTTGGCACCGTTTCGATAAGGGAGGTAATGCAAAGGGCTATAGATCAGAAAAACGAAACATATTGGAATGAACTCATTTGGCGCGAATTTTTCATGCAGATCATATGGCACTTTCCCGAAACGGTCAATACGTCATTCAAAACAAAATACGATAGGATAAAATGGCGAAACAACGAAGATGAATTCGAAGCCTGGAAGAATGGTCATACCGGTTATTTACTTGTCGATGCTGGCATTAGGGAACTCAATACTACCGGATATATGCATAATCGTGTGCGGATGTTGGTGGCCAGTTTTCTTTGTAAACATCTTTTGATCGACTGGAGATGGGGTGAGGCCTATTTTGCAGAGAAATTACTCGATTTCGAACTCAGCAGTAATGTGGGGAACTGGCAATGGGCTGCGGGCAGCGGCGTAGATGCCGCTCCCTATTTTCGAATCTTTAACCCTTATACCCAGGCCGATAAATTCGACAAGGACCGACAGTACATTGCACGTTGGGTACCGGAATACCAGAGTGAAGATTATTCCTCCCCTATCGTGGAGCACAAATTCGCCAGGGAACGATGCCTGGAGACCTATAAAGAAGCCCTTAACTGATAGTTTATCTATAACACTCTATTCGTTTAGCTTCTTCAGGCGATTCATAGGCTTTACGGTTGAAGAATAATCGATCGAAAAGGAATAAGGGCTGAAGTAACCGATAAAAAGGGTCTTGTAGGGTAATGGCTTTATTTATTGTCGAACCAAATCGTAATGCTTATTTTTAGCTGTAATATTTTTACATGGCGGTAGATAAAACAATCCCGACCAAAAAATATGGGCAAATACAATACCGGCAAGTCCTGTCTTTATTTAAACGTCTTAGCGAGGTGAACCAGTCAGTACCAATAGAAATTATCAAAACCTCGCACAAACACTCAAATGAAAAACACAATTAATAACCAGCAATTTTATCTATGAAAAAAGCACTTCTAATAGCCGCGCTCCTTATGTTGGGCACCTCATTATCTGCTCAAAAAATAAAAGCGAACAAAAAAACGATCATCGGCTCGGTCGATGAGCACCGTCAGGAACTCATTCAGCTTAGTGATGCCATCTGGGCACAGGCTGAAACCGCTTTTCAGGAGGCTGAGTCCTCTAAGTTATTGGCGGATTATGCCGAAGAAAATGGATTTAAGGTAGAACGCGGTGTTGCAGGAATGCCAACGGCATTTGTGGCCACCTATGGTACGGGCAAACCCGTTATTGGTGTCCTCGGAGAATTCGACGCCCTGCCGGGTATTTCCCAAAAAGCGCAACCCACAAAAGAACCCTTGAAAGCAGGCGCTGCGGGCCACGGATGTGGTCATAACCTCTTTGGCTCAGCGAGCCTTGGCGCTGCTATTGCGGTCAAAGAATTGATCGATCAGGGTAAGATTTCAGGAACCATAAAATTCTTTGGTACGCCAGCCGAGGAGAAATTCTTTGGAAAGATTTGGATGGTTGAGGCCGGACTATGGGATGGCGTGGATGTGAATATCAGCTGGCATCCGGGCGCCTCAACGGAAGCAGATGTTCAGAGCACATTGGCGCTGGTGGATTTCAAGGTCGAATTCTTCGGCCAGGCGGCCCATGCCTCGGCAGATCCGTGGAACGGCCGGAGTGCTTCCGATGGCCTGGAACTCTACACCACCGGTATAAACTACTACAGGGAACACATAAAACCATCCACCAGAATTCACTATCATATTCAGGATGGCGGTCAGGTGGTTAATGTAGTGCCTGATTACTCAAAGATCTGGGTTAGGGTGCGCGATCCGAAACGAAGCGAAATGATACCGGTTTATGAACGGGTTAAGGAAATGGCCGAAGGTGCCGCTATTATGGCGAATGTCGATTATAAAATATCACTTATCTCGGGAATCTATGAGGTGTTGGTGAATCGTACCGGTGGGGAAGTCATGCAAAAAAACCTTGAATTGCTCGGGCCGATTACCTATGACGAGCAGGAAATGACCTTTGCCAAAAAGATCCAGGAGATCACCGGCAAGCCCCAGGTGGGCATGGACAGTCAGATCAGACCACTTGAGGCCACCAAGGAAGATCCGGGAGGGGGTTCCACAGATGTGGGCGATGTAAGTTGGAATGTACCCAATATCAATCTCAGCGTCACCACCGCCCCAAAGGATACACCCTGGCATTCCTGGGCTGTTGTAGCTTGTGGAGGCATGAGTATAGGCCATAAAGGGATGATCTATGCTGCCAAGGCGATGAGCATGACCATGCTCGACCTGTTTGAAAATCCCAAACTGGTAGAAAATATCAAAGCAGAATTTATCAAACAAAAAGGAAACCAACAATATGAAGCCATGATCGACGGACCTCCACCGATCAGTGGAAATTAGTGTAGCAACAAAAGAGGTTATAGAAAGTCTATAAAAATTACCAATAAGGTTCGAAAATGGGAGAAACTGAAATAGTAAAAGAATATAGCAACGGAGAATTAACAGTAGTATGGAAACCTCGTAAATGCATCCATTCCGAGATCTGTGTAAAGACACTTCCCAAGGTCTATCGGCCTGAGGAAAAACCATGGATCCAGGCAGAAAAGGCAGGTACCAAAGAACTGATGGAGCAAATTGATAAATGTCCTTCATCAGCTCTATCATATTATTCTAAAAACAATAGTAAAAATCATCAGGAAATTATGAGTGAAGAAACAAAAGTAGAAGTCATGACCAACGGACCATTACTGGTGCATGGACAATTGGAAGTTACCGGAGCCGATGGTCAGAAGGAATCTAAAAAACGCACAACGGCTTTTTGCCGTTGCGGCGCATCGGAAAATAAGCCTTATTGCGACGGACAGCACAACAAGATTGGTTTTGAAGGCTAAAAGTCAGTTGATGATCTGATTTGCCAGGCTTTCTCCTTAACCGATCCAGAGGAAGAACTTGGATAAAACGATCTGACTCTAAACCCACCTGACTATGAAGCGATCGTTTTTTTGGATTTCCTTGATCATTATGGTCTTTACAACTAGTTCTGCGCGGGCCCAAAACACAAGTCTGATCTCAAGTCTCGAAATTTATGACCTGGAATTTGATAAGCGCATTATGATTTACAAGGAACAGGCTCATTTTGAAGCCCCAAACTGGGGCCCTGACGGTCAGTTCTTTATTATCAATCAGCAAGGGTTGTTATACCAGCTATCCACGGATGGAAGCCAGAAAACAATTTTAAATACCACTCCATTGGATAACTGCAATAACGATCATGGTATTTCAACAGATGGAATATGGCTTGCCATTAGCAACAACGATGACCTGCAGCCCGATACGGATGGTACTTCACGAATTTATACGATGCCCCTTAAGGGTGGTGATCCGAAACTGGTGACTTCACTATGGCCGTCTTACTGGCATGGTTGGTCGCCCGATGGCCAAACAATGGTTTATACCGCCAGGCGGGATGGAGACTATGATATCTATGCTATTGATATCAATGGTGGTGAAGAAAAACGTCTGACGCATGCCACGGGATTGGATGACGGTCCGGATTATACCCCTGACGGGCGTTTCATATACTATAATTCCTTCTCTACAGGTAAGATGGAAATCTGGCGTATGAACAGCGATGGCACCCGGAAAATCCAAGTCACTGACGATAAGTATTCAAACTGGTTTCCACATCCTTCTCCAAACGGACAATACCTTGTATTCCTTTCATATATTGAAGATCAGGGAGACAGGCATCCGGCGATGCAAAATGTATCCCTAAAGCTGATGAATATAAAAACAAATAATATCCGAACACTTTGCTCTTTTACGGGCGGACAGGGAACAATTAATGTCCCTTCATGGTCTCCCGATAGCCGTAAAATAGCATTTGTATCGTATCAAAATACTAATTAAAGATTTGATTTTCAATATGTCAAAGTCAATTATTCGAAGTTTTAGTTTAGGTTTTCCGTGGAAGACCCAAGACCCTTTTCTTTTTTGTGTCTATCATATGGACCATTATCCAAAAGGAAACGATCAAATGGGGCCAGCTGCTGCCCTGGACGGCCGAAATCTCGGTAACGACTTTACTTTAAAGGACGGTTGGAGGATGTATCACGGGCATACTGTTCCCGGATTTCCATATCATCCCCATCGGGGTTTTGAAACTATCACCATTGTAAACAAAGGCTATTGTGATCATTCCGATTCGCTGGGAGCCGCGGGGAGGTTTGGTCAGGGGGATGTTCAATGGATGACCGCTGGCCGTGGCGTCCAGCATTCTGAGATGTTCCCTTTGCTCGATCAAGAAGAGGAAAATCCCCTGGAATTATTCCAGATTTGGCTGAATCTTCCTAAGGCTTCAAAATTTGTTGAGCCTCATTTTAAAATGTTGTGGCACGAAGAGATTCCGGTTATCAGAGAAAAGGACGTGGAGATAAAAACAATAGCCGGTCGATGGCGAGACCATAAAGCACCCGTGCCGGCACCAAATTCGTGGGCCAACAATCCTGACCACCAGGTAGCCATCTGGAACATTCATATAGAACCACATGGCACACTCCTACTACCCAAGGCAGGGACAGGGGTAAATCGAAGTCTTTATTTTTATGAAGGGAATACCTTGACACTAGACGACCAAATACTTGAATCCGGAAAGGGTGCAGACCTGGAACCGCAAGTGGAGACCTCAATACAAAATGGAGATAAAAAGGCTCATTTATTGATACTGCAAGGGGTTCCTATATCAGAACCGGTGGCACAATATGGGCCCTTTGTGATGAATTCTCAACAAGAGATCGAAAAAGCCATGGAAGATTATCGTCTAACCCGATTTGGCGGATGGCCCTGGCCGCATCCTGATCAGGTACATGAAAGAGAAAAAGGCCGCTTCGCCCGCTATCCTGATGGTCGTGAAGAAGTAAAATAATATGGATCTTAACCTTCTTCGTTTTTTTTTCGATCTGGGACTGTTTATACTGATATTACTCGTTCAGCTAGTCATTTATCCTGGTTTTCGGTTTTATGACAAGAATGATCTGATATCATGGCACAGTAAGTACACCAAACGGATCTCGTTGGTAGTCGTCCCATTGATGTTCGGCCAGCTGATCATTGCCGTTATATTCCTTCTTCGCAGATCAGCACCATACGATATTGCGGTCTCCTTTATGGTACTTGCTGTATGGTTGATTACCTTCCTTTACTTTGTTCCGGCCCACCGAAAGATATCCAATGGAGAGCATAATAAGGCGCTGCTCCGGCAAATGGTGCAGATCAATTGGTGGAGAACCGCGATTTGGTCTGCGATTTTCGTTTGGACCTTCCTTGAAATTATCGTCGTCTAACCGATAAAAAAACCAGGTGCTGACAACCCGTCAGAGGCTTCCGGTTGTTCTTTAAGATAGGTAGCAACAAAGGGACATAAGGGCACCATTTTAAGACCTTCCTCCCTAATGTACGCCAATACTCTAGAAACTATTGCATTGCCTACCCCCTTTCCCTACCAATGGAACGGGAACTTCTGTATGCGTGAGATAGATTACTTTATTCTTGTTGAGGATATAATCCATAAAGGCCATGTGATCTCCGATATGTAGTTCAAATCGCTTTTTGGACCCGGATCGGTTGTTGATCAGCGCTGCGTGGTCCAGAGAGAATGGTTTCATTTCCTGCTGCAAATGATGTGCTTTCTGCGCATCAAACCAGGATAATGCAAAGAATGAGCTGAAAAGCCAGAATATAATTGAGATTAGGAAAACCTTTCTATATGAGCACCAATGGCTCGAAGCCGGTTGTCAATATCCTCATAACCCCTGTCGATCTGTTCAATATTATGAATGGTGGAAGTGCCTTTGGCCGATAGCGCTGCAATCAACAATGAGACCCCGGCACGAATATCAGGGGATACCATGGTAGTAGCCTTGAGGTTCGATTTAAAATCATGTCCGATAACCGTCGCGCGATGCGGATCACAGAGAATTATTTTCGCTCCCATATCGATAAGTTTATCGACAAAGAAAAGCCGGCTTTCAAACATTTTTTGATGAATAAGAACCTCTCCTCTGGCCTGAGTTGAGATCACAAGAATAATACTCAACAGATCAGGTGTTAAGCCAGGCCACGGGGCATCAGAAACCGTGAGAATAGATCCATCTATATAATTATGTATTCTATATCCATCGGTGTGCGCGGGTATATAGATATCATCATCTCGACGTTCGATGTTGATCCCGAGTTTTTCGAAAACGTTCGGGATCTGGCCAAGGTCTCCCCAGCTCACATCCTTTATGGTAAGTTCGCTTTTTGTCATCGCTGCCAGGCCGATCCAGCTGCCGATCTCGATCATATCGGGCAACATCCGGTGTTCGGTCCCTTTTAACTCATCGACTCCTTCGATCTCAAGCAAATTAGACCCGATTCCGCTGATCTTTGCCCCCATACCGTTGAGCATCTTGCATAATTGCTGTAAATAGGGCTCACAGGCCGCATTATATATCGTGGTGGTTCCTTTCGCCAGTACTGCCGCCATAACGATATTGGCCGTACCGGTCACAGATGCTTCATCGAGGAGCATAAATGTCCCCTTAAGCTGCTCGGCTTCTACCCCATAAAAATGCTCTTCGCGATTGTAGCGAAATTTAGCGCCAAGGTTAATAAATCCCTGGAAATGAGTATCCAATCGCCTTCTTCCTATTTTATCACCGCCTGGTTTGGGGATATATCCCCTCCCAAATCGTCCCAGTAGCGGGCCTACCAGCATTATGGATCCCCGCAGGCCTCCGCCATCTTTTTTAAAATCATCAGATTGAAGATAGTCCAGGTCTATTGTATCGGCCTGAAAACTATAACTGCCTTTGCCGAGCTTCTCAATCTTTACCCCAAAGTCTTTCAATAACGCGATAAGTTTATTGACGTCTACAATGTCGGGTATGTTATGTACCAAAACTTTTTCGGAGGTAAGCAATACGGCACACAAAATTTGAAGAGCCTCATTTTTCGCACCTTGAGGGGTGATTTCACCATGTAATCTGTGACCGCCCTCTATGACAAATTTACCCATATGAGGAAGAGTGGATTAGTAGCGTTTTTTACCGCGACTGGTATTTCTCTGACCTTTTTTGCCTGTCCCGCCACGATTAGACTTGGCTGACCTTGTTTTTAGGAACTGCCCGGCATCTGTGAGATTTTCACCATCGGAGGCCAGATCGATCTGGCCATCGCTTAATTCAAAAAGATGTTTGAAAATAGCCTTATCGTCAACGGTATCTTTATTCCAATTGAGATAGCACTTTTTCATATGGTTGGCAATCGCATATTCCAGTCCCTCGCGCATATCGCCCTTTTCCCATTTTATCGCCACATCGATCATACGTTTGATGTTGTTGCCATAAAATCGATATTTAGGATGATTCTGAGGATATTCCAAAGGATCAGGACGTTGTTCAAGTACCTCTTTGGATGGTTTTGGAAATGGAGATTCCACATCGAGTTTAAAATCGGACATGATAAAAAGCTGATCCCACAGCTTGTGCTGGAAATCCGGAACATCCCGAAGATGCGGTTGAAGATTCCCCATCACGCTGATGATAGCCTTCGCTACCTTGTTGCGCTCTTCATTATCTTCTATTGACACCGCATAGTCGACCATCTTCTGGAAGTGTCTCCCATACTCGGGAATGATCAACATCGACCGTTCGGTGTTGTACTCTAAGTTTTCTACTGGATTCAAATCAGTGTAGTTAAAAATTAAAATTCGATTGGAAGTATTCGAATTACCGGCGCAAATTAACAAATTTATGAGACAAATACCACTTTATAACGAGATAACACCTTTCACCTGCCCTACTTCCTTATACTTTTCAATAACGGCGTCCGGATCTTTCATATTTACGGTAATCGATAAACTGGTATATTTGCCTTTCCGCGATTGCTTAGATTCTATCACCGCTCCGGTATTATCAAAAATACTGGTGATCTGAGTGATTTTTTTTGTGTCGGTCGGAACGATGAATTTATAAAGATAGTCCGACGGCCAGCTACTCGTTTTGAGCAATTCTTCTTTCAGTCGTCCGTAAAATTCATCCGATTTATCGGTATCCATCCAAATGTTTTTGCAAATATACAGCTTCAAAGGAAATTTTTGGGGCAACGTCCTAATCCTTATTTTTGTACTAAATAGTCTCGTATTTTGACACCTAAAAGAATTGTAATTACCGGGGGACCCGGGACGGGTAAAACCTCACTTGTACGATATCTTGAGGAAGATGGTTTCCTCTGCTATCATGAGATCATCAGGGATTTAACCTCTGAAGCGATCAACGGCGGTGATACGGCTTCATTTAAAAGCAATCCACTCGTCTTTGTGGACAACCCGTACCGTTTTAACCAAAGAATACTCGATGGACGCCTAAATCAATTTCAAAAGGCCTCTATGGATGCTGGTCCTGTTGTTTTTTTCGATAGGGGCTTACCGGATGTGCTGGCTTATATGGACTATTTCGATCAGGACTATGGCCCCGATTTTGTAACAGCATGCCGGGATAACCGATACGACAAAGTAGTGATCCTTCCGCCCTGGGAAGGGATCTACCAGGGCGATGAAGAACGGTTTGAGAGTTTTGAACAGGCCAGTGCCATTCACCTGGAGCTATTAAAAACATATATCGCGTTCGACTACAATCCGGTTACCCTGCCTTATGGGACCCTTGAGGAACGCAGCGTGTTCGTAACCGATCTGATAAAATCTATTCTGTGATCCAGGAACCAATAGACGTCTTAAAGCAATACTGGGGCCATCAAGATTTCAGGGGGTCTCAGCTCGAGGTCATTGAAGCTGTTCTGGCGGGTCACGACGTATTGACCCTGATGCCTACCGCAGGGGGAAAATCGCTATGTTACCAGATCCCCGGGCTAATTAAAGATGGTATCTGTGTCGTGGTTTCACCCCTGATCGCCCTTATCCAGGATCAGGTTAGCCAATTGAAAAAACGCAATATCAAGGCCATCGGTCTTACCGGCGGTCTAAGCCAGGACGAATTGGTCAAACAACTAGATAATTGCGTGTTCGGTAAATATAAATTCCTCTACCTGTCTCCCGAACGATTGCAGCAGTCTCTCGTACAAGAACGCCTTTCGGACATGCCGGTTAATCTTTGGGCCATCGATGAAGCCCACTGCATTTCCCAATGGGGACACGATTTCAGGCCTGCCTATCTGGAATGCGGCATCTTACGCGATTTGAAGCCAGAGATAACCATGATTGCTCTAACGGCTACGGCTACAAAACCGGTAGCCCGGGACATAAGCGAGCAGCTGGGTTTTGAAAATTTCCAAACATTCAAGGACTCTTTCCAGAGACCAAACATATCTTACAGCGTTGTAGAAGATGAGAATAAAAACAATCGCCTGTATACCCTGTGCAAAGAGGTTAAACGAAGCGGTATAGTATATACCAGAACGCGTAGAAACACCTTGGAAATCAGTACATATTTGAATAAAAAAGGAATAACGGCAACCTTTTATCACGGCGGATTGTCCAGAGAGGATAAGGAAACAAAGTTAAGGCTGTGGATGGATAACAAGATGAAGATTATGGTCGCCACAAATGCCTTTGGAATGGGGGTTGACAAGCCGGATGTAGAATTAGTGGTGCACTATCAGATCCCAGACTGTATCGAGAATTATTTCCAGGAGGCCGGAAGGGCGGGCAGAGACGGCTCGGTAGCAAAGGCTGTGCTGATATTTGACCCAAGCGACCCATCTAAGGCCAGGGAGCAATTCCTGGACTCCCTGCCAGATACCACTTTTCTTAAGTTGCTCTATAGAAAGTTGAATAACTATTTTCAGATATCCTTTGGAGAGGGTAAAGACCAGTCCTTCCAATTTAATTTTAATGCATTCTGCGAAGCCTACAAACTCAGGTCTTCATTGGTATATAATGGCTTGAGGATATTGGATCAGTACTCTGTTCTTTCAATGTCTCAAAATTTCCAGAGGAGAACACAGTTACAATTTATAGTCGGCAAAAAAGTATTGATGACATATCTGGAAAAAAACCGTGATCTGGCCGTGATGGTACAAAACCTTTTGCGGACGTATGGTGGTGTCTTCGATTTTGAAACCAGGATCAATACCCGGCTAATTGCTCAGAAATCCGCCTTAAAAGAAAATCTGGTTTTAAAGGCACTTGAACGGCTTCACGCAGATCGGATAATGACCTATCAGGCTGGCCACACCGATCTTGATATTACTTTCCTGGTCCCTCGCGAAGACGATACAACCATCTACCGATTTGCTTCTGAAATAAAGGCATTAAGACGTATGAAAGCGGAGAAGCTACAGCAAATGTTTGCTTATATTGAGAACACAAAACAATGCAGAAGTAAACAATTGTTGAAATATTTTGGTGAAAATCTCCTTCATAACTGCGGCCTATGTGATGTTTGTCTGGACAGAAACTACAATCCGGCTTCAGAAGATGAGAGAATAAGGAAAGATATTCTCACTGCCCTGGAAGGGCATGCTTATAGCTCCCGCGAATTGATCGACCGCTTGTCGTGCAATGAACACCATTTGCTTTCGACCTTGCAGTCCTTGCTGGAAGACCGTCTTATTGCTGTAAATTCGAAAAATGAATACGTAAAAAACCGATGAGGAAACTGAAAATAGTATTTATGGGCACCCCTGAATTCGCGGTGGCCACCCTCGAGAAGATCAACCGTTCGGACCATGAGGTGGTTGGGGTAATTACAGCTCCTGATAAACCAGCCGGCAGAGGAAGAAAGATATCTGAATCGGCGGTAAAAAAATATGCTACCACTCACGGAATTGAGTTATTACAGCCCCTTAAACTCAGGGATCCTCAATTTTTATCTGATCTGAAAGCTCTTAATGCCAACTTATTTATCGTTGTCGCATTCAGAATGCTGCCAGAAATGATATGGAAGATGCCAGAATATGGTACGATCAATCTACATGCATCCCTCCTCCCCGACTATCGAGGTGCTGCCCCGATCAATTGGGCTGTGATAAACGGAGAACATGAGACCGGTATAACTACATTTTTCATTAATGAGAAAATCGACACTGGTGAAATTATCCTCCAGGAACGCACCTCCATTGGAGAAAATGAAACGGCAGGTGAGCTGCACGACCGGTTGATGGTGCTGGGTGCCGGGCTGGTGATGAAAACCATAGGTTTAGTCGCCATGGGAGAAGTGGAAACCAGGGTACAGACCCAAAAGGGCCAGCACAAGATGGCTCCAAAAATTCATAAAGAAGATTGTCGGATTGACTGGGAAAGAGGGGGTCGTCAAATCTTTGACCAAATCCGTGGACTGAGTCCCTATCCGGGAGCGTGGACTCGTTTACACAATGGTGATCGGATTACCGAAATAAAGATATATCTGGCCAAGTATCAGGCCGAAGACCACTCGGATATGCCAGGCAAAATCTATGCTGATAAGAGGCATATAAAAGTCACCGTAAAGGATGGTTATCTATACTTGGTGGAACTACAACTCGCAGGAAAGCGCAGAATGACCGCTGGGGAGCTCTTAAACGGGTTAAAAATTCAAAATGGAGCCTTTATGAGCTGAAGGCCTACAGTTATTGACCTGAGAGAAATAAACAAAACAGGGTGACTTTATCAACAAACATTTCAAGTTATCAACAAAAACGCCGATTTCCCTTGATTTTACTTGCGTTACCCGCAAATCCGTATAAATTTGTTAAAGCTTTACAAAATATATAACAACAATTAATTTAATTAAATTATGAACAAAACAGAATTAATCGACGCTATGGCCGCCGATGCTGGTATCACAAAAGCAGCAGCTAAGAAGTCTCTTGAGTCCTTCCTTGGGAATGTTGAAAAATCTCTTAAAAAAGGTGATAGAGTATCATTAGTAGGTTTTGGATCCTGGTCTGTATCCAGAAGAAATGCAAGGGAAGGCAGAAATCCTTCTACAGGGCAAACTATTCATATCCCAGCTAAAAATGTGGTGAAGTTTAAAGCAGGCTCAGATTTGAGCGACTCTGTAAACTAATTCATCGCTTTAAAATATATAAAAAACACCTCCATACCGGGGGTGTTTTTTGATTTACTGACCTTTTTGTAAATTATAATAATTATTCTATTTTAGATTGTAGTTAATTTACTATGCTGAGCGTTAAACCCAAAAAAGGAAAACTACTGATAGCCGAACCGACATTGACCGGGGACGTTTCCTTTAACCGGTCTGTGGTATTGCTGGCCGAACATAATGATGAGGGCTCGGTAGGTTTTATTCTTAATAAACCGCTTGATTATAGTATAAACGATCTAATAACCGAAATCGAAGTCCCTCTACAGGTCTTCAATGGCGGCCCTGTAGAACAGGACAATCTATATTTTATCCATAAAGTTCCCCATCTGATCACTAATAGTGTTGAAATATCCGACGGTATTTATTGGGGCGGTGATTTTGATATTACGGTCGATCTGATCAATCAGGGAGTGATCACCGAGAAGGAGATCAGGTTTTTTCTGGGCTATTCAGGATGGTCGAGTTTACAACTCGACGAGGAATTGATATCGAAGTCGTGGATCGTGGTACCTAACCAGTATGAAAGTGACATCATTCAAAAATCCACCAAAGCCTTCTGGAAAGAGCATATGATCGAATTGGGCGGAGATTATCTCTTATGGTCGAACGCCCCTGAAAATCCCAGCCTTAATTAATTTATCCTTGCCTTTGCATTTAATTTTGCCGTCAGTTTTTGGGCAACAGCAGTGTTGAATTCCTTTCTCCGATAATGGGTTATCGGTTGAATACCCATAATCGCATTGGTGAGAAACAGTTCATCGGCCTTCGTTAATTCAAAGGGTGATATACTGGCTTCTCTCAAATCATAGTCAGACTCATTCTTCAAAATATCAATCAGATTCTTACGAACGATTCCGTCGATACATCCATCTGCCAAGGGAGGTGTTGTTATCGCATTGCCCTCGACAAGGAAAATATTTCCGTTGAGTCCTTCCACCACCTGCTTTTTATGATTGAGCAAGATAAAATTGTCGACCTTGCTTTCCCTGGCATAAACACTGCCTACTACATTGAGAATGCGATTATTCGTCTTTAGAGTTGATAATAACCCTGTATTCAGGTAGTGTTCCTTAAAGAGTTCTGCCCGATAAGGTGCAGTGTCCAGTACGAAAAAAGGATCAGGAATCTCCTCTGCACTGATGGTGTATGAAACCCGATTAGATGGCGGCTCGTAATTCCCCCCGTCATTTCTGAATACCGAAATCCTTATACGCGCGGGCTTTCCTGATAAGGCCTCAGACTCCACAACACGACAGATCTCCTCTGCCAGGAACTCCATCGTAAATTCCATGGGGATTTCCATACGTAAAATACGCATTGAAGCCATTAATTTCAGGTAATGATCTTCCCAAAAGAAAATGGTAGTCCCAAAACTGCGTATAGTTTCAAATAGGCCATCACCATAACGAAAAGCCCTGTTGGCCTCTGAAAACAAAGGACTGCTTTTGTCCACTAAGGTCCCATTAAAATTGACCATAAAAAAAACCCCGATTTTACCGGGGTCAAATATACTGCAACCCTGTGATTTTATTTTGAGCCCAGCACCTGTTTTAGATCAGATACCTGATTTTCCCATAGCATTTTCGCCTCTTCAATTTCATCTTCTTCGGCGAAATCCGTGATAAAAAGGGAAACATCTTTGGTGATCTCATCAACGATGATACGCATTTCATAAAAACTATCATCTTCATTGTCAAGCCAACAGAATCTCACGAATTCATCGCTCTTTCTCTTGAGCAATTTGGCCTGCTCTTCCGATCCGTCCCAGATAAAACTAAATACCTCGCCTCTGGAATTTACATTATCGGCGAACCATTCGGATAATCCCGAAGGGGTCGACAGGTATTGATATAATAATTGAGGGGAAGACTGTATTACAAATTCGATCTCGAACTTAACTTTATCACTCATTTAAACTGACATTAGATTCGAGCAATATATATATTTATATATGATAAAAAAATATTTGCCAGATAATATTTTTGGGAAGTGTTTTTTGAACGGCTGAAAATTAACCGTTATATTTGCAGCCGCTTACGGCGAGGTAGCTCAGGTGGTTAGAGCGCAGGATTCATAACCCTGAGGTCGGGAGTTCAAGTCTCCCTCTCGCTACGATAAAAAGGCCTTTTTTC
>JAHEJJ010000044.1 GCA_024638915.1 Robiginitalea sp.
ATAAAAGTCTCGAACCCCTGGCTTCATGGATCAGAGATGGTAAATTAAAGTCAGTGATCGACGGCCCCTATTCACTGGAAGAGATCCCAGATCGCCTGGAATATTTCGGCCAGGGGAAGCATTTAGGAAAGGTCGTCATCAGCTTATAATGAAGCACTATATATAGAAAAGTTTATCAGTAATTAGGGTGTGAATTTCGAATTAGACCAGGGGTTTGAAATATTGGGAAAAGCTCCTGCTGTATTGCAGGAATTATTGACTCATTATCTGAGAAGTGGCCGTCACAAAAAATATTTTACTAACTTTTACTAGGGTAACAGGGTTAAAATTAACTGCTGAAATACAGATGTCCGACGGTCCAAAAATTATTTATTAGATAGCAGTTTCACGAGATGGATTTATACTCTGCAAGGAGGGTGGCCTTTCCAGGACGATATGAAATGTTATCTGATTGTATTCAGGATGCTTCTTGCTTTTTTCATCAGATAGCAATTTGAATTAAAACCAACTTCCATTATGTCTTTTAACCAACAATTCGCCAAACATTTTAAGGGTTTTCATTTTGGTCCCAGTCTCACAGGATCGAGCTTAAAAGAGGTTCTGGAAGGGGTGAGCTGGCAGCAGGCCACCACAAGGGTCCACGGTTTGAATACGATCGCCATGCTGGTCTTTCATATAAATTATTATGTGAATGTAGTCCTGAAAGTTTTGAAGGGAGGGCCATTGGTTGCACATGACAAGTATAGTTACGACATGCCCCCTATTCGCTCTGAAGCAGACTGGCAACAAATGCTCGATCGATGTATTTCTGAGGCGACGGAGTTTGCTGAACTCCTGGAATCGATGCCAGAAGAACGCTTGAAAGAACTAATGGATTTGGAAAAGTATGGCAACTGGTTTCAGAATCTCCTGGTACTACAGGAGCATAGCTATTATCACCTGGGACAGATCGTATTGATCAAAAAAATCCTTTCCCAGTCGTAAATCAATGCCTGTGGATACATACGAATTTTATTCCGAGCGATTGGGTTTTAGAAACTGGCGTGAGACCGATATAGCAAAACTTTATGAGATCAACAATGATCCTGCGGTCATGGAGTACTTCCCCACCCTTCCTACTTTTGGGGAGACCGGTAATTTTATCCGACGGATGCAGGACATGTACGCTGCCCGACGATATTGTTATTTTGCTATAGACCATCTGGACAGTGATAGGTTTCTTGGGTTTTTGGGTCTCTGTGATCAGGATTACTCAAGCCCGTTTACACCTTCCGTCGATATCGGATGGAGAATAAACAAAGAATTTTGGGGGATGGGGCTTGCCACCGAAGGCGCCCAAAAATGCCTGGAATACGCATTTAATGTTATTGGACTCAAGCACGTAAGATCTATTGCCCCAAAAATCAATATGAAGTCGATTCGTGTGATGGAAAAGATCGGGATGCAATGCCTTGGCAGTTTTAAGCACCCCAAACTGAAAAAATTCCCAAAATTGGCCAATTGTGTATGCTATGAAACAACGGAAATAGATTTTTTTTCTGAATAGATATAATCTACAATGCATAACTAGCGGAAATTTCTTACATTTAAATAACTTAAAATTGGGGGTGCTGAGCCGATGAACCAAAAGCTAAAATTCGCTTTAGTGCTCTTTTCCCTCGGTTTCTTGGGCGTCTTGTCCTTATTAACTACGGAGCTCCCCCTGCCTAGTGAAGCCAGGGAATTACTAAGTGAGACATATACCAGTGAGCAGATCAAAGGCTTGTTGCTGGTTAATCCGACTATTTTTCTTATTCTGGGAATTCTAATGGGCCTCTTTACTTATGAGAGTGTCGGACTAAGTTCGCCTGTATTAGAGCATTGGCTCTTTCAAAAGAAGCTGCCTTATATTTACCCGTTGTTGATCATTGGTATAGGTGGAGGTCTTTTTGCCGGATTGATCATGATTCTGGGAACGCTGGTATTCCAACCATTTCTTCCGGCGGAATTCCTGCAATTGGGCGCTTATTTCCGACCGAATGCCGCAGTGCGTTTTCTCTATGGTGGTTTTACCGAGGAGATCATTGTTCGTTTTGGGTTGATGAGTGCTTCCATCTGGCTCCTCTTTCGCTTTATAAGACATAAACCGAACTATATATACTGGATAGGGATCCTTATATCATCTTTGCTCTTTGCGCTAATGCATCTGCCTGCTGTTTATGCATTCACAGGGCCGCCTGATACCACCGTATTTGCATATATCATGCTAACCAATACCATCGGTGGTGTTGTCTTCGGGTGGCTTTACTGGAGAAAAGGACTCGAAACAGCTATGTTGGCGCATATGACGACTCATGTTGTGATGATAGTAGGTCATATTTAGATCTTATGATAAGCGGTTTTTTTCTTATTTTTAACGATCAACCATCCCTTGACCGCTATAAGACCAAGACTTCGAAATATTAACACCAGTTATTTTCTTTTTGTGCAAATCCTACCGGGGTTTTCAATATGCCGGCTATCACTTTTTCTCAATATCGTTTGCGGTATTGACTTTAGCACGAGGAACCTATTATCGGAATAATTCATTTAATCACTATGAACTTTAAATTCAAAAAGGCCATCTACACAGGAATCATTTTAGGACTGGTAGGATGCCATCATCAAGACAAGGAAACAGCGATGGTCAATACAGCGCTTCCGGATGCTGATTTTACCCTGACCGCCGACCTTACCCATAATAAATTCAGCAGTGCGATCAGCCCGGTGATTAGAGTGCCCGATGGCAGCGTGATAGAAGCCTATACTCATGAAGCCACCGGAGGTCAGCTGAACTATGAATCCACCGAAGAGGACATGCATCATATCGATATGGACGATGTACATACGCTTACCGGCCCGGTCTATGTGGAAGGTGCAGAACCCGGTGATGTCCTGGCAGTGGAATTACTCGATCTTGAACCCGGAGATTGGGGCTGGACAGGCTTGGCTCCTGATTTTGGCTTTTTACCTAATAAAGAGGAAAAATCATTGTTTAAAACCTATAAGCTGAATAAGCAGGATCAAACGGTGGAATTTGCCGATGGCATCATAATCCCGCTTAAACCATTTGCAGGGGTAATGGGCGTAGCGCCACCTACCGAGGAAAGATTGAACACCATACCACCGCGCGCCAATGGAGGAAATATGGACGACCCGCATTTGGTAAAAGGGGTAACCGTTTATTTCCCTGTATTTGTGAAAGGTGCCTTATTCTCTATCGGGGATACCCATGCGGTTCAGGGCCTTGGTGAGGTTTGCGGTACTGCTGTGGAATGTCCTATGCGCATAAGATATCGACTGAGCATCCGCAGAGATATGGCGATAACTGAGCCTCAATATGAATCGGATACGTACTATGCGACCACGGGCTTTGGAACTTCGCTAGATGAAGCCGCCCAAAAGGCTACCACCTATATGGTTGACTATCTGGTTAGTGCCCGCGATATGAACTGGGAAGAGGCCTATATGCTTTGTTCTCTGGCAGCAGATCTCAAGATTGCTGAGGTGGTCGATCTACCTCATGTTCTGGTTACCATGCATATTCCCAAATCAATTTTTATCGGCGAATAATTTGGATGAGCAATGAAGTTATTCCAGTCTATATTATCTCTGGTCATTATTATTTTTCAAAGGTTTATAATGTTCACTGCTTAAAAGGTCTAGTAAATAAGTATGATCACGATTTCTTAAGCTTTTGCCAATTCGGCAATGTTTGATAGAAAGTTGTATTAATTTCAGGACAAGATAGAAATGATGACTCTGAAAACAATTATTAAATGTTGCCTCCTGGCTGGGTTTTTTTCTGCTATATCCTGCACGGCGCGCCAGAAGGTCTCCAACGCTTTTCTGGGTGAAAAAGCAGCTATAGTCCGTGCAGACAGCATGTTTCAAGCCATCGGGGGAAAGGAGGCATGGTGCCGTTTGAAAAGCCTCTATATTAAAGCACGTCATAAAGAACCCCAGATGCCTCTCCCCTATACTTCCGAGATCTGGAGGGCTATCGATACCTTCGAACTGGTTATCGAACAGCAAAACGACAGTTTTCATGTTAAGGCAGTCATCAATGAAGCTTCGGGGAAGGTATATTATTATGATAAACGGGATACCATGAGGCTATTCACCGAGGAACAATTGGCCGATTGGGCCTATGGTCATAAACACAATGTTTATGTCTTGCTTCACGACCTTGCATGTGATCCAGGGAATTACCGGGTGGTTACTGATGAAGAAGGCCGACTTAGTTTTTATCGGGACAGCATTTTCGAAGTAAGTTTTGGCCTTGATTCCCTTTACAGACCCTACCTATTTTACCAGCCTCATCCCGATGGCTCCGTCTCAGGCTCGGTATTTTCACGTTGGGCAACAGACCAGGGGCTCGTTCATTCTGCTGGCGGGCATCCATTAGACAGCAATTTTATCTACACCACCGAGATATGGCAACCGAGCTCATTGACCCTAAAACAAGAATTCGGCGAAGGAATATTCGATTTGCAGGATCCAGGAGACTAAACCTTACTATCATCTGAAAATTATTGAACACACTGTTAACCAGGCCCTGTTGTATAGTAGTGTTCTTAAATAATAGAAATATCATAATAAATTGAGGCTAGTCCGAGGAAAATTCTTACTTTTAATCGGATTCTTCTTTCAATGTTCCCCTCTTTATAATGAGATCCAAAACTGGCTTATACTCTTTGCCTATGCGCAATTTATCAAAGCTGATGTTCCTTTTGTTGATCATCGGCTGTAATTCTAATCAGAATTCGAAGGCAGAAACAAAGGCTTTCAAAGACAGTATCCCTGTTAATGGTTTTTATGAGTATCTATCCTCGAATGGCCATCGAAATGAGTACTTATTGATCGATACCTTGAAAAATAAGCACTATGGGATCTATTATAAAACACAGCCAAAAAGAGGTAAGGGCCAGTGGTACTATGCGCATAGTTTAAGCAAATTCAGTATCGAAAACGACAGCCTTCGCTTTATCCTAGGAGAACGTAAATCAGAAGTTACCAAGCTGGTTACACCCTCCAAATTAAGTGGTAGAATACCCGATCAATCTTCAGACAAGAAAAAAGATGTGCTTCATTTCAGTGGTAAAATCAACGGTAGTACACTCGAGATACGCTGCCGATCTATAAATGGAAATTGTCCGGATACATTGATGTACTTCAAGAAGATACCGCTACCTGAGTAAAATAATTACCCAACATGATTTATTTAGCTGATGCCTTGCGTTTACCCCTGAGCATAACACTGAGGCCATAATTTATACCAAGATCGCGATCACCATAAAACCCCTTCATTCCTATCCGGGGTACCACGATGATCCAGTGGTTGGCTTGCAGATAGAAGCGGATTCCAAGTTCATAGCTTGTCCTTTCTTCTGAAATTTTCTCAGAGGTATTGCGAATAAGCTCGTATCCAAATGGTGAAAGATAAAGTCCGAGTTGTGAGGGACCGCCTAGCGGAATCCGGTACGCCACGCTTTCCGGTATTACAAAACTCATAATGCCCAGTGGAAGGGCTAATGCAAGATCGCTGGTATTTTCAAATCCCTTCTTAATCAGGTAAACCCCAAGTGCCTGTCCACCTCCGGTAGAAAAATAATAAGCATCCTCATTAATCGGACCGTAGAGGGCCGAAAAATTTATACTAAAATGCTTACCGAACCAACCTTCGATAGAAACACCTCCTGCAGGATAGTAAGTACCCGTGGTATAGCTATAAGCTGCCTGCAAACCATAAAAGCCCGTTTCCTGCGCAAAGCTATTGACGCTAAATAGAATTAAAATAATATATAAACGTATGGCCTTCATTTTGCCATAATTGAATTCCTTTTAAACACAAACGAAACAACCATCAATAAGTTTTGTTGCTGGACGGATTAAAAGAAAATAATGATGTTTGGGCTTGGGCTGGGAATATTCATATTTTGAGGTTTAAAGCCTTCAGCATTCCTTATAAATCATCATATGAAAGCACAGGGCAAAACCATATTTTTAACGGGAGTAAGCTTTACCCTAAAATGGCAGACGCCATACTGAAGAATAGATGATCAGAATAGTTCAGAACTTCCCATGGCTCCTATCCTACTTCCTCCTTTACAGCCGTAGTTAGTGCCTTTTTTGAAAGGAAATCGACTATTACACCTTCGAGATTGGGTTTTCCGATGGATTGTAAATCGTAAAATACCCTTGTATTAGGTTTTTGGATATTGATCACCCGGTTAAGATCGATGGGTGTTCCTATGATAATGGCTTCAGCATCGCTCTTTTGAATAGTTTCTTCAAGGTCTTTCAACTGCTGGTCGCCGTATCCCATAGCCGGAAGCAAGGTCCCTATTTCAGGGTACTTCTCAAAAGTATCCTTGAGTTCACCAACCAGGAATGGTCTTGGGTCTACCATCTCGGCAGCTCCGAATTTTTCTGCAGCAAGAGTACCGGCGCCCAGGGTCATTCCACCATGGGTAAGTGTCGGGCCGTCTTCCACAACCAATACTTTTTTGTTGGTGATCACCGAAGGCTCTGCAACGCTTATTGGAGAGGCCGCTTCAATGACAGTGGCATCGGGTACCAATTGTTTTACTTGCGTTCTAACCTTGGCGATATTTTCCGGGCGCGCACTATCGATTTTGTTGATGATCACCACATCGGCCATTCGAAGACAAACCTCCCCTGGATAATAATTAACCCCATCATCGGGCCTGTGAGGATCTGTTACTGTAATGTGCAAGTCTGATACATAGAAAGGGAAATCATTATTCCCTCCGTCCCAGACAATAATATCACAGCCATCCGGATCGTTTTCGGCCGCCCTTAGAATGGCTTCATAATCCACTCCGGCATAAATCACATTACCTCTGCTGATATGTGGTTCATACTCTTCCCTCTCCTCAATGGTACAATCGTAACGGTTAAGGTCATCTAACTGGGCATATCGCTGCACCCGCTGGGCTTCCAGGTCTCCATAAGGCATTGGATGTCTTATGACCACCACTTTGAGGCCTTGTCCCATAAGGATTTCAACCAGTCTTCGAGAAGTCTGGCTTTTACCACAACCTGTTCGTGTAGCTCCTACACTGATAAGGGGTTTCGTGCTCTTTAGAGCTGTATCTTTACGGCCTAATAAGACAAAATTGGCTCCCGCGGTATTGACCAAGGCAGATTTATGCATCAAATAATCATAAGAAACATCGGAATAAGAAAAAACAACATCATCGATTTCAAGCTTATGAATCAACTTGTTTAAGTCTTTTTCATCATAAATGGGAATACCATTCGGGTATAAACTCCCTGCCAGGCTAGCAGGATATTTACGATCCAGGATATTGGGAATCTGAGTCGCGGTAAATGCTGCAACATCATAACGCTCGTTATCGCGGAAAACCGTATTGAAATTGTGAAAATCTCGGCCGGCGGCCCCCATGATCAGGACTTTTCTTCTCATTTCTAGTGGTTTAATTAAGAGGTGAATTAGCTTGCATAAACATAGTAGAACTACCGTCGAGAAACTATGATAAAAGTCACTTCCTAACTAGGGATACCAAGCCGTTCATTTGAATTGCTCTATAGCATTAGACCATGGTCGGGCCATAGGTCGAAATACTCGCGAAAAGTCTATTTTTGATATTGCCCGATGCACTGGGGATTACAACAAACTACCAAATTATTCAGCTTATATGACAGAGGCCACAGATCGGATACTAATGGTTAGAAGCATTTCGGATATTCAAAAGGTTGCGGAACTCGCGGATGAGATCTGGCGTGAACATTATACTCCGATCATCGGAAAAGCACAGGTAGACTATATGCTTGAACATTTTCAATCGGCCCAGGCCATCAAAGATCAGATGGAAGAAGGGGCCATGTATTACCTGTTATTTCACAAAAGTGCTCCCGCTGGGTATTTTTCTTTTTATTTGAGGGAACCCGAGCTTTTTCTCAGCAAGATATATCTCAGGAAAACGCTGCGTGGCAAGGGACTTGGGGGCAAAATGATGCGATTTATAGAAAATGAAGCAATCAATAAGGGATTGCATCGGATTAGCCTGACGGTAAACAAGAACAACACCAAAAGCATCACTGCCTATGCCCGGTTGGGTTTTATAAAAATAAAGCCCCTGGTGATGGATATCGGAAATGGTTTTGTTATGGATGACTTCCTGATGGAGAAGACCTGGTAACTGGCTATAGACTATGTCTTTCCCGAATACTGTTAAACTCTTCACCCAGAAACCGGGCACTATAAATTATTTGTATTTTAGGCGGGCCTTAATCAGGATGCCAAAAACACCATAAGACTTACTCTATGAAATACGCATTACTACCCCTACTATTGACTGCTCTGTTTTGTACTACTCAATTCACGACCGCTCAGGAATCGGAGGACCCCCATATGTGGCTGGAAGAGATCGAAGGAGAACAGCCGCTCGACTGGGTTAGAGCAGAAAATGCACAAACCGTGGAAAAGCTCGAAGCTTATCCGGGTTTCGAGGAACTCAGACAGAAATATGTGGTAGCTTTCAACGATAAAGACCGGATCGCTTTTCCTACCATTGTCGGTGAAAACGTATACAACCTCTGGCAAGATGATGTAAATGAGAGGGGCCTCTGGCGCCGTATGCCCTTGTCCGATTACCTCAATAATAGCAAGGAATGGGAAGTTGTCCTCGATCTGGACAAGTTATCTGAAAAAGAAAACAAAAAGTGGGTGTTTGCCGGAGCTACCTGGTTACCCCCAGAAAATAAATATTGCCTCCTCGCTTTATCCGACGGAGGTACCGATGAAAATGTGATTCGCGAATTCAATTCGGAAACAAAAGAATTCTCCGAAGGTGGCTTTGTATTCGAATCCAGCAAAGGCGGAGTATCCTGGGTAGATGAGAATAAAGTCATGGTCTCCAGAGATTTCGGTGAGGGTACCCTTACCACCTCCGGATATCCCAGGATGGTAAAACTATTGCAGCGGGGGGATAGTATCGAAAATGCCAAAATCATTTTTGAAACCGATCCGGAACACGTCGGGGTTTTTGGTCTCTCCTTCTACGATGATGGAAAAATGCATCTTTTTCTCTATCGAATGATAACATTTTGGGAATCGGAATTGTATTATTTGGACGGAGATCAATTCAAGCAGGTTAATTATCCTAAGGATGCGCAGGTACAGGGCTTTCATAAAGGCCAGGTCGTCTTATCGCTTCAGTCCGATTGGGAACGGGATAACTCAACCTTTGAACTGGGATCGCTTGTCAGTTTTGACCTCAACGATAATTTAGATGGACAGTACGAGGTAAATACGATCTATGCTCCGGATGAGAAGTCGAGCTACGTGGGCATGAGCGGATCAAGGGACTTTATCACGGTCAATATTATGGAAGACGTTCAAAATAAGCTTTTGCGTTATCGATTAGAAGAAGGTGCCTGGAAAGGAAAATCGCTTGAGATGCCTGCATTTGGGAGTATCAATCTGATGTCTTCGAGCAATCAGACCAACGAACATTTTTTGTTGTACAGTAATTTCATCACCCCCCGTACACTTTATCATGCCGATGAAAACGGAATAAATCAGATCAAAAAATTAAAGAATTTCTTCGATGCCTCGGAACTGGTAATCGATCAACATTTTGCCACCTCAGTAGACGGAACTTCCGTACCCTATTTTGTGGTTCGCCGTAAGGACATGGTACTCAACGGCAAGAATCCTACACTTGTTTATGCCTATGGAGGTTTCGGGGTTTCGGTTCAACCCAGTTACAGTTATACCATCGGCCTGGGATGGTTAGAAAGAGGCGGGGTTTATGTGCTGGCCAATATCCGAGGGGGCGGTGAATACGGGCCGGCATGGCATCAGGCAGGCCGACTCGAAAAGAAGCAAAATTGCTATAACGATTTCTATGCTGTGACCGAAGACCTGATCAACAATGAGATCAGTTCACCGGAGCATATCGGGGCTTTTGGATGGAGCAATGGCGGACTTATGGCTGGCGTACTCTATACCCAAAGACCAGATCTGTTCAATGCTGTTGTCATCGGGGCACCGTTGCTCGACATGAAACGGTATAATAGATTATTAGCCGGAGCTAGTTGGATGGGGGAATATGGTGATCCGGACAAGGAAGAAGACTGGGCGTTTATCAAAAAGTATTCACCCTACCATAACCTTAAAGAAAGCAGTGTCTATCCGGAGGTCTATTTCGTCACCTCTACAAAAGACGACCGTGTTCACCCCGGTCATGCCAGAAAAATGGCGGCTAAAATGAAAGCCATGGGGCATCCGTATTGGTACTATGAGACCATTGAAGGCGGACATGGAGCGTCTTCCACCAACGACCAGCAGGCTTTTATGATGGCAAGTATCTATTCTTATTTAAGCTCTAAACTGATGGCCGAGTCCATACCAGAGATCAAAGACTAATCGATTGTCTAAGCGATGGTAAGGATAGAACCGGTAATCAGGGAACTTCCTGAAAAGAGATTGTTAGGTGCGCAACTGGAAATGTCTGTGGCGGCAAACCAAACCGCTTTGCTCTGGGAAAGTTTTATGTCCAGAAAGAGTGAAATAACATCTGTGGCATCAAAAGATTTTTGGTCGGTCCAAGTTTATCCACCGAACTATTTCGAACAATACGATCCCGCGGCTACATTCTTTAAATGGGCGGCGGTAGAGGTCGATGCTGTAGATGCGATCCCCGAAGGAATGGAATTACTGGAAATTCCGGCGGGTTTGTATGCTGTTTTTCATTATCAGGGATTAGCCACAGATCCGGAAATATTCCGATATATATTTGCGGAATGGGTACCGGGTTCGGGCTACTTTTTGGATGACCGTCCGCATTTTGAGATAATGGGAGATAAATTTCGTAGAAACGACCCCACTTCGGAAGAGGAGATCTGGATCCCGATAAAAATATAGTCCCTGACCCGGTTGGTTACCATCCTGTTAAATCCAGATAGATCGATCAATCTTATATCCGGTTTAAACCAAAACAGTGGGGCATGAAGACCCCGCTTTCGCATGAATAGATCGATTTTAAATCTTTATACCAGAACAATATCACCGATCGAAATCGGTGAATACCCTAAATAGGTAAAAACCAATTGAATTACCGCTCCTTGCTATAGCGCAGTGTTTTGAAAAGTCCTTCTTTTCCTTTGAAATAATGAAACTGTATCGTCTAATGCATTTCATCGATGAAAACATAATATTCATCGATGAATTCTGTTATGTATATACGATGGACCCAAAAGGAGTTCATTCGTTCCAAACTGATTAAAATGAAAAGCATATTCTGGCTGTTTTGCAGCCTATTCTTACACCTGGCCTACTCTGGGCATGGACCAGCCATAGGACTTACAGATGACCCGATTTCACTGAGCAAGCAAATCATTTCGGAAGATCCGTCCCCATGGGCGCCCGCCACCAAATCGGCTCTAATATCTGCTTACCAGAATATATCATCCTTGGACCAAAACGATGATAAATATGTCTTGCTCGAATCACCTGGTTTGGCCTTCGATTATTATCAGGGTGGTTATAGCAATATGGGTAAAAATATCTCAAAGGGACTTTTATTGGAAATGCTTAACCAGGCCTTGAACAGCCCTGAAACAGTGGTCTCCAAACTCGCTAAAGCAACTATAAACAAAAGTTTGTCTGAATATCAGAAA
Source organism: Robiginitalea sp. (assembly GCA_024638915.1). Lineage (GTDB taxonomy): Bacteria > Bacteroidota > Bacteroidia > Flavobacteriales > Flavobacteriaceae > JAHEJJ01. Next base: position 11,692 of record JAHEJJ010000044.1, read on the forward strand.
GCTTTCAGCATTGCAGAAGCTTACCAACAAACCGATGAATTGAGCCTAGAAAAATCACTTCAATTCATTGAAAATCGATATGGCTACTCCAAAATCGATATTGCCAAGAAACTTCTGGAAAGTCAATGGGAACAAAAGCAATCTACCGTAGAAGAGAATAACAAGAAAAAGGTTTTGGCAAAGCTCAAGGAAATTGAAAAGAAATACCCTGATCAAATAGCATGGGTAGAAGCATTGCCGCTGCTGGAGGAGTGCTATCGTTTATTGGAAGAAGGACAAGTTGGCCTGGCCAGCTATGGTCCCTATCTGGACTTCAAAAAATCTATGGATCGGTTAAACCAAAGCAGGATCAACGACAGGATCAGCTTCCGATCTGGGATAAAGATCACTTACCCTGAGTCCGCTACGGTGTGGACCCAACCCGGACCGATAGATATCAAGTGGGAGGCCTCAAACATCGATAAATCGAAACCTATTCGATTTTTCCTGGTGAAGGACGATATGGTGGTACAGGACTTGGGTACGTTTAAAAATTCAGAATATGAGAACGGTATCGAATTGAGAAGAGGATTACCTGCTGGGTCCAACTATAGGGTTATGGGAATAGAACAGCAACCCGCCAACAAGTATCATGTGGCAAAATTTGCCACCCCTTACTTTACCATTGAAAAAGCCCCGCGAAAAGAAGAGAGACCCAGGGCGGTGGCGGTCAATACCTCCAGTCCGGTTAAGCCTTTAGCGTCTACAGCAGGGAATACGGTTGAAGCCACGCCCATGAGGAAGACCTTCGCCGGCCGTACCATCTCCTATGTAAAGGAATTAGTGGTAGACAGCGAAAAGATCCAGATAATTCTTTGGGATCACGGACGACAGGATGGTGACCTGGTTTCTATTTATCTCAATGGTGAAGAGGTCATTAAAAAGCATTTGTTGACCTACCGTGAGGTGGTATTCGAAATAGATTTGGAAACCGAACAAAAAAATGATCTGTTTCTATATGCCCATAATCTGGGCAAATTTCCACCTAACACAGTATCGATCAAGATCAAGGATAACAGCAGTACCGAAGAAATTGTCCTAAACTCCGATCTTAAAAGCTGCGAATCTGTACTTATCAATGTCCGTCAATAAGCCCGGAACTCTTTGCCCGGTGTAGATTTACACCATCGTTTGAATATGACAAAGGTCATTCTATGTACAGGTAGGGGTACCTACTTTTGATGAGATTAGTATGTTATGTTGTTAAAAACAATATATCATCTTTATGATCCACTTTTTCAGAACTTTAAGAAAGCAACTCATCAGCGAGAAGAAATTTAGCAAATACGTCCTATATGCCCTTGGTGAAGTATTCCTGGTGGTGGTGGGGATCCTGATCGCTCTTCAGATCAACAATTGGAACAATTATCGGATAGAACGAAAGGAAGAAGCCAAGACCTACAGGAATATCCGGCAGCAGATCGTTACAGATTCTATAGAACTCCATGAGATGAGGGGTTTTAATAGATTGAATACCCGTCAATGCGAAATGGCCAATGACATTATTGCGGAAAGACGTATACAAGCCACGGATACCCTTGCGTATCTTACGATGATGTTATCGCAATATTCGGATTTTCGCGGTAGAGGGAATATCTTTGAAACCTTAGTCAATAGCGGCGATGTAAAGCTTCTGAAAAACGAAGAAATTCCCAGAAGGATTAAAGGCCTGGAAAATACCTATAATTATATCAACAAGTTAGAGCAGGTGCATTGGGATCTGATTCTCGAAGAATTACCAAAAGAATTGCGAGGTGTTATCAATTACAGCACTGGCAAAGCCTTAAAGCCCGAACGGTTATACTCAGTAGAGTTGCAAAATATCTTTGTTGAGATCAACTATCTCACACAGGGTAAAGATTCTATTTATAGCAGAGCCCTCAGAGAAATAAATATACTGGTCAATTTGATCGATGATGAACTGGAAATCGATCCGGTAATTAATCCATAGACTTTGGTAACAAATGAACGTCATTCGTCCAAAAAGAAAATATTTTCCATTCTCGATAACGTTTTTTTGTTGTATATAATCAAAATATGAATTACTAACTTATTTATAATTTAACACAGTCATTATGAAAACATTGATTTCTATTCCACTCATCATTTTGTTAGTGCTGACTTCATGCAAAGAGCAAGAGGCACGCTACTCGAGTACAGGTCCCGAAATTGACCTGGTCAAGTCGGTGGTCGCAGATTATGAAGCCGGTAACTGGGATACATGGCTATCTCATTACGCAGATACGGCCAAAATCCATCACAATATCTGGGAAGATGCTTCGATATCCCCAAATGAGCTATTAGAAGGTTTTAAGCAGACCTTATCAACAGCCTCTGCCTACAGTTTTGACGATGAGCCTATTTATTTTGAGAAAGTCATTACGGACAATGGAAAAACATGGGTAAACTTCTGGGGTAATTGGAGGGGCACCATAAAGGCCACTCAAAAAGAGATCACTATTCCTGTACACCTTTCGATCAATGTCCAGGATAATAAAATTCAGGAAGAATTTGCCATGTATAACCTAGCCCAGTGGAATGCTGAATTGACTAAAGCCAGTTCAATGACTGAGGATGAAACCACAATAATGGCTGGGGTTAACACTATTACTAAAGCTTGGAATGATTTTGACGCAGACCTTTTCGTTTCGATAACTACGGAGAATGTAGTAAGAAAAACAAACGGCATTGCGGAAGTGAATAATCAGGAAGATTATAAAAATTTTATGACCGTTTTTCATACTGGTTTTCCCGACTTTAAGGTGACTATAGACAACGCTGTCCTGAAAGACAATAAAGCCATTGTCAACTGGACTGTGACCGGTACTCATACAGGTGAATTTATGGGCAATGATGCAACCGGTAAGGCTATAAAAACGCATGGGCTAAGTATCTGGCATTTCAATGAGGAAGGTAAAGCCACCATGGAAGATGCTTATTATGATAACCTTCAACTATATACACAACTGGGCATTACACCTCCAAGTGGTAGTTAAGGCAAGGGTATAAGCCAATACAATCTTAAGGAGCGATCTAGATCCGGCGTCTTTTTCGCTCCTTCTTGATGAGCTCCAATTCCCGATTGGTCTGTCCGGCCACCGAAGTATTTTCCTCGGCTCTGCGTATCAGATAAGGCATTACATCGTTTACAGGCCCGAAGGGTACATATTTAGCAACATTATAGCCTTTCTGTGCCAGATTGAATGAAATATGGTCGCTCATTCCATAAAGCTGGCCAAATCCCACCCGGTGATCATCTCTGGAAATACCGTATTGTTCCATAAGTTCCATCAATTTATAACAGCTCTCCTCATTGTGAGTGCCCGAGAAAAGTGAAATAGAATTCAGGTTTTCTACAATATAAGCTATACAGGCATCAAAATTTTCATCCGTGGCTTTCTTGGAATCGCAGATGGGTGTAGGATATCCTTTTTCGGCTGCACGATCGTTCTCTTTCTCCAGATAAGCCCCCCTCACTACTTTAATACCTATCTTAAAACCTTGACTTAAAGCTCTTTGATGGAGTTCTTTTAAATAATCCATACGGTCCCAACGATATAGTTGCAAGGTATTGAAAACCACAGCTTTCTCTTTGTTGTACTTGTGCATCATCTTCTCTACCAACTCGTCAGCGGCATCCTGCATCCAGCTTTCCTCTGCATCGATCAACAAAGACACGTCGAGGTCGTAGGCCTTCTTACAAGTCGCTTCGTACCTCGCCACTACTCTTCCCCATTCGGCCTTTTCTGCTGTGCTGAGCTCTTTCTTTTCACTAATCTTCTGATAAAGTGCAAACCGCCCATATCCGGTTGGTTTGAAAACCGCAAATGGCATCGCTTTTTTTTCCTTTACAAAATCGAGTAATTCGAGTGTCTTGGCCAGCGCATTGTCAAGCGGGTCTTCAGATTCCTTCCCCTCCACAGAATAATCCAGGACGGAATAAACGCCTTTCTCCCACATTTTATCAACCACCGGAATACAGTCCGATTCATTAACACCGCCGCAAAAATGATCAAATACGGTAGCCCTTATCAATCCTTCAACAGGTAAGTGTGCCTTAATCGCAAAATTGGTCACTGCTGTCCCTATTCTAACCAATGGTTCATTGGCGATCAGCCTAAAAAGGAAATAGGCTCGCTCCAGTTCAGAGTCTGTTTTTAATGCGAAAGCGGTTTCGGTGTCCTCAAATATTCTGTCCATAAAAATGATTAAATCGATGTATCAAATATAATCACTGGAATTGTATTCATTTCAGGAAAAATGCGCTTTATTTGTGTAACAAATTTAATGCACGAACACCGACAATAAATTAAGATTACTACATGGAATCGATAGTTACACCCAGATGTGCGATCCACTTTAATTACAAGGCATACGAATCCTTGGAGGAACAAATCAACAGGGCTAATTATTCCAAAGTGTTTATTCTTGTCGATGAAAACACCAATAAACATTGTCTGCCGCAATTCTCTGCACAACTCGATAAGGTCTTTGATTTTGAAGTGATTGAAATTGAGGCAGGCGAGGCTTTTAAGAACATTGACACCTGCACACAGGTATGGGACGCACTTTCTGAACTCGACGCCGACCGCAGAAGTTTATTGATCAATTTGGGAGGCGGTGTCATTACAGACCTTGGAGGATTTGTCGCCTCTACCTTTAAACGGGGCATAGATTTTATCAATGTTCCCACTACCCTTTTAGCAATGGTCGATGCCTCCATAGGCGGTAAAACCGGAGTCGATCTTGGCAATTTGAAAAATCAGATCGGAGTGATCAATGAACCGATCATGGTGTTGGTCATCACACCTTTCCTAAGGACACTGGAAGAGCGACAATGGCTCAGTGGATTTGCTGAAATGCTAAAGCACGGCCTTATAGAAAGCGAGCCACATTGGGCAATGCTACGGCAGATTATGCCTTTTGATAATGTAAATGACCTGATTTATGATTCGATCCAGATCAAGAACGGCGTGGTCTCCCAGGATCCTACGGAGAAAAACCTGCGTAAGATCCTTAATTTCGGGCATACCTTAGGCCATGCAATCGAGTCGCTCTTTTTGGAAAAAGATAAATATCATCCGCTGTTGCATGGCGAGGCCGTCGTAGCCGGCATGATCCTCGAGAGTTTCCTTTCTCATAAATTACTCGGACTGGGAACCAATCAGCTTGAAGATATCAAAAACACTTTGCTGAAACGCTATACCAGAATCGATTTTAGCGAAGATGACATAGAAGACATCCTCGAGCTGCTTAAATTCGATAAAAAGAATACCCACGGCAATATAAATTTTGTATTGATCCAGCGTATTGGTGAAGCTGTGATCGATAACCGTGTGCCCAAAGAATTATTTGCTCAGGCGTTTGCTTACTACAAAGAATAGGTAGTACATATACTAATTCTTCACTTTGACAACTCTTTAAAAAATACTTTTCAAAAAAAGGCTAGTTTAGGTTTATAGATAACCAAGACGGCCTTGTACTTAATGCCAATGCGCCGTCGGCAACCACCTACTTATGAAGCGAATATTGGTAGATTACAAAAAACTCGACCGCAAATTGGCCTCGATGCTCATCGAGACCTATCCCAATGGATATGGTGACGATGATATTATCGCCTTTGCCAATGGCCGAGGAGAGATTATTCAGGCTGTTGAATTGCGCACTGAGGATGCCTTTTACCTCGTCAAGATCAGTAAAAGTCTCAGCTATTTTATTTCAAACTTTGAGGACCTTATCGAAAAGGAATTAGACAATGATGAGCACAGCCCGCTGAAAGAGTCAGAAAGTGAGCATAATTTCGAAAAGGAATCAGAGGAAGATCTCGAGTTGGATTAACCGGTCAAATACCGGCTTCTGATCACGTTTCTGTGATGCCTTTGATGACCGCAAATTATAAAGCCTAGCGCGCCCACGCTCATCGCCGAGTTATTCGCTTTGCCTTTCCTTTTCAAAACATCTTCGCTGAACTTCGAATATAGCGCGATGGTGGAAGACCGTACCGCATCATATTCTTTGATAACATCATCTTTTGTCCGTTGGGATCCTCCAGAAAGAGGTACATAGGCGTCCTGGTCAAAACCAGGCAGATCGGTAGTATCGTTTCTGGCAAACCGCAGTGCCCGGTATTGGAAAACCCTTTCAGCATCCAATATATGCACCAAAACCTCTGCGATAGTCCATTTCCCCTTACCATAAGAACTATGCCATTTATCGTCTGGAATACCGGCGATAAATTGTGGAAAATTACTGCGTTGCTTTTTAAGGATTTCCATCAAATCCACATCGCCCAATTCCATAATATAGGGTTCGTAATAAGGATGGTAATCGTTTTTGTTCAGTGCAGAAGTTTTCATAGAATATCCGATAAATTTCCAACTAATTCAGGATCAGATCGGTAAAGTTATGACCTTTTCTAGAGTTCATTAAAAATAGTATGCATCAATCTCTTTTTATCGTTGATACTTTCTTCTAGGGAAATCATGGTTTCGGTCCGGCTTATCCCCTCAATATCATCAATCCTAAAAATGATATTCTTTGCATGGGTGGTGTCTTGAGCCCGTATTTTACAAAAAATATTGAATTTCCCAGTGGTGATATGCGCTACAGTAACATAGGGTATTTGTGCCAGGCGTTCAAGTACGAATTTCGTCTGATGGGTTTTTTCCAGAAAAATACCCACATAGGCGATGAAGGAATAGCCCAGTTGAACATAATCGAGCGTGAGTGAAGAACCTCTTATGATTCCAGCTTCTTCCATTTTTTTAACCCTCACATGAACTGTACCGGCCGAGATCAATAATTTTTTGGCAATATCGGTAAAAGGGGTCCTCGTATTATCGATCAACATGTCGAGGATCTGGTGATCTATTTCATCTAATTTAACTTTTCCCATTTCTATAAAAATATTGGTAAAAAATCAAAATTACATTATTTAATGTAATAAATAGCTGCTTTTCTTGAATATTATGTAAAATAACAGCTGTATTTTGTGACTTAATTAAAAAATAGTGAACTCAGTGATCGGTCCGATTTGATGGCAAGAAGATCATTTTCCATCTGGCAGTCGTACTCTGCATGACCAAAGCGATCATGTAAATTTCCAACTTCTTCAATTTCCGGTTGAAATTCAACCTTACCATTTCGAAGTACCTCCTTGTAAAGGATTCCCACGGTGTCTCCTTTTTTATATCGGTTGGCCAGCCCATCTGCATTCCTGATCAGGATGTCGAAGTACTTTTTCTGATTCGATGGGATGCTATTGTACTCTTCGATCGAGTAACGATCCAGACCAGATGAGGCGAGAACATTCAATGCGGTCAACAAAGCATACCACATATACTTTCTGGTCTCTTCCCTGAAATAATCCCCTGGAAAATGGCCTGCCTCGAACAGGAGGGTGGGTGTTCCGCCCGACTGCAAGGTATCGCCCACGCATTCCAAATTAAAGTTATCGTCATAACGCCCCATTTGAGGTCCCAGCAGTGGCAAAAGTTCTCTGTGGATGGCGGCGATTAGTTTCATGCTCTTCACCCGCGCAGGGGTGAGCCCTCTTTTCTTATCCGCTGCAGGAGATAAAAAAGACAAAGTTGCAGGTTGTTTGCCATCGCCTGCACTATAAATGGTCCGCTGACCATGAAGGTTAAAACAATAGTCCGGTTTAAAATCCGTATAAATTCTTTTTAAAATACGGCTTTCAGGCTGAGTTTGTTGCTGTGCATCCCGATTGAGGTCGATCTCATTGGCATTGAACCTGGTATAGCGGAAGGCGCCATCCGGATTCAGTATTGGGATTATTTTAATAGTAGTGTGCTTTTCGAGACGTTTGGTGATTTCGGAATCGGTATCCAGGCTATTTATAAGATCGAAAAGGGCCTTGGTGGTCGTACTCTCATTACCATGCATTTGAGACCACATCAGTATTCGAAGCGTGCCCTGGCCAAAAGTCAGGGAGAAGATTGACCTTTCTTCAAAGGAACTCCCTTCTGACAAGACAGACCAATTGGGATGTTCTTTTTTAAGAAAAGAATCCAGCTGATGGTGATTCACATACCTGCCAGAGACGGCTTTTTCTTTGATGGAATCATATTGTATGTCGGATATTTTCAAGAGTAAACGCTATTCTTATGCGCAAATGTACAGCCAAAAACATTTACAATTGTCACCATTTTAATTACATTTGTATACAGTATGGTCATAATTTATAGCGGGCTTGTTTACAAGTGTAGACTAAATTGTTAAAATTTTGTTATTGTGTAAATTTTTAAGGTTATAATTTTGTATATCAGTTATTTAAGGTGTAATATTTAAAGTTGTATTAGATAATATATAGTTCGATTTTGGCGAATTGGCGCCTAAGGGTGATTTAAATTTAATTACAATGGTAAACAACGAGGAATTTATAAAGCGATTGGAACGTATACTTCAGTACTACAGCCTTTCGGCCTCCGCATTTGCCGATAGTATCGGAGTACAACGATCCAGCATATCGCATCTGCTGACGGGCAGAAATAAACCCAGCCTTGAATTTGTTCTTAAAGTGATCCGAAGTTATCCTGAAGTAAATCTCTATTGGTTGCTCAATGGCAAAGGGAGCTTTCCACAAAAAAAAGTCATAACTCCTACCCCAACACCTCCGCTGTCTGGTGGTCCCACTCCTTCGATGGAAGATAAAAGAATCCGCAAGATCGTTATTTTCTATGATGATGGCAGCTTTGAGGCCTTTGAGGGAGCTCATCAAAAGTCAACTTCTACTTAAGGCCTCATTGAACTATGAAATATCGGCCCTAATTCGTTATTTTGTGGACATGATAAACCGACTTCTTTGCGTGGGCTGTTTCCTGATGATGGTTTCATGCTATGAAGCACAACGCGATTGCGAGGCTTTTAAAGAAGGGACGTTCGAATTTACGGCCGAACTCGACGGAGAGATGATAACGACAACATTTGTGAGGCAA
>JAHEJJ010000011.1:0-47022 GCA_024638915.1 Robiginitalea sp.
GATCGTCAGATTGGTAAATGATCCTGATGGCAAACTTATCGTAGATCTCGTCGAACCTGACATTCTGAGCCAACATTTTCTTACGGATCGAAAAGGTAGATTTCATTCTCCCCTTAATGGTATATTCCAGTCCTTCCTTGTCGAGGGAATCCCTGATCACCTCAGTAAAATCGTCGATATATCGCTGTTGCTCTTCCTTTGTATGTTCTATTTTTTCCTGGATATCCCTGTATACTTCCGGTTCTGTATACTTAAGGCTGAGGTTTTCCAGTTCGGTTTTAATGTTGTATAGCCCTATTCTATGGGCAAGGGGAGCGTAGATATACAGGGTTTCGGAGGCCATTTTTACCTGTTTGTGTTCGGGCATGGCATCCATGGTAAGCATGTTGTGGTATCTGTCGGCTATTTTGATGATGATCACCCTGACATCGTCGTGCAGCGTCAGCAGCATTTTCCTAAAATTCTCAGCCTGCTGAGAGATGTTCATGTCTTTTTTCAGATGGGCGATCTTGGTAAGCCCATCGACAATCCTGGCGATGGTTTCCCCGAACATACGCTCGATGTCATCCAATGTATAGTCGGTATCCTCCACAACATCGTGCAACAAGGCCGAGGCTATGGAAGTAGCGTCCAAACCGATTTCCGAGGCCACGATCTTGGCCACAGCTATGGGGTGGAATACATAGGCTTCTCCAGATTTCCTCCTCTGTTTCTTATGGGCGTCTACGGCAGTATCAAAGGCCAGCCGTAACAGTTTCTTATCTTCCGCGTTAAGATTCTGATAGCTAATCCGAAGGAGTTCCTTGTATTCTTTGGCGATCTCCTTATTTTCCTTCTCTATGAGCGTTTCAGTCCTCATAGTCTAAAATTAATCATTCTTGGTCTCCTAATCAACAAAAATCATGCCTTTAAGTTCAATATCCGGTTTATCAGGGGAGGGTGGGAATAGTGTACAAAAACGTAGGTTGGATGGGGTGTAAGATTACTTAGGCTGTTCTTGGAAAGTTTTTTTAAGGAAGTGATGAGCGGCGCAGCGCCGTAGGTATTTCGGGCAAAGTTATCGGCCTGATATTCGAATTTTCGAGAGAAATAATTCATAACAAGCCCGGTGAGCTCCGATATGGGGCTGTAAAGGATCCCAAAACCGATCAGACCAGCATGAAAACTAGGCTGTGACACCCCGATGGCTAGCGACAAATCAGGATTATTGATAAATAATGATAAAAGATAAAGCGTGAGACCGGTAAGGAGGATAGAGACAACAAGGTTGACCAGTACATGATGGCGTTTGTAATGACCTACCTCATGGGCCAAAACCGCAACAATCTCCTCTTCCTCCAGGTCGGAGAGTAGCGTGTCGAAAAGGGTAACGCGCTTCTCGCGGCCAAAACCTGAGAAATAGGCATTGGCCTTGGTGCTCCGTTTAGAGCCATCAATGACAAAAATATGCCGTAATTCGAAGCCTGTTTTTTGCGCATAGGCTTTGATCTTTTTATATAAGCTTCCTTCTTCAAGAGGAGTCTGTTTGTTGAATATAGGGACGATTAGCCTGCTATAAAACAAGTTTATAAATATCGAAAATACCGCGATGAGCCCCCAGGCATAAAGCCAGAAAGAGGAGCCGGCCCAATTGTAAAACCATATGATCAGGGCTAAAAGACCACCTCCCAGAATGATCATCACCAACCAGCCTTTTAACTTGTCGAGGATAAAAAGTCCGGGAGTAGTTTTATTAAAACCGAATTTTTCTTCGATCACGAAGGTCTGATAAAGTGAAAATGGTGTGCTGATCAGGTCGCTGCCCAGGAGGATAATGCCAAAGAAACTCAGCGCTCTCCATATAGGGTTTGTTGAAATCCCAATCGCGAGTTGATCGGCCCATTCAAAACCACCGAAAACCAGGAAACCAATCGTGAGCAGCAGTGAAAAAAAAGACGAGACCAGTCCGAAACGATAATTGTGGCGTTTATAATCCTGCGATTTTCTATAGGCTTCATTGTCGTAAACATCGCTCAATTCATCTGGGATGGTGTCACCAAATCTACTGGCATTCAGATAATTAAGGAAAGTCTCTATCGCAAATTGCAACAGGAGTACTGCGATGATGATCGTAAAAAGCAGGGTATCGCTCATTTTGTCAGAGATACAATTAATTTTCAGTTGGGAACGGTCTGGCCGTATCCGGATTCAAAGTCCAGCAGCAGCAGAAAAATATTCATTCAAAACCACGCTGGCGCATGGCCTCAAATATAAGTATTGCAGCGGATACCGACACATTGATCGAGTCTATTTCGCCTTGCATGGGAATTATTATACGGTGATCGGCCCCGTGGGTCCATTGTTCCGATAATCCGGAAGATTCTGCCCCTACCACCAGGGCTGAGCCCCCCCTGAAATCCATCTCACTATAATTATGCCTGGCTTGTAGGTCGGCAGCGTAGGTTGTTATATTATGCTGTTTAAGGAATTCGATTACATCATAATTTTCTCCCATCGCGACCGGTACGCTAAAAACGCAGCCCAAACTGGAGCGGATAATATTTGGATTATAGAGATCGGTTTTTGGATTGGAGATAATCACTGCATCCAATGAAGCGGCATCAGCAGTTCTCAAAAGCGCACCGATATTTCCTGGTTTTTCCAGAGCTTCAGCTACCAAAATAAGGGGTTTTTCCCTCCTAAACCTCAGTTTTTCGAGTTTATGGGATTTGGCATATCCCAGAGCGACAACCCCCTCGGTTTTTTCGCGGTAGGCTATCCTTCGATATACTTCGTGTGAAACCGAAATTAACTCGGCAGAAACCTGATAGGTTTGAAGGATTTCCTGAACGGTATCGAGCTTTATGATCCTCGGGTCAAAAAATATGGACTCCAGTTTGCATCCGCCTTTTAGTGCCATTTCCAGCTCTCTTAAGCCTTCTACAACAAACTGACCTGTCTTTTTCCTCCACCTGGATTTTTCCTTGATAAGAACTACTTCCTTAATGGTGGTATTCTTAAGACTATCTATATGTTTCACAGAATCCATGTGGACAAATGTAAAAGATAAAGTAAACTATTAGGCATAAATACGACCGAGTACTTAATTCAAAACAAAATCATGCAAAAAATCATCGGTTTTCTTCTTCTTCTTTTTATAATGATTACCGCCTGTGCAGAAAAGGCGTCACAAAAAGAGGCCAAAGCAGAACCAGCTGAGCGATCAGCAATACCCCAGAAAGTTTATCCACCAGCATTACAAGAAATGTTGGATGTCCACGGAGGAATTGACCTCTGGCGATCTTTACGCGGCCTGGTTTTTGAAATCCCGCGTGCTGATCACGATGAAATACATACCGTTGACCTTTACTCCAGGCAAGATCGTGTTGATACCCAGGAATACTCGATGGGATTCGACGGAACTGATGTCTGGTTATTAGACGAAAACAGTCGTTACGAAGGAGATCCGGTATTCTACCATAATTTGATGTTCTACTTTTTCGCCATGCCCTTTGTCCTTGCCGATGAGGGTATTGTATATGACGAAACAGAAGATCTTGTTTTTAAAGACAGTTATTATCCCGGTATCCGCATCAGCTATCAAACGGGAGTGGGTACGTCTCCAAAGGATGAATATTTTGTCCATTACGATCCAGAAACCCATCAAATGGCTTGGTTAGGATATACCGTTACCTATCGAACAGGAGAAAAATCCGATGAGATCAAATGGCTCCGATATAAAAGCTGGCAAGAAGTAAACGGAATATTTTTGCCTGATACGATCACCTGGTACCATTATGAAGGGCGAAAACTGCTGGAACCAAAAAGCAGCATTTCCTTCCGGAATGTTGAATTAAGCAAAAAACCAAGATCGGTCGACTTTTATAAGAAACCTGAGCAGGCAGGAATTTTCAAGGCACAAGAGGCCGAATAAATCGGAGATTTTTAACGTCTATTCCACCTCTTCTGGCAACAAGGGCTGCTTTTCGTGATATCCCACAATCAAAGAAACCACCAGGTTATAACTATCAATACCCGCTGCCTGGTTGTTCGCCTTTAAAAAAGAGTTGAAAATACTTTTAAAAACAGGTTCGAGGGGATTTTCATATCGCTTCCAAAAAGATCGAAGTTCTTCGTAGTTCGTCCGAACACCAGCATTGATTTTTCCATAAAGGATTTTGTTTTTATCGGCCTTTCTCCTATTGATCTCACTAAGGCAATAACTAAGTGCATAAGCATAGGCGGCATAACGCAAATATGGATCTTCATGTGTCACCATTACGAGATACCCGATGAAATTAACCTCGTTTTCGGCCGAATAACCCAATTGATGGCCAACTTCGTGGCCACAGACAACAGGAAATCTGAAATTGGGGATCTTGCTGTTAACCTGAGACTCATGGGTAAACGGGTTTAAATATCCACCATAACCCATATATGTGAGGGTGGTGCTAAAGGTCGACTTTTTGAGACTCGGCCTTTTATAGGTCAGGGTGGGGAATCTCTGGGCCAGTCGCCCATAACCATTGATGGTTTTGATAAATTGCTCTTTCTGACTGTAGGGAAGCACCACTGCCAGCGCGCTATCGGTTGTGATGAGGAGTTGCAATTCGTTGGTTTTAGCGATAAGCTTCTCAGTTGTTTGATAAAGCTGCTGTGTGGAATACTGTTCCTGAAGCCCGAGTGTTTTGGCTATCGGAACTCGGTAATAATTTAAACCCCAGGAGAGGTTAAAGGTAAAATACGCCACTGCCAGAACCATAAAGGTGTCTCTAAGGATTGATTTCCAGTCTTTGGTGAGCGAAACTCTTCGTCTGATCAGGTAGTAAATCAAACCCACAACAAGGAGACCATAGATCAGGTCTCCCACAGAAAATGGGATCCATCCCAACAGCCATCTGAAAAAGCCAGACCAGATGGGATAGAAACCATTGCTGTAATACCGCTCCACAACTTCCGGATACAAAGCCAGCCATTTGACCAGTATGATCTGAGGTATGATGGAAAGTGCAATCCCGTTTTTTAACCGATTCCTCATCTGATCTTCAAAAATAACACAATTCCTATCTCATAGTGCATCGCGATGCCAATACTGTCGATGATAGGCAAAGCGATTAAAATTGGAATGAAAGCTGTGGAGATTTAGAAGTGTTGATGTATTTTTGATGCATTGAAACAATACTATGAATAAAGAGATCCTCAATTTAGAACCCCAGTCTGTCTGGAGGAATTTTTCGGCCCTTAATGCCGTTCCCAGACCATCCAAAAAAGAAGAAAGAGTAATTCGATTCATGATGGATTTTGGAAATCGCTTAGGACTCGAAACACTTAGGGATAAGGTAGGTAATGTAATTATCAGGAAACCGGCCTCAGCAGGCATGGAAGACCGTCAATTTGTGGTATTGCAATCGCACCTCGATATGGTACACCAAAAAAATGCTGAGACCGATTTTGATTTCGAAAGCGAAGGAATAAAGATGTTTTTAGACGGAGACTGGGTTAAGGCAAAAGGTACCACCCTTGGGGCAGATAATGGGATGGGGGTGGCCGCCATAATGGCCCTCCTTGAAAGCACGGATATTCCACACCCACCACTGGAAGCACTTTTTACTATCGACGAAGAAACCGGAATGACCGGTGCCATGGGTCTTCAGGGTGGTATGTTGAAAGGCAATATACTCCTAAACCTTGACACAGAAGAAGACGATGAAATCGATATTGGCTGTGCTGGGGGAATCGATATAACAGCAGAAAGGACGTATAGAATGGTCGACATCCCGCAACCGGCGAGTGGTTTTGAACTATCGGTAAAAGGATTAAAGGGTGGCCATAGCGGCATGGATATACACCGGGGCCTGGGGAATGCCAATAAGATTATGAATAGAATACTTTTGAATTCCCTGGAAGAGTTCAATATTGGACTCCAGGAACTAGATGGAGGAGGACTGCGCAATGCGATTCCACGAGAAAGCAGGGCGATAATTTCCATTCCCGATGGGACTGTTGTTGCCTTTAAGGAAAAGCTGGCACAGTCGACAGAAATTATCAAAGAAGAACTGGCGGAAACCGAGCCATCTCTCAGCATTAACATCATCCCAGCCAAGTTGAATGAGAAGATGGTAGCCGCTGACGATTTCTCCAAACTGCTTCGCACCGTATATGCCCTGCACAATGGAGTATATGCCATGAGTGCCAGTATCCCCGATCTGGTGGAGACATCCAATAATATCGCCAGGGTAAGTGTCAAAGATGGTATGATGTCTTTACAATGCCTGACGCGTTCTTCTGTAAATTCAGCTAAAATGGACCTTGCCGAAAGCCTTAGATCAGCTTTGTTATTGGGTGGGTTTTCTGTGGTGCTCAGCGGAGAATATCCGGGGTGGAAACCAAATCCAGACTCGGCCATACTAAAGGTACTCACCGGCAGATATGAGGCCTTGTTTGGTCAGCGACCTGAGGTTGTCGCCTGCCATGCAGGTTTGGAATGTGGAATTTTGGGGCAGAACTATCCGGAGATGGATATGATCAGTTTTGGCCCTAACATCAAAGGAGCCCATTCTCCTGATGAAAGAGTAGAGGTAAAATCGGTTCAGAAATTCTGGCGTTATCTCCTGGATATACTTACCCATATACCAGCGGCATAATTAAAATATATTGCCCATCAACTGATTAGATGAAATTCAACAAAAATTCCTAACTTTATTAGGAATCAAAAATGGACGACCATGGCAATCAAAAGTTTTCAAGGACCACGAAAGAAACCTCAGAATGAGGAGGTTCCCTTGAGAGTAAGAGACTATATGACCAAAAAATTGATCACTTTTAGTCCGGATCAGTCGGTGGAGGAAGTGATCGAAGATCTCATCCGCTATAAAATCAGTGGAGGACCGGTAGTGAACGAAAAGAATGAATTAGTCGGTATAATTTCGGAGGGCGATTGTATCCGGCATGTGAGTGAAAGTCGCTATCATAATCTCCCAGGAGAAATAAGAAAGGTAGAGCAGCATATGGCCAAGGATGTGGAAACCATAGATGGTGATATGAATATTTTTGATGCTGCCAACAAATTCCTGAACGATCGAAGGCGCCGTTTTCCTATAGTAGAGGATGGAGTGCTGGTGGGGCAGATCTCGCAGAAAGACATCCTAAAGGCAACACTTTCACTTAAATCTCAGAACTGGAAGAAATAATCAGGAAAAAACGCTAATAAAAAACCGCGCCTGGCGCGGTTTTTTTATTATTCTATGATCTCTACGATTTCCAGATCGAAGATCAATTCGGAATTCGGCGGTATTGGTCCGCCACCCTGTGGACCCAACCCTAAATGGGAAGGAATAAACAATCGGTGTTTGTCTCCCACCTTCATGCGCAAAAGGCCTTCTTTAAAACCTGGAATTAATGGTGCGTCTGGACTAAAAGCCATCGAAATAGGAGAAAAGCCATCCTTGTGAATACGACCTATCTGTTGCAGGTTGCCGAATTGATCGGCTATAGATTTTTCACTTGTATCGAAAAGCATCCCGTTAGAAAGCCACCCTGCATAATTTACCATAACCGTATCGCCAATTTTGGGCATTGGGCCTTCACCTTCACGTATCACATGAATCTTTAGTCCTGAAGGTAATTCTTCCGACGCATTTTTTTGCGTACTTACTTCAGTCATAAAATCGTCCTTCACCTTTTTCATATCCGCGAGAATTTTTTCTTCTTCTCCGAAGTAATCCGTGAGTACCTGGACTGCATCGAACTTTTTGGCCTCTTTTCCTTTTCGCACGATTTCTACACTATTCATCACCACATCCAAGACCGGTCTGTCTTTTCGATTGGGTTCCTGATAGGTCTTTACCATCGCAATGGAATCTACCACATCCATGCCTGAGATCACCTCCCCAAATACGGTATGTCTGCCATCGAGGAACGGGGTTTCCTTATGGGTGATAAAAAATTGGCTGCCATTTGTTTTAGGACCTGCGTTTGCCATCGATAAAATGCCCGCTTTATAATGGGTAAGTGAATCGTTGATCTCGTCTTTAAATCGATATCCGGGGTTTCCACTGCCGGTTCCTGTTGGGTCTCCTCCCTGGATCATAAAATCTTGGATCACCCTGTGAAAGGTAACTCCGTCGTAATATTTTTTTTCCTTGTATTCATCGCTAACAAAGGGATTGGTACCCTCTGCCAAAGTGATGAAATTGGCAACGGTGACCGGGGTTTTTTCATGTTCGAGCTTTACGATGATATCCCCGCGGCTGGTTTGAATATCCGCATATATGCCATCGGCCAAATCGGTATACTTACTCGATTTACAACTCGAAAGTGAAATAAGAAAAAGGGTGATTAAAACATAAGCGTACTTCATAGTAAGAAATTTATTTAGGTATACTGTCTTTAGATTGTTCAATATTTATAATGGTTATCGTGGATTTAACAGGCATATTGGGTCCAATTCGATTATTGTCGCCATGGTATCCGAAGGCCAGATGAGAGGGGAGCAGAAAAGTAGCGGTTTCACCTTCTTTTAAAAGTTTAACACCCATTCTCAATCCGGGAAAAAGCTCTTCACGGTCTACGAGATAATCAATAGTACCGGTCTCCTCCTGGTTATATATGGTATCATTCTGAAAACTGATAATATTATAGATCATCGTGACCATATCGTTCTCTTCGGGCAGATAATCAGACGATGGATTTTGCTGCTGATAAAAAAACCAGGCGCCAAAATCGGTGCTGATATATTCGTGGGTACTATCTGCTGCGATCATGGAACCTATGAGTTTCTCTTCGCTGGCCAGGAGTTCACGATTGCGCTCTACGGATTGTTTTATAAAACTACCTGTTTTCACCTCGACGGGTTTTCGAGCCTGAGGTCCTCCGCATTTGGCAAAAAGCAATACCAGCAATATGTAGGTGATTTTTCTCATAAAGCCAATTGTTCTTTATATTCTTCCAATAGTTGTCTGAATCTTTTAACGGTATCGTTCATACTGAGATCACTCCTTCCGCCAGCGGCATTGGTATGTCCGCCTCCACTAAAATTATCTCGTGCGAATTCATTAACCGAAAAATCACCCTGTGAACGAAAGGATATTTTGATGTAACCCTCATCTCGATTCTCGATAAAGATCGCCGCGAATATGATGCCTTCGAGTGTCAGTCCGTAATTTACAAATCCTTCGGTGTCGCCCTTTTTAAAATTAAATTCATCCATTTCGGCTTGTTGGAGGGTAATATAGGCCGTGCTGTATTCCTGCAGGATCACCAGATTATTTAAAGCCCTTCCCAGCAGGTGTAAACGGTCCGGGGTGTTGGTGTCAAAAATCTTCTGATGAATGCTGCTGCCGTTTATTCCCTTATCGATCAGATCTGCAATCACACGATGCGTTCGGCTACTGGTAGATGGATATTTAAAAGACCCCGTATCTGTTAGTATCCCGGTATAAATGCACTCGGCTATCTTTTTGTCTATACTATCTCGATCTCCCAGGTTTTCAATGAAATTATATACCATTTCACAGGTAGAACTCATCGAAACATCGGAAATAGTGATTCTGGCATAATCGTGAGGTGCCTGGTGATGATCGATCATTATAAAATCGGCCTTAGCGTTTTCAAATGCTCCCTGCATACCACCAATCCTTCTCAGATCGTTAAAATCTAGCGTAAAGATCAGTTCAGCTTCTTCTATAATCGTCAATGAGACCTCCTTATTCTTATCGAAGATCAGGATTTCGTCTACCCCGGGTATCCATTTAAGGAATTTTGGAAAGTCATTGGGCA
Source organism: Robiginitalea sp. (assembly GCA_024638915.1). Classification (GTDB taxonomy): domain Bacteria; phylum Bacteroidota; class Bacteroidia; order Flavobacteriales; family Flavobacteriaceae; genus JAHEJJ01. Next base: position 9,757 of record JAHEJJ010000011.1, read on the forward strand.
CAATTACATGTGCCTTGTGGTTGTTTTGCCTGAGATAATGCCAGAGGGCCAGGCTGCTTCCCACAGCATCGCCATCGGGATTTTTATGTGGGGTGATTACAATACTTTTTGGTTCTGACAGCAATTTTTTTACAAGCTGGAGCTCCTCTGAATTCATGCGCGCAAAGATACAATTTAATAATATAGCCATATGGGATAAAAGATTAATTTTACCAGATCATTTAAGCGGAATTCCATGTTGTACAGAGGCTTGTTGTTGTTTTTTATCGTGCTGTGCTTTGCTTGCAAGTCGGGCCCTGGAACCACGCCGACTTCCAAAACCAAGACCGACTTTACCATCGCCTTCGGATCGTGCAATAAGCTTGATCTTCCAAATTTACTTTGGGACGATGTCCTTGCCGCAAAACCGGATATATGGATATGGGGAGGAGACAATATTTATGCAGATACCGGGAATATTGAGGCGATTTCATCTATGTACGGGGAACTAAAAAAGGTGGCCGGATATCAAAAATTACGCACTGAGATCCCGGTCATCGGAACCTGGGACGATCACGATTACGGCTTGAATGACGGAGGGGTCGAATGGGAGATGAAGGTTGAAAGCCAACAGGCGTTCCTCGATTTTCTCGATGTTCCCATGGGTAGCCCGTTGAGAAAGAGGCAAGGTGTCTATACCTCCCATGAGTATATGAGGCCTGAAGGGACCGTCAAAGTCTATATACTGGATACACGGTTCTTCCGGACCGCCCTTACGAAAGACCCCACTGGAAAAAAAAGATACTTGCCAAATCGGCCTGGTGAGGGGACTATTCTGGGAAAAAAACAGTGGGAATGGCTCGAGAAAGAATTGAGGGATTCGGGGGCCGACTTCAACATCCTGGTGAGCAGTATCCAATTCCTTTCCGATAAGCACGGGTTTGAAACCTGGGGGAATTTTCCGGATGAGGTGGCTCAAATGAAGCGCCTGGCGGCCGATTCTGGTGCAAAAGGCATCATCATTCTTTCGGGCGACAGGCATATTTCAGAATTTTCCAGTACCATACTTTCAGGATGGTCTTACCCTCTGATCGATTTCACCAGCAGCGGACTAACGCATGTATATTCCAATTTTTCAGGCGAACCTAATCCGTATCGTCGTGGGGCCGTCATAAACAAGGAGAGTTTCGGCCTGTTAAAAATGAATCTTACTACAAAAAAAGTGACTTTTGAGATCATTGGCGACGGAGGAAAGATACTTGCCAGGCTCGAACAGCAGTATTAATGTTGTGGGTTGAGAGTAGAAAGTGTATTTTTGGCCAAAATTTTTCAGAATGGCAGCAAATAGAACTTTTACCATGATCAAGCCGGATGCGGTCGAAAGCGGCTATATCGGGCCGATACTTGCAAAAATCAGCTCCGCTGGATTTAAGATTGTCGCGATGAAGTTCACCCAGCTCAGCAGGAGGGATGCCCGTGAATTCTACGCAATACACAAGGGCCGTCCATTTTTCGATGAATTGATCCAGTTCATGACCAGGGGACCCATCGTTTCCGCTATCCTGGAAAAAGACAATGCTGTTGAAGATTTCAGGGCATTGATCGGGGCTACCAATCCTCAGGAAGCTGCCGAGGGTACGATCAGGAAATTATATGCCAAGGATATCGGTGAAAATGCTGTACACGGTTCCGATAGTGATGAAAATGCAGGCATTGAAGGGGCTTTCCATTTCTCAGGAAGAGAGATTTACACCTAACTTATCGATTTGAAGTTGATCATTATCGCAGGATCAGGCTGCGTATCAGGTCTTTTCCAAGTGCCTCGTTTAGCAAGTCGATTATTTTTGTGCGACCCAGGCTCAGTTCTTCTCTAAGCACAGAGGAAGACAATGCGATATAAAGAGTATCTCCTTTGAGCTGAACAGCGGTGGTATACTTATTTACACCCGGACCCATAGAGTCTTTCCAGACCTCATTGACCCTTATCTGATCTATGCCTTTTTGCAGTTTGTTGGATTCTATAAATTCCTGCAAGGCCTGTTTCAAATTTTGATGTTCCTCTTTTCTGCCCACTATTCCATTATTCCTTTAAATCTTTTGTAATGATACGACACACCTTCGGGAGTTTTCATGGTCATCCTGTCCTGATCGATCCTTATGATCTGCTCTTCCCACTGATTCAGGTCGTTGGCGTAATGCATCCTAAAGGTACTTTTTTCCTTCGATATTTCGAAGAGTTCCGCATCATCCGAAGTCGTAAATGTACCATCTAAATTCGGGCGTACTTTCTTTCTGAAGCCTTTTAGGTCCTGGTATTTGATATATTCTATTGTACCGCTCAACGTGTACTCCTTGGTTTGGCCATCCGGAAAGATCACTTTCTCGATTTCCCAATAGCCGTTCAGTTGATCCAGGTCCTGAATTGCGATTTTTTTATCACAACCGATCAAAAAGGTAAAGACCACCATAAGGCTGATGAAACGCATATCAGAGGGTATAGATTTTATAGGTTTGATGTATTTGAGCCACGATATTCTCGGTTCTTTCGGCATGGGTATCACTGAGGAAAATCTGTCCAAAATGGTCATCGTCTACCATTTTTACAATATGCGCCACGCGGTTTTCATCGAGTTTGTCAAAGATATCATCCAGAATGAGTATCGGGGTGGTTCCCGATTGTTTTTTTATAAAATCGAATTGCGCGAGTTTTAGGGCGATGAGAAAGGACTTCTGCTGCCCCTGGCTTCCAAACTTCTTCACAGGATAGGAGGCGATCTTAAACAACAGGTCGTCACGGTGAATTCCCACACTGGTATGCTGCAACATGCGATCTTTCTGTAACGAATCTTCCAGTAAATCGATCAAGGGACGTTCTTGAAGGCCGCTTTGATAATCGAGGCCGACCATTTCGTTACCACCGGAAATGATCTTATACTTTTCCTGGAAAATGGGAACAAGTGCTTCCATAAACGCGAGTCGATTTTCATAGATCTTACTGCCATAATTGTGGAGTTGTTCGTTATAAATGGTAATGGTGTCGCCATCATAGGCATTGTTCAGCGCAAAATACTTAAGCAGTGCGTTTCGTTGACTTAAGATCTTATTGTAGTTGAGCAAAGACCTCAGGTAGCTTTTGTCTGATTGGGAAATCACCCCATCCATAAACTTTCGCCTGGTGTCACTCCCTTCAATTATAAGATCACGATCTGAAGGGGAAATAATTACCAATGGCAACAGACCTATATGATCGCTGATGCGTTCATAGGCCTTGTCATTGCGTTTTATAACTTTAGCAAGTCCCTTTTTTAAACTGCAAACTACCTTTTCTTCCCGGTCTTTCAGTTTGAACAGCCCTTCGATAACAAAGAATTCCTCACCGTGTTTAATGTTCTGCGAACTTACCGGATTGAAGTAGCTCTTCCCGAAACAAAGATGATATATGGCATCCATGACGTTGGTTTTACCAACCCCATTATCGCCTACAACACAGTTGATTTTGCGGTCGAATTCAAAATCTCGGGAGTCAAAATTTTTATAATTGACAAGGGATAATCGCTGTAGAAACATTCATCAATGGTAAAGAAGGTGCAAAATATCGAAAAATAATAAATATTATGATCTGTGTCTGAGGATAAAATTTTATTTTTGCGCGACCAATATTTTAAAAAATGGCGACATACAAAAAGAGGGGTTATAAACCTCAATCCAAAGCTGAACGAAGAGATAAGGAACTGGAGAAAAGCGCAACGGCTGAGGTATTTAGCACCTTAGATGAAAGCGCTTCCAAATCGGAGCAGTGGGTTGCCAGAAATCAAAACTATATTATCGGAGTCATCGGGGTGGTGGCTGTAGCGATTCTCGGATACCTGGCATACGTTCAGTTTGTACAAAATCCGAAGGAACAAAGCGCTGCTAATGAAATGTTCTATCCGCAGCAATATTTCGCCCAGGCGGTTAACAGTACCGCAGCTCAGGATTCACTATATAATTTAGCCCTGAACGGGGCAGAAGGAAAATATGGCTTTCTCGACATAATCGACGAATACAACGGGACGAAGGCAGCTAACCTGGCCCGTTATTCGGCCGGTATGGCCTATCTGAATTTACAGCAGTACCAGGATGCCATTGATCATCTTGAAAAATTTTCTTCGGATGATGTTGTATTAGGTTCACTTGCCAAGGGAGGTATCGGCGATGCTTTTGTTCAGTTGGGACAACCAGAAGAGGCCTTGTCGTATTATGAACAGGCCTTTGATCACAATGCCAACAACTATACTACACCAAAATTCCTTTATAAGGCAGGGATCACTGCCCTGGATCTCGGGCAGAAAGAAAAAGCACTGGGCTATTTCCAGCGCATAAAGGACAGCTTTTCAGAATCTGACGAGGCTGTTAATATCGATGTCTTTATCGGAATGGCTAAAAGTAAGCAGTAATGGCTACTGCTGGTAAAAACCTGTCTCAGTATAACAGGGAGGAAATACCGAGTGCAGAAGATCTAAAGATAGGTCTGGTGGTATCACAATGGAATAGTGAAATTACCGAAGCCTTGTACCAGGGTGCCTTTAATACATTAGTGGAATGCGGAGCCATTACCAAGAATGTTATAAGATGGAATGTGCCCGGAAGTTTTGAACTGGTTTTTGGTTGCAAAAAGATGATCGCAGGCCATAGTCCCGATGTGGTAATCGCAATAGGCAGTGTAATCCGGGGAGAAACCAAACACTTCGATTTTGTTTGTGAGGCGGCCGCACAAGGCATTAAAGATCTCAATGTGCTTACCGATACCCCTGTGATATTTTGTGTCCTCACCGATGATAACTGGCAACAGGCAAAAGACCGTAGCGGTGGTATTCACGGTAACAAAGGAACAGAGGCGGCCATCGCAGCGATCCAAATGGCCCATTTATAGTTTTTATTTCTTCTTCTGTTTTTTTTCGATTACCCCATCCTTACTTTTTAGAGTTTCGGGCCTAAAAACCATTGCTGATTTCTTTATATCAAACGGTGCCCGAGATAAGAACTGTTAACAATTTTTGGGAATAGATGTTGGCGCTGTTGTGTGATTTTAAGTAACTTTGAGAGGCAGTATTATGAGGAAGATAACGAGGCTTCGAAAGAATAAAAAATATAACTATTCACCCCGCTATTATGATGATAAAGGGGAGGGTACCCCTTTTAAAATAGAGCGAAAACTCGATAAATTCCGAACATTGGATACACAGAGAGGGCTCAAGGGTAAATTCAATAATGCGATGGACGACCTTAAAAGATCCGGGGATGCCAATCTAAAATTACGAATGCTCGTGATCATCGCCATTCTGGTTTTCATCTTTCTTTACATCATCGATTTCGATCTTTCCATATTCTTTAAAGACTAATGGCAGATATTATTCAATTATTGCCAGATCATGTGGCTAACCAAATCGCTGCAGGCGAAGTGGTGCAACGCCCTTCCTCGGTGGTGAAGGAATTGCTCGAAAATGCTATAGATGCGGGGGCTAGCTCGATTAAACTTGTGGTAAAAGACGGGGGTAAAACCCTCATTCAGATAGTGGACAATGGCTCGGGAATGAGTACGACCGATGCACGGCTCAGCTTTGAGCGCCATGCTACTTCTAAGATTTCGCGGGCAGAAGATCTCTTTCGAATCCAAACAAAAGGTTTCAGAGGGGAAGCCCTGGCTTCCATTGCAGCGATTGCTCATATCGAAATGCATACCCGTTTAGAAGAGGAAGAACTAGGTACCGAGATCAAGATTGAAGGGAGCAAGGTGATATCACAGGAATTTGCAGCCGTTGCCCCAGGCACTTCTATCGCTGTGAAAAATCTTTTCTATAATATTCCTGCCAGACGCAATTTTTTAAAATCCAACCAGGTGGAGCTCCGTCACATTACCGACGAATTTCAAAGGGTGGCATTAGCCCACCCCTCGGTAGAGTTTATTTATTATCATAATGGGAGCCCTTTGTTTAACCTTTCGGAAAGTGAGACCCGTAAAAGGATCGTACAGGTCTTCGGACGAAAGACCAACGAAAAACTGGTGCCCATAGAAGAAGAAACACCTCAATTAAGGATTTCAGGCTATATCTGTAAACCTGAATTTGCCAAAAAAAGCAGGGGGGAACAATTCTTTTTTGTCAATGGCCGGTTTATTAAAAGTGCATACCTGCATCACGCCATGATGTCGGCATTCGAAGGATTGATCAGGCCAGACCATATACCGGGCTATTTCATCTTTTTACAGGTAGACCCTGCCACCATCGATATCAATATACACCCCACAAAAACAGAAATTAAATTCGAGGACGAGCACACATTATATGCGATTTTGAGATCGGCGGTAAAACATAGCCTGGGGCAATTCAATGTATCAGCAGCTCTCGATTTTGACAGCGATCCCAATCTGCAAACCCCTTACCATTTCAGGAATAAAAGCCCGAACAATCCGGAGGTAAGTTTCGATTCGAGTTTTAATCCTTTTAAGGTAAAGGGAGGACAACCCGGCAAGGTAACAGGCGCAAGAAATGGCAACAACGGATGGCAGGAAATCTATGTAGGACTCGAATCGGGCTTAGGCAATGCAGAGCAAATGAGCCGGATGAATTTTGATGAGGAGTCCATGGAGACCGGTGAACTATTCGAAGAATCCGTGGGATCTATGGTCACCACCCTGCAGTTGGGACGTAAATATATCTTATGTACCATTAAATCGGGCCTGCTGGTTATCGATCAACACCGGGCACATCAACGAGTGCTCTATGAAAGCTTACTGAAAAATCTCACTCTTAAGGAGACTGTGAGTCAGCAACTGCTTTTTCCTCTGGTATTCTCATACAACAAATCGGAAATAAAAATGCTTCATGAGATGGAGGAAAGTCTGGGTACTCTGGGATTTTCATTTGAACAGTGGGAAGCCGATCAGGTAGAGATCAAAGGGATCCCACCCTTTATGAAGGAAGATGAAGTGGGGATCGTGCTCGACAGTCTGCTTGCAGATTTTTTGCTGAAATCTAAGACTGAAGCTGTTTCTCAAGCCGATATGCTTGCCAAGTCCCTCTGTAAAACTATGGCGGTCAGAGCTGGTGATACGATGGATTCCACTTCACAACTCGCGTTGGTCAACGATCTTTTTGGCTGTAAGGAAATAGACAGTTCTCCGTTTAATAAACCTATATTTATCACTATCACAGAAAAAGATATTGAACATAAATTCATCTAAATGGGACGACTCACCGATGCGATAAAGCATCTTCTGATCATCAATATTCTGTTTTTTGTTGCCACCAATCTTTACGGAGATCAGATGTATCAATGGTTTTCGCTTTGGTTTCCCAAGAATGAGAATTTTGACTTGTGGCAGATCATTTCCCATATGTTCATGCACGGTGGGTTTATGCATATTCTTTTTAATATGTATGCGCTTTGGGCCTTTGGAACTCCACTGGAACGCATGTGGGGCAGGAAAAAATTCCTGTTTTTTTACTTCTCGGCCGGACTGGGTGCTGCTCTTATCCATACCGGAGTTAACTATTATTATTTTAACCAGGGATTGGAAGCCTTAGCGGTTTCGGGAATTGATGAAAATACAATCATGGGAATAGTTTCCCAGGGGAAATACAGCCCGGACTGGTATAATCTTGCCTCTCAAAGCACGATCGATAATTTTTTGGGAGCCTATAATACGCCAGCAGTAGGAGCCTCCGGCGCCATATATGGTATATTGGTGGCCTTTGGAATGTCGTATCCCAATAGTGAACTTTTCCTGATTTTCCTGCCCGTACCTATTAAGGCTAAATATTTCATACCCGTATTGGTAGGGCTCGATTTGTTCTCCGGTGTTACCGGTTATCCTATCTTTGGCAGCGGAATTGCACATTTTGCCCATGTAGGTGGTGCACTATTTGGATTTATGATGATGTGGTACTGGAAGAGAAACCAGTTTAACAAAAACAGATGGGATCTATAAATGAATTCTGGAGGATTAAAATATCAATTTGCCCGGCTTAGTGTTGCCGAAAAGCTTATCGCCATCAATGTGGCGGTGTATATCGTAAATGGGCTACTGACTTTTCTGTTGGGTCTTTCATCGAATTTCATTTTACGATGGTTAGAGCTGCCAAAAGACTTTTTCGACTTCATGACACAACCCTGGTCTTTGGTGACCTATTCCTTCTTTCACGGCGGATTGTGGCATTTGTTCTGGAATATGGTCCTGCTTTTTTATTCAGCCAGGATCTTCCTCAACCTTTTTGGTCCAAAAAAACTGATCAATGTTTATTTTCTGGGTGTTATCCTTGGCGGATTGACTTTTTTGCTCAGTTATAATGTCTTTCCCGCCTTGATGGGAATGCAGACCGCCCTTATCGGCGCCTCGGCCGGTGTGACAGCTGTTTTAATCTTTATTTGTGCTTATATACCCAACCAGGAAGTCCGATTGTTTTTCTTTAATGTTAAACTCTGGTACATCGGAGCTTTTTTTGTGCTCATCGATCTGGTACAAATTCCGGTAAGCGGTAACGCGGGTGGTCACCTGGCTCATTTGGGAGGTGCATTACTGGGTTATGTCTATGCCCGACAGCTTGTAAAGGGTAGAGATATCGGGGAGGGATTCTCTAAATTCACAGATGGGCTTGGTAATATCTTTAAGAAGAGTGAAAAAAAGGCGCGTATGAAGACGGTGTACCGTAAAACTGCATCGGCCGACCGAAAAGCCAAGAGAGATTTTGATAAAGAAGCGAAACAGCGTAAGATAGACGGTATCCTCGACAAGATCAGTAATTCGGGTTATGAGAGCTTATCAAAAGCCGAAAAGGATTTCTTATTCAAAGCGGGTAAGGAGGACTGATTTCCAATAGATTTTCAATTGTTTAGAAACAGACAATCGACCCAGTCGGCGAGGATATGGATCAGTAGCGCCAAACCGATAACTCGGGTCTTCCTGATTGCGGTTATTATCACATAGCCCACAATAGCGTAATAACTGTGCAGAGGGTGGAACTCTATGCTGCATCGCAAGGGATCGAAGATAGGAGTGGCCAGCAGATGGTCCAGGTCGATCAATATGCCCGATAACAGTATGAGGATTACCCAGGGCCGGTTTTGCTTGAAAAAGAGCAAGCCTATTAGTACAGGGAGAAGAAAATGTATGCCGTAATGGAGTATAATCCTAAGCATAGATAAATTTCAGGTTAATAGCCTGCAAATAACCAAGTGCCGAATTACCCTCGTTAAAAAGAAGGTCCAGTACACTCAGACCGGGAACAAATCCATGCTTGTCTTGAAAAACCTGGTTGTAAGGATCTAAATTTACCGGGAGTTCTATTTTAGCATTAACCAGAAAACGCGCATCGGTGATCGAATTGGTTTCTACTTCAAATTTTGTGGTTTGTTCAGACCCTATGTCGTGGTCCAGGCATCGGGCAATGGTCTCTATGATTTGAAAATTAAAATCAAGCAGGAAGTCAAATTTCCTTTGATATAAGGGCTCGAAATCTTCCTCAAAGAACTCAAAAAAAGGTGAAGACCTGTAAGCCGTCTGAAGGCTTCTCCAGTGTTGGCGCTGCCATGGGTATTGATTATCAGGTCTTACGTCCCGGTACAATTGACGCCCCTGGCTTCCCCCGGCATGTTTGATGGGAATACTCAGTGAATGCCTGCCCTGGTCGGTGCAGATATAACAGCGATTCCTGTAGGTTTGCTTTTGATAATTATCCCAGGCCTCCCAACAGATATCGTGTTGAACAGCTACCGCTATTGTAATGATATCAGGGCAATATGAAGGATGGAGCAAGAATTTCAACTCAGAATTTTTTATCGTTTTGGTACCCAACCTCATCAGCCATCAATAAGCATACTTTCTGCCCTAAATCTATGATTGGTTTGCAGCTTTCTTTTTCTTTCTCCGTTTTCTAAAGTAGTCAAGACCGATCAGCAGGGCCAGTCCTACCAGAAAGTGCCTGAAATATGAACGCGGTTCCCCATCACCGCCTACGGTGGTAAAGATCCGGTCCCAGCGAGGGCGCCAGTTGGCAATGCCATCGTTGAAATTATCGAAGCTCAACCAGATAAATACGGGTTTACCCACGATATGATTTTCGGGGACATATCCCCAGGTTCTGCTATCTTCAGAATGATGCCGGTTATCACCCATCATCCAGTAATAATCCTGCTCGAAGGTGTAGGTATCGGTCACCTGGCCATTTATACTGATCTGATTTCCATCAACGCTGATGTCTTCTCCTTCATAATCCCTGATTATCTTTTTGTAAAGAGGAAGCGTTTTAATGTTTAAAGCCACCCTGTCTCCCTCCGAAGGGATATAAATAGGTCCGAAATTGTCATTGTTCCAGCTGTAGGCCGGATGATGAGGGAATATGTTATATCCTTTTTTTCCATCAGGTTCAATTTGCATGACTACCGAATCGATGGCACTATTATTTCTGAGTTCTTCAGCCATGGCATTGGTCAGCGGAAGCATTCTCAGCCTATTGCTCACTTCACGCAACGAGAGTCCGGCACTGCGTATTACCTTCATAGGGATCCCTGCTGCTTCTGTAATGATCTCCAGTTCCCCACGCTCATTAGGGCCTCCGCCCAGAATATATGGGGTAATGGCATTAACCTGTGCCTGATTCATGGGCGCCGAAAGATAGGTTCGGTTAAATTCGCTGGCCCCAACCGAACTAAGCAAGCGAGAAGAGACTCCTTTTTGAGAATATACCTTGTAATCGTATTGGGGCCTTGCCCTGTCTGAAAGCTGCAATATCTGGCCGTTGATGTAAACGATACCATCTCTGACCTCAAGGGAATCTCCTGGTACGCCAACACAACGCTTAACGTAGTTCGATTTTTTGTCGATCGGCTTTTTAACCCCTTTTTCCTTTTTAAAGAAAACACGTACGGTATCCGCTGGCCAACTAAATACTACTATGTCGTTTTTTTTGACTTTCTGAAATCCCGGCAAACGAAAATAAGGTAGTTGCGGAGTATTGAGGTACGATCTGATCCCCAGTAAGGGAAGGGTGTCGTGTACCATCGGTGCTGCCACTGTGGTCAATGGGGCACGGGCACCGAAGTGAAACTTACTAACGAACAGAAGGTCGCCGATGCGCAGAGTTCGTTCCAGCGATCCCGTGGGGATAACATAGGGTTGCATGAAGTAGGTGTGGACCAAGGTGGCGGCCACTACTGCAAAGACGATCGAGCTTACCCATTCACCAAGCGCTGTCCGGGGATGCAGGCTTCGATCTTCTTCGTATTTAACCTCCTGGGCATAGCTGACATAAAAAATATAAAAACCAAAGGTCAGGATCACCAGCCATGTTTCGACAAGTGACTTCCTGCCAAAACTACGGATGGTCTCTACCCAAATCACAGGGAACATCAGCAAGTTGATGATCGGTATAAATAAAAGTATCACCCACCATTTAGGTCTGCCGATGATCTCCATCAGTACCACAGCATTATAAATAGGGATAGCAGCTTCCCAGGCTTTCCTACCGGCCTTAACGTAGAGTTTCCACGTGGCTGCAAAATGTATTATTTGAACGATTAATATGAATATGATCCACTCGGTACTGTTCATAGATATTTGGAATTAGGACACCCTGGTTTATAGTTCTCTATTGTTATACGACAAATACTCACCAATGTTACGTTTATTAACCCAGGTTTAACACATCTTTCATGCTGAAAACACCGGTTTTACCCATTAACCATTCCGCTGCGACCACAGCTCCGAGGGCAAAGCCGTTTCTGTTATGGGCTGTATGCCTTATCTCTATATCGTCGATAGAACTGGAGTAGCGTACCTGGTGCGTACCCGGTACTTCATCCATCCTTTTAGAATGTATTGGAATGGTATTCCCCGAACCCTCATTTAGTTTCCATTCCTGGTAGCGGGAGTTTGCGATGATATCCTCAGCCAGCGTGATGGCCGTTCCGCTTGGTGCATCGACCTTGTGAATATGATGAATTTCCTCTATATCCGCTTCGTATTCTTTTCGGGCATCCATAAGTTGGGCCAAACGTGTATTCAATGCGAAAAATATATTAACTCCAAGGCTGAAGTTCGAAGCATAGAGGAATGCGCCTTTTTCTCTTTGGCAAACTTCCACAACCTCTTCAAATTTATCAAGCCATCCTGTAGTGCCAGAGATTACGGGTATTCCTTTTTCAAGGCAGCAGAGCACATTTTCTGCTGCGGCTTCAGGGCTGCTAAAATCGATGCCGATTTCAACCTGGGTGTAATCAATTTCAGGACGATCGATGTCCTTGATAGCGACAATCCTGTGCTGTCGTTCAAGGGCGATTTGTTCTATCAACCTGCCCATTCTGCCATATCCGAATAATGCGATATTCATAGATCAGAATTTAATGGTCAAAGCCAGACCATATTGAGGATCAGTAGTGATCGGGTTATATTCTAAAAAAGGTTTTATATCTATAGCCAGATCCTCATCTACATTGAATTGTTTAAGGTGAGCATCAACATTAGCATCTACGATATTAAGAACATATAGACCGATGGTAATGGCCAGGGCCAGATCACGGTCGGTTTGTGCACGTTCCTGAGCATTCTGAAGCGCTTCATCAGTAATATCTGGGCTTCCCGGTACTATCCCACTGTTATTGATATCATAAAATTCGTCGTCTGTGAAGCCTGCTAATCTCCTTTTAAAAGCGTCCCTGAACCGATTATACTCGTTGTTGTTAAAGGTATAGGCATAGATACCTACACCCAGAGCTCCCCAAACAATGGGCACTTTCCAGTATCGTTTATTGTAGGCCTGTCCAAGTCCCGGCAGAATCGCAGAATAAAAGGCCGCCTTACTGGGTGCCAGCGGATTTACCTCCCTTTTCTTTGTTGTACCGTCGATAACAATCCCTTCCTGCTCCATATCACTTACAATAGAGTCGATTTCCGAAGCTGGAACTTCGGTTTCCTGGGCCGAAGCGTAAAATATAAATATTGTGAGGGCCCCAAAGAATAGAAGGGCTCTAATCACCTGTGATAAGTTTTTTTATGCGCCGGAATTCTTCCTTAGTCCGAAACGGGATGCGCAAGGCTCCTTTTCCATCTTCCGAAGCTTTTACCTCGACATCGGTATTGAGGTATTCCTTTATTTCCTGACCGCTTTCCCTAAAAAATGCCGGTGTTGGTGTAGAAGTTTTTTGTAGCGTTTTAGGTGTGCTTCCATGCTGATGAAAGTTGCGAACGGCCTTTTCAGTTTCACGAACAGACCACTGGTTCGCAAGGATCTTTTCATAAAGATCTAGCTGGTCCGATTTATTTTCGATATTCACCAGGGCACGGCCATGCCCCATACTGATGAATCCATCGCGCATACCTGTCTGAATAATAGGATCTAGGCGTAACAATCTGAGATAGTTGGTTATCGTAGATCTTTTTTTTCCTATTCTTTCGCTGAGTTTTTCCTGTGTCAGTTCAATATCTTCAATCAGTCGTTGGTAGGAGAGTGCAATTTCAATTGGGTCAAGATCCTGCCGCTGGATGTTTTCAACCAGGGCCATTTCGAGCGTTTCCTGGTCATTGGCAATTCGGATATAAGCAGGGATAGTATTAAGACCAATTAGCCTGGAAGCTCTGTATCTCCTTTCTCCGGAAACTAATTGGTATTGGTTGAAATCCATCTTCCGAACCGTAATCGGCTGGATAAGCCCCAACTCTTTTATAGAAGCGGCCAGTTCTTTAAGGGCTTCATCATTGAAATTCGACCGGGGTTGGAAGGGGTTTACCGAAATGGCTTCCAGATCGAGTTCCACAATATTGCCTACTACCTTGTCGGCATTCTTATCTGATACCGAGCGAATATCATTCTCCGGATCTTTCAAAAGGGCAGACAGGCCTCTCCCTAACGCTTGTTTCTTGGTTGCCCTTGCCATTTCAAACTTTTTCCATGTTTTTCTTCAGGAGTTCATCGGCCATGTTGAGGTAATTAATGGCTCCTTTACTGCTGGCATCATATTTTATGATACTCTCCCCATAACTCGGGGCTTCACCCAGCCTTACGTTTCGCTGAATTATCGTATCGAATACCATATCGCTAAAATGCTTTCGCACTTCCTCAACCACCTGGTTAGACAGCCTAAGTCGCGAATCGTACATTGTGAGTAACATACCTTCGATATCGAGTTCAGGATTATGAATTCGCTGAACACTCTTGATGGTATTTAATAATTTACCTAAACCTTCAAGTGCAAAATATTCACACTGAATGGGAATGATCACTGAATCTGCTGCGGTCAGGGCGTTTAAAGTAAGAAGTCCAAGCGAGGGTGCACAATCGATCAAAATGAAATCATAATCGTTTTTCAGTTCCAAGATAGCCCGTTTCAGCATATATTCCCTGTCTTCCTTATCCACCAACTCGATTTCGATGGCGACCAGATCGATATGTGCCGGGATCAGATCTACATTGGGTGAAGAGGTTTTTATAATGGCCTCCCTGGCATTCACGGTATGTTCCAGCAATTGATAAGTACCCTGTTCAACCTGATCCACATCAATACCCAGCCCCGAGGTAGCATTGGCTTGCGGATCCGCGTCGATCAATAATACGCTTTTTTCCAAAACACCCAGTGAGGCAGCCAGGTTAACGGTGGTGGTTGTTTTTCCCACTCCACCCTTTTGGTTTGCAATAGCAATGATTTTACCCATTTTCAAGTAAGTTAGGCACTAAAAATACGATTATTTAGCTTGCTATAAAATGTAATTTGTTAACAGGAAGTGAATAAGTTTTTCCGAGATAGTCAAATGGGCTTAAGCTATAAGTAGTTAGCCAAAAAAGAGTTCTGTTGCTCGCGGATAACAGCTTAACCAATTGAGGAAGTTCAATTCCCGGTCGGCACCGAATGTTGCCCCGGAGGTAGTAAAAATAAAAATTAATTCATCAATATTTCCAAAATATCAATAGCAGCTTCACTGATCTTTGTCCCCGGTCCGAAAACTGCCACTGCGCCTGAATCGAATAAATATTGATAGTCCTTCTTGGGGATTACCCCACCTACAATGACCATGATATCGTCACGTCCATAGTTTTCAAGGGATTTAATGACCTGAGGCACCAAAGTCTTATGTCCCGCTGCAAGGGAGGAAACGCCTAAAATATGGACATCGTTTTCCACTGCCTGTTTGGCGGCTTCTTCCGGTGTTTGGAAAAGCGGTCCGATATCTACATCGAAACCGAGATCTGCATAACCCGTGGCCACTACCTTGGCACCCCTGTCGTGGCCGTCCTGGCCCATCTTGGCAATCATGATCCGCGGCCGGCGTCCTTCCTGCTCCGCAAAGCGGTCGGCCATGGCGCGGGCCTTTTCAAACTGCTTATCTTCTTTTATCGCTTTAGAATACACCCCGGTAAATGATTGTATTTTTGCCTTGTACCTGCCAAAGACCTCTTCAAGGGCATCACTGATCTCCCCAAGGCTGGCACGAGCACGTGCGGCTTCTACTGCCAAAGCTAATAAATTGTCTTCTGTTGTACAGGCATCAGAAGCTGCTTTCTTTTTAGCAGCAGTTGTAAGTTTATGCAAGGCTTTTGCAACCTGATCGGCATCCCGGTTGGCCCTGAGGGTTTTTAGACGATCGATTTGCTGTCGTCGCACCTCTGCGTTATCTACCTCAAGGATCTGCAGTTCTTCTTCCTCATCGAGCTGGTATTTATTTACGCCGACAATAATATCCTGCCCGCTGTCTATACGCGCCTGTTTTTTAGCAGCCGCTTCCTCGATCCGCATTTTAGGGATACCAGCTTCAATGGCTTTGGTCATTCCGCCCAATTCTTCGGTCTCCTCGATCAGGGTCCAGGCTTTTTTAGCGATTTCATCCGTCAGATGCTCTACATAATAACTACCTGCCCATGGATCAACCGTTTTGGTGATCTTGGTCTCTTCCTGCAGAAATATTTGCGTATTTCGGGCAATTCGAGCTGAAAAATCGGTGGGCAAGGCTATGGCTTCGTCCAAGGCATTGGTATGCAGGCTCTGGGTTCCGCCAAAGGCAGCAGCTGCCGCTTCAATTGCCGTTCGGGCTATATTATTAAAGGGATCCTGTTCGGTAAGACTCCAGCCGCTGGTCTGGCAGTGTGTTCTTAACGCAAGCGATTTGGCATTTTTTGGATCGAACTGTTTTACGATTTTAGCCCATAACATACGCCCGGCCCTCATTTTGGCAATTTCCATAAAGTGATTCATCCCTATAGCCCAGAAGAAGGAAAGGCGTGGGGCGAACTGGTCGATTGCCAATCCAGCTTTTAGTCCGGTTCTGATATATTCGAGTCCATCAGCAAGTGTATAGGCCAGTTCCAGTTCGGCTGTCGCTCCGGCTTCCTGCATGTGATATCCTGAAATACTGATACTGTTAAACCTGGGCATATGATTACTGGTGAACTCAAAGATGTCGGCAATGATCTGAATGGATGGAGCAGGAGGGTAGATATAGGTGTTCCGCACCATGAACTCTTTTAAAATGTCGTTCTGGATGGTACCTGCGAGTTGGTCCGGACTTACACCCTGTTCCTCTGCGGCAACTATGTAGAAAGCCATAACAGGCAAGACGGCCCCATTCATGGTCATGGAAACGGACATCTTGTCTAAAGGAATGCCATCGAATAAGATTTTCATGTCCTCCACCGAGTCGATGGCCACACCGGCTTTCCCCACATCGCCTACAACTCGATCATGATCACTATCGTACCCCCGATGCGTGGGAAGGTCGAAAGCAACAGAAAGGCCTTTTTGACCGGCAGCCAGATTTCTTCTATAGAACGCATTGCTCTCTTCCGCAGTCGAAAAACCAGCATATTGCCTTATGGTCCATGGCCTGCGCACATACATGGTCGAATAGGGACCCCTTAAATAGGGCGGGATTCCAGCGGCATAGTTCAGATGTTCAATATGCTCTATATCGCCAGGGGAATACTGCTGCTTAACAGCAATGCCTTCGGCGGTCATAAAATGATCCTGACCACGGGCGGTGTTTTGTGTTGTCCCTTTCCCGCCGGTAAGCTTTTCTTTGGCTGTTTCATCACTCATGATCCAATCGGTTTTTCTCTAGTGGTTCCGCAAGTCGTTTTTCTAAAATAGGTTCGATAAGGGTTTTTCGTGCTGCTTTTTGGATAAACGGATCTTTTTCTAATTGATCTTTCATCCTGTCCGCTTCATTGGGATACTTGTTGCAGCCCACCAATATTTCATCACCATCGTTAAAGGCTTGTTGCTGACTGGCAGCGCTTTCTTTGATTTTTTTCTGGATCTTATGCTCCTTCAACTGGGTTAAGAAACCCCCGCCAGCCTGGATTTGTTCATAAATCACCCAGGCCTTTTTAACCATGTCCCGGCTCAGGGATTCGATAAAATAAGAACCGGCTGCAGCATTGGAGACCTTATCGAAGTAGCTTTCGTGCTTTAGGATAAGGAGCTGATTACGAGCAATCCGATCGGCAAAATCATTCTGTCCGTGATACATGTGGTCATAAGGCAGATTATATATGGTATCGGCTCCACCAAGAATGGCTGCCATACACTCTGTAGTGCTGCGCAACATATTCACGTTGTAATCGTAGATGCTTTTATTCCGTTTTGACGGGGAACAGATAATATGGCACGATAATGCCCGCTGCTCTTCTTCCAAAAATCTTTGCCAGAGTGTTCTGAGGGCCTTTAATTTGGCGATCTCAAAGAAGTAGTTCGAACCGGTAGCGGTTTTAAAGGTAATATGTCCGAATCCGTTGACTTGTAAACGGTCGAGATACGCTTTGGCATGCGCCAGCATATAGGCCAGCTCCTGTATTCTATCGGCGCCGGCATTCTGATATAATGCACCGTTTACCGAGACTATTTTGGTGTTTGGGTAATTGGAAAGTAAGGCTTCTAAGGTGCTGAAATCATCCTGGAATGATTTATACCAGTTACCGGTGGAAGCCAGGTGCCCGATGATGTCGTACAGGAAAATATTATCCTGATCTGCAGCAGAGCTTTTCAGCATCGAATGCAAAGTTGCTGGCGGCCATTGGCCTGCTTCTATAATGAGTTTAGATCCCTTTAATTCAATTTCCGAAACCAGAGTATCTAAAGAGATTTTATTTGAATCCGGATGAATGATCAGATGTTCTGCACCTCCCTTGATGGCATTGATGCATTGGTTTTTGAGTTCTAAAATGTCCTTAGCCTCAATCCGCTGCCCTACATACCAGGAAGATGGGTAGAGTTCGGTTGCTGTTATTTGGTCTTCGAGATCCTCTGCGCTGTAAAAAGGTTTTACATTGATCCCTTCCGGGGATTCCCATACCAGCGCTTCGTTATAATCGGCACCTTTGAGATCTGCCTGAATCTTTTGTTTCCAAGCCTTTGCTGTAATGGGTGGAAACATTTTGGATAAGGATTGTTCACTCATCTTCCTCGTTTTTTAGGCTGTCTTCGTATTCAATGATATATATCTCTTCGTTCTTTTTTTTGAGATAGTACTGTTCACGTGCAAATTTTTCGAGCTCCTCCGGATCTGAGAGCTTTTCGATAACTTTCTTGTCTTTGGCGATTTCCTCCTTAAGAAATTCTTTCTGCTTCTCCAGTTTTTTGACCTCCCGTCTAAGTTCCAGATGAATAAGTAATGAATTGGTATCGAAAAAAGTCATCCAGATCACGAAAACCGTCAACACCAGAACATAAATATTTGTCAGTATTGAAAACCACTTTTTTTTCCTGATTTCTTTCCACCCCATAATACATCAAAGTTTTTCGGTGATTATAGTGCGAACAATATCTATGGCCACAGTATTGTGCTTATTATTCGGGATGATGATATCGGCGTATTCTTTGGTGGGCTCAATGAACTGATCGTGCATGGGTTTCAGTGTGTTTTGATATCGGTTTAACACCTCAGACAGGTCGCGGCCGCGTTCGTTGATATCGCGTTTTAACCTGCGGATCAATCGCTCGTCTGAATCGGCATGCACGAAGATCTTGATATCAAAAATTTCCCTGATCTTAGGATTTGTCATGATGAGAATACCCTCAACGATAATCACTTTGGAAGGGTGGGTTCTGATGACCTGGTCGGATCTGTTATGTTCTTTAAAGGAGTATACCGGTTGGTCGATCGGCATACCCGTTCGCAAAATTCCCAGATGTTCGATCAAAAGATCAAAATCTATCGCCCTTGGATGGTCAAAATTGATCTCAACCCTTTCTTCATAGGTTAAATGCGACAAGTCTTTATAATATGAATCCTGGAATATCACACCGACCTCTCCGTCAGGAAGTTCATTTATGATTTGATCGACCACAGTGGTCTTCCCACAACCTGTTCCACCAGCAATTCCAATAATAAGCATAGGTTCTTGCTTTGTGTCAAAAATAGCGATTTGCTATGAAAGGAGAGCTGAAACACCTTGACTATTCATCTAGCATATTTAATATGCTTATCGGTCATAAAACATGATAAAATTCATACTTTTAAAACTTCATCCCGGACTACTTTTGTGAATCGTTGGCATAAGGGTGGAACTGCCTGTACGGCAGGATAAAACCTAGTAATTATTTTTTCTTAAAACAGGTCGAAATCTCTAAAGAATTATGGAGGATATGTACAAAATTCTCGTAAACGAAAAATTCGAATACCAGGTTAAAGCCGAAGCCCTGGAAACCCTTGATATTGTACCTACTGCAAAAGATGGGTATCATGTTTTGAAGGGGAACAAGCCATTTCATATTACCGTACTCAATGCCGATTTTAATGCTAAAACCTATAGCATAAATGTCAATTCCGAAGTCTATCAGGTACGGATTGAAGATCAGCTGGATCTTATGATCGATCAGATGGGCTTTGCCCTTTCGACTGCTAGGGATGTTGGGATGATTGAAGCACCTATGCCTGGTTTGATCCTAGATATCAATGTAAGGGTGGGACAGACTGTAAATGAGGATGATCCATTGCTGATACTCGAAGCGATGAAAATGGAAAACGTCATTACATCGCCCAGGGATGGTATTATCAAAACCGTTAACGTGAAGAAAGGGGAAGCAGTGGATAAAAAAAATGTATTAATCGAATTTGAATAATAAAGCAGGATGAAGAAAATACTGGTAGCCAATCGGGGTGAAATCGCGATCAGGGTAATGAAAACGGCCCGCAGAATGGGGATCAATACCGTGGCGGTATATTCCAAGGCCGATCGCAATGCGCCACATGTGAAATTCGCTGATGAAGCGGTATGCATTGGTGAACCTCCCTCAAATCAATCGTATTTAAGGGGGCAGCACATAATTGAACTGGCGCTGAAACTCGGTGTTGATGCCATTCATCCTGGTTATGGCTTTTTGAGTGAGAATGCTGATTTTGCCGAAAAAGTAGAGGAAAACGGACTTGTTTTTATCGGGCCTAAATCGAAAGCG
The DNA here is from genome assembly GCA_024638915.1 of Robiginitalea sp. GTDB lineage: Bacteria > Bacteroidota > Bacteroidia > Flavobacteriales > Flavobacteriaceae > JAHEJJ01. The sequence continues at coordinate 30,151 of JAHEJJ010000011.1, forward strand.
ATCCGCATGATGGGAAGCAAATTGGCGGCAAAGGAAGCGGTAAAGCACTACAATATTCCTATGGTTCCGGGAGTAGACGAAGCTATCTCTGATGTAAAAAAGGCCAAGGTGATCGCACGTGAAATAGGATATCCTGTACTGATCAAAGCTTCAGCTGGTGGTGGAGGCAAAGGGATGCGGATAGTGAAGAGCGAAAAAGACCTGGAATCACAGATGGAAAGGGCGATTAGCGAGGCGACATCGGCTTTTGGAGATGGTTCGGTATTCATCGAAAAATATGTGACATCACCACGGCACGTGGAAATACAGGTCATGGCCGATAGTCATGGCAATATTCTTTACTTTTTCGAAAGGGAATGCAGCGTGCAGAGAAGGCATCAAAAGGTAGTGGAAGAAGCTCCTTCGGCGATCCTCACGCCGGAATTGAGAAAGGAAATGGGTGTTGCCGCCACCAGGGTTGCCGAATCGTGTGAGTACTTGGGGGCAGGGACCGTAGAGTTTTTAATGGATGCCAATCTCAACTTCTATTTTCTCGAAATGAATACACGACTACAGGTGGAGCATCCGGTTACCGAACTGATCACCGGGGTCGATCTTGTCGAACTACAAATACGCGTGGCCCGTGGAGAAGTTCTTCCGCTAAAACAATCAGACCTCAAAATCAATGGCCATGCACTCGAATTACGTGTATATGCCGAGGATCCGTTGAACGATTTCCTCCCTAGTGTTGGAACATTGGAGACCTACAAATTACCAGAGGGCCAGGGAATTCGTGTTGATAACGGCTTTGAGGAAGGCATGGATGTGCCGATTTATTACGACCCGATGTTATCCAAGCTCATTACCTATGGCAAAGATCGGGACGAGGCCATACACCTCATGTTAGAGGCCATAGCTGCTTACCAGGTGAAAGGGGTTCAGACCACCTTGCCTTTCGGTAAATTCGTTTGTGAACATGAAGCCTTTCGTTCGGGCCATTTCGACACGCATTTTGTCTCAAATTACTACTCTCCAGAAGCGTTGCTCCAACAAACCGAGTCTGAAGCAGCAATAGCGGCCATGATCGCACTGAAACGATTTAAGGAAGATCAGCAAAAATTAAGAATCCCAACGATGTAACTATGAATACGAAACTCGACAAGCTCAATGAACGAATCGCTTTAGCTCACCAGGGGGGTGGTCAAAAACGAATCGATAAGCAACATCAGAAAAAGAAACTTACAGCCAGGGAGCGCATCTCTTATTTGCTCGATCAGGGATCTTTTGAAGAAATGGGAATATTGGTAACCCATCGTACCACCGATTTTGGGATGGATAAGGAGATCTACTACGGGGATGGTGTAGTTACCGGTTATGGGACTATCAACGGGCGTCTGGTTTATGTATATGCACAGGATTTTACTGTTTTTGGGGGTGCACTTTCCGAAACTCATGCCGAGAAGATTTGCAAGGTTATGGACCTGGCTATGAAAGTAGGAGCCCCGGTGATCGGACTGAACGATTCGGGTGGGGCAAGGATTCAGGAAGGGGTAAAATCCCTGGGTGGTTATGCCGATATATTTTATAGAAATGTACAGGCCTCAGGGGTAGTTCCCCAGATCTCAGCTATCATGGGCCCATGTGCGGGAGGTGCCGTCTATTCGCCTGCGATGACCGATTTTACCATCATGGTGGAACAGACCAGTTATATGTTCGTGACCGGGCCGAATGTGGTCAAAACCGTTACCAATGAAGAGGTTACCTCTGAGGAACTCGGAGGTGCCAGTACTCATGCCGTTAAATCAGGTGTGGCTCACAGGACTTCGGCTAACGACGTCGCCTGCCTGGAAGATGTTAAAAGGTTGTTGAGTTATTTACCGCAAAGCAATCGGGAAAAAGCTACTCCACTTCCTTTCGAGCTGGGAGATGAAATCCGCGATTCCTTAAGCGAAATCATCCCCGATAATCCGAACAAACCTTATGATATGCACCAGGTTATTGAGGGTATTATCGATGCGGAATCATTTTATGAAATCCATAAAGATTATGCGGAAAATATCCTAGTAGGATTTGCCCGTCTGGCCGGGCGAAGTATCGGGATCATCGCCAACCAACCCATGTTCCTTGCGGGTGTTTTGGGAGTCAATAGTTCTGTAAAAGCTGCCCGTTTTGTGAGGTTTTGTGATAGTTTTAATATCCCGATGTTGGTTTTGGTCGACGTGCCTGGTTTCCTTCCCGGTACCGATCAGGAATGGAATGGGATCATAGTGCATGGTGCGAAGCTGCTTTATGCCTTTAGCGAAGCGACCGTTCCCAGGATTACCGTAATCACTCGGAAAGCCTATGGCGGGGCTTATGACGTGATGAATTCAAAGCATATCGGGGCCGATGTTAACTATGCCTGGCCCAGTGCCGAAATTGCCGTAATGGGCGCAAAAGGGGCTTCCGAGATTATTTTCCGCAAAGAAATAGCCTCTGCAAAGGATCCGACCTCAAAACTTGCAGAGAAAGAAGCGGAATATGCCGATAAATTTGCCAACCCTTTCAGGGCAGCAAGCCGGGGCTTTATCGATGAGGTCATCATGCCCGAAGATACAAGGCGAAAATTGATCAAGTCGTTTCAGATGCTCGAGCACAAAAAAGTGGAGAATCCGGAAAAAAAACATGGAAATATCCCCTTGTGATCCTTTAGGGAAGAAAAATTACACCCGAGCTGGAATCAGTACGGGCTCCGGTTACTGAGCAGAGTACGTTGGATAAGCCCTCCATTCTGAGCAGGCCCATAAAGGCAAACACCAGTGCTTCTTTGAAGGATACCAATTGTTCTGAGGGTATTACCAAGTCTACGGAAGGGCCCAATTTTTCCTGTATCACTTCCATGAGATAATCGTTGAAGGCACCTCCTCCTGTCACCAGGACACTAGATCTTTCGCTTTTGGAATGAAACCGGAGTTGGATCGCGATCTGTTCGGCAATATGATGGACCGATGTATGTAAAAGATCTGGAATACCAAGCTCGCTTTGCTCTACGAGCGGTAGAATCTCGGAATTGAACCACTCGTAACCTGTTGACTTAGGATAGGGCAGGCCATAGTAACTTAGTCTATTGAGTTGGTGAAAAAGCAGCTTATCTAAACGACCCTGTCGGGCTATTGCCCCACCGGCATCATATGCGATGCCTTGTTTACGGCTAAGATGATTCAACAACATATTGGCAATACCGATATCGTAGGCGATTCGTTGGCCCTCTATCTCCAAGGATACATTGCTTATGCCTCCCAGATTAAGGCAAAATTGGTGGTGGCCAAAAAAGAGTTGATCTCCGATAGGCACCAAAGGAGCACCTTGTCCGCCCAGGGCCAGATCCTTTGTTCTGAAATCACAAATGGTGAGATAGCCGCTTTCTGTGGCTAAATGCTGACCTGAACCGATCTGAAATGTAAAACCTGCATCGGGTTGATGGTGTATAGTATGTCCATGGCTTGCGATATAATCTACTGCGAGCGCTTCCTCCTCTATAAAAGCCCGGGCTTTTTTACCGAGATAAATCCCGTATTGTCGATCCAGTTCAAAGAGATCTTTAACATCAAAGGAGATGGCCGATTGCAATCTTTCGATCCATTCGGGACCATAAGCTAAGGTAGTGGCTTCTTTAATCTCATAATTCCAGGTACCTTCGTCCTTCCAAAATTGGCAATAAGCCAGATCCAGGCCATCTAGCGAAGTACCCGACATCAACCCCAGTACTTTATGTTTTTTCATTATCAAATAGATTCTATAGTTACGGGCAATTTCCCACGAGCTTCAATTTCACCCAGAAAATGCTGCGCTGCATTTTTTTCAAATTCCGGAAAATCCTGGAATACGGCCCAAACCGACTTGAATTTATCCAACGGCAGATGACTTATAACATAGGGATTTCCAAATACATACAGAACGACTTCCTTCTGGTGGCATAGCTGGCCAATCAGCTCCAGGATTGGATCAGATAGTCCAAAATTATTGGCTGGCTTCATTTGTGGCGGATAAAGTGCCATTAGCAAGTGTGAGCTCTTTATTTTTTTATCTATACCTGTGGGCGTTGAAGCAGAGCAACTAAACCAATTGAAGGGAAGAACTTTATGTATATTTTTAAAAAAAGCATTCTCCTGATCATCTCCGATCGCGAGTCCTTCAATTGGCAATTGCCTGAAAGTCGACAGTTGTTTTTCATCTCCCCTGACCAAACTAAGACTTTCTTCTGCCAATTTTATCATCAGGCTTTCATGAGAGGTTGGCCGTATCAATCCTTCCGCTGGCATTGATCGTAAGGCTTGCTTTTTGAGTTCCCAAACCCTTTTAAAATGGTCTTCAATCAACTTTTCACTACCCATCTTTTCAATCGTTTTAATACCTTCCTCAACATTTAGGGTATAGCAAAGGACATCGATTCCCGCATTGTAGGCAAGCCATTCCAATTCGCCCGTAAACTGACAATTTTTAGATACCGCATGCATATTCAGCGCATCGGAGACTACCACCCCATCGAAGCCCAGTTCTTTCCTTAAAAAGCCGTTGATAATGTTTTTGGAGATCGTGGAAGCTTCCATTTTACCTGCGCTAAGGGCAGGTACAGCCAAGTGGCCAACCATCACGGAATCTACGCCTTGCCTTATGAGTTCTATAAATGGGCTTAGCTCATTGGAATAGAGTTCTTCCTTGGATTTGTCGATAAGCGGCAATCCCAGATGTGAATCGGTAGAAGTATCTCCATGGCCAGGGAAATGTTTTGCGCTCGACAATATTCCTGCACTCTTTAATCCGCGATAGAAGGCGGTTCCGTATCGAGTTACTTGTTCCGGATCTTCTCCGAAGGAACGATAACCGATCACAGGATTATCCGGGTCATTATTGATGTCGACCACCGGAGCAAAGTTCCAATGGATACCTGCCTGTCGACAATCTATTCCAATGCTCCGGGCTACCTGGTATACCAGTTCATCCTGATTTGGCATGGCGCCCAAACTCAAAGCATAGGGATATTGAGCTGTATTTTCGATCCGCATGGCAAGTCCCCACTCGGCATCAATACTGATCAAAAGAGGGTATTTTGAAGCTTTTTGATAACGCTCAATAAGTTCTTTTAAGACCTCAAGGCTGTTTTCATTGTAAATCACCTCTTTTGGTCCTTCGAAATTTGTTGCAGCGCTAGACCGGCTATGAAAGAAGCACAAACCGCCCACACAATATTTGGTGATTAATTTTTCCAGCTTAATGATCTCTTCTTCGGTGTCGTTGATATAGGCCGCGGGCATGAAGCTTTGACCGATCTTCTCCCTAAGTGTTAATCGGGTATGCGCCTTCTCATATTCAAGGAATTCATCGGTCATTTCCCGCTCCTTTTTTTCCGTAATCTGCCGGATAATCCAGATATTTTAAAAGAAATATCGCTGGCAGGGCACCCAGAACAACCCAGATAAAGAACCCATCATAACCCAGCCATTCCTGCATATAACCACTGATCAGGCCGGGCAGCATCATACCGAGGGCCATAAAACCTGTTGCCAGCGCATAGTGCGAGGTTTTTGATGCTCCTTCGGCGATATAGATCATAAAGACCATAAAACCGGCGATCGCAAATCCATAGCCGAATTGTTCCAATACCACGGTGGTGACAACAGCCGCGATATGGTTGGTACTGGTAATCGCCAAGAAGGCATAAAAGGCATTTGGTATATTGATCGACAATACCATCGGAAGCATCCACTTTTTGAGTCCATCTCTCGAAATCAGGATCCCGCCAAGAATTCCTCCAAGGGTGAGCATAATAACACCAACGGTTCCGTAAATTGTACCTACTTCGGCGGTAGAATAACCCAAGCCACCTTTTTCCACCGGATCGAGAAAAAACGGAGCGGCCATTTTGACCAATTGAGACTCTCCCAGGCGAAAGAAGAGGATAAAAGTCAAAGCCATCCCCATGCCTTTTTTACGAAAAAAAGTAGTAAAAACTTCGAAAAAGCCCTTTGGCTTTTCGAGTGTAATAGCATCAGAGGACTCGTATTTGGGGGTTACAAAAAAATTAGCGACGGTAAGGCCCAACATCAACAGAGCAGCGGCTATCATGGTAATCGACCACGCCTTGGTATTGTCGCCGTAATAGGTTTCAAGAAAACCTGCCAGGATGACCAGCAAACCCTGGCCGGTAACATTAGCCAGTTTGTAGAATGTACTCCGGATGCCTACAAAAAAGGATTGTTTGTCTTGTGTAAGCCCAATCATATAGTAACCATCTGAGGCCACATCGTTGGTTGCCGAAGCGAAGGCAGCCATCCAGAAACACGCCAGGGTGGTTACAAAAAATATATTGGTAGGCAGGGCCAGTCCGATCCCCAGCAGTGCGATCGATATCAACAGCTGCATGGCAATAAACCAATTTCTCTTGGTGCTTATAATATCAACATAAGGGCTCCATAGCGGCTTTATTACCCAGGGGAGATAGAGCCAGCTGGTATATAATCCTATGTCGGCATTACTGATGCCAAGTTTTTTGTACATAATGACCGATACAGTCACCACGAGCACAAAAGGAAGACCCTGGGTAAAATAGAGTACAGGCACCCAAATCCAGGCCCATTTGTTTTTTTTGATCATAATGGTCTAGTACATTTCCGGCGATTAGTTCATATCCATGGGCAGATTCGCGCCATTGATATGGACCTGAATTTATTCAATATTAGTATACCGGGGGTTTATTTCCAGGATTAATTTATTCCAAATTACCGATCAATGTTTGAAATGATATCGGACAAACCCTTCAATCGCTTCGTATTCTGCCATCCCGAGAGCGTTATATTTCTGGGCGGTTTCTTTGTTACGTTGTTCTGCCCGTTGCCAAAATTCCCGCTCGTCGTTACCCGGGAACATCGCACTGTCTTTCTGGGACTGGTGTTTAAAAATGGCATTTTTCTTTCGTTGCATATCCATCGGTCCAATGGGAACAGCCATTTCCATATCGGCGATGTCCCATTCCTGCCAGGCACCCCGATACAACCAAACATAACAGTGGTCCAACCAGGCAGCGCCCTCTTTTAACAGTTGGTCAAGAGCACTATAGATGATTTGTAGGCAAACCCTGTGGGTACCATGAGGATCCGAGAGATCCCCTGCCGCAAAAATCTGATGGGGTTTGATGTTTTTAAGAAGTTCGTAAGTGATGCGGACGTCTGATTCTGAAAATGGTTTTTTCTTTACCGTGCCGGTCTCGTAAAAGGGTAGATTCAAAAAATGTGCATTCTTTTCCTCCACTCCGCAATAACGGCATGCTGCCAGGGCTTCACCTTTACGGATAAGTCCTTTAAAGTCTTGTATTTCAGGGCTATCAACCTGCCCGGGTTTTTTCTTGCTCAGGAATTGTTTTACAGAAATAAATTGGGCTTCGAGCTCCCTGTTATCTTGTTGCACATCTGTAGCAAAATCCAGGAAACGAACCACTTCATCATCAAAGACGGCGATATTCCCAGAGGTTTGATAAGCGATATGGACTTCATGTCCCTGGTCTACCAGCCTCAGCAGAGTGCCGCCCATGGAAATTACATCGTCATCCGGATGTGGGCTGAAGATAAGCGACCTCTTGGGATAGGGATCCTTCCTTTCGGGCCTTTGACTGTCATCGGCATTGGGCTTGCCTCCCGGCCAGCCTGTAATGGTGGCTTGCAGTTGGTTGAAAACTTTAAGATTTATATGCTCAGCAGAACCTATTTCTGCTATAAGGTTACCCATGCCGTACTCATTGTAGTCTTCATTGGTGAGTTTGAGAACTGCTTTATCCAATTCTTCGGATAGCCATAGGGTAGCCTTTTTAATCAGCAGGTCGTCCCAGTCGCATTCGCTCACCAACCAGGGTGTGGCCAAACGGGTTAGGGCAGAGGCCGCCGCATGATCGAGGATAAAATCACAGTTTTCGTGGTGTTGCAGGAAAGTTGCCGGTACGGATTCGCGTATGGCTCCCTCGACAGCTTCGCGGATGATATGAGATTTTCCCTCTCCCCAGGCCATCAGGATAATTCTTTTCGAAGCCATAATCGTGCCTACCCCCATGGTAATGGCCCTTTTCGGAACATTCTCCAGCCCGAAGAAATCACTTGCCGCATCCAAACGGGTGATTTGATCCAGTCGAACGATTCGTGTTTTACTCGAGAGTGATGATCCCGGCTCATTAAAACCAACATGACCTGTTCTACCGATGCCCAGGACCTGGATATCTAGACCACCTGCTTTTTCTATTTTTTTCTCATAAGCTTCGCAAAATTCCCTCACATCTTCTTTATCCATGGTTCCATCGGGAATATGAATATTGCTCTTTTTGATATCGATGTGGTCGAAAAGGTGTTCGTTCATGAACCGTACATAACTATGAATGGAGTCTGGTTCCATGGGATAGTATTCATCCAGATTGAAGGTGATGACATTTTTAAAGCTCAATCCCTCTTCCTGGTGGAATTTTACCAGATATTCATACATCTTGGTAGGTGATGAACCTGTAGCAAGGCCCAGGACTACATTTTTTCCAGTCTTTTGCCGCTGTCTGATCAGGGCAGCGATCTCATTGGCGACATAAAACGAGGCTTCATCAGAATTTAAATGAACATCGGTCTTAATCTTTTCAAATTTTCTCGACTCATCATCGGTCGGGAAACTACGCGGGCTTGGTTTTGTTAGAGTTAAAGACATAGTAAATGAATTGAACTGCAAAGATAGGACATGTTTGCTGTTTTATGCAATATATATTGCAATAAAATGCTTTTTTAACACAAATAATATATTAAAACAGCAAAAAACAGCATTATTAACTCCATTTTTGTACCTTTATCAAAATCTTGTAAACGTATGCTTAAAGAAGAGCGTTGGCAAACGATTCTAAACGAAGTAGCCTTGCATAACAGGGTGCTGCTATCTGATATAGCCGAAAAGCTCGATGTTTCTATCGACACCATTCGGAGAGATGTAAAAGAGCTTGACGCGGAGAATAAACTCCAGAAAGTCCACGGAGGGGCAATTTCTATGGGTTATGCTCAGATCGCCCCGCATAATGTCAACACCTATGCCCTGAGGGAAAAAACCAGGATTGCCGAAAAGGCACTGACCTTAATACGCGACAACAGTGTGATCTTTATCGATGGAGGTACCACCTGTCTGGAGCTGGCAAGACTTATTCCACCAGACCTGCATCTTATTTGCTTTACGGTAAGCTTGCCCGTGGCTATACAGCTCAGTACCAAACCCAACGTGAGAATTATGTTTATCGGGGGCGAAGTGGATACGGAGGCACAAATTGTAACCGGGGCTCAGGCAATACATAATCTGGCAGGAATACGCGTGGATTATGGTTTTATAGGCACGGGTTATGTCGATGCCTTACATGGACTGACCGAGTTTGACTGGGATATCGTTCAGGTAAAGAAGGCGGTGGTAAATGCTTCTAAAAAAACGGTACTTTTGTGTATATCGGAAAAACTCAATTCACAACATCGTTTCAAGACCTGCGATATCAATGCTATAAATACCATGATCACAGAATTGGATCCGAATAATAATCTTCTCAATCTTTTTAGAAACCACCAAATTCACCTGCTCTGATGGCAGAATTCAAGAAAATTACCGAAACGGCCTCTCTTTATGATCATCTGGAGGAATCGGGTACCACCGCTCTTTTAGAGAATATTAATCTTGAGGATCAGAAAGTGGCGGTAGCGGTAAAAAAAGTGATACCGAGCATCTCAAAATTAGTCGATGAAATTGAACAAAGATTTTATGAAGGCGGCCGGCTGTTCTATATCGGAGCGGGTACCAGCGGACGTTTAGGGATTCTGGATGCGTCTGAAATTCCACCTACTTTTGGAATGCCACACGACCGTGTCATCGGACTGATCGCTGGAGGCGACTCCGCCATACGTAAAGCTGTGGAGTTCGCGGAGGATAATACGGAGCAGGCATGGATCGATCTACAGCAGTACAAAATTGATGAAAAAGACACTTTGGTAGGGATCGCCGCCTCCGGAACAACACCTTATGTGCTTGGTGGTATCAGGGATGCCAGGAAAAATGGCATCCTTACTGCGGGAATCACCAATAATCCCGGATCTCCTTTGGCACAGTCTGCTGAAATACCCATTGAGATTGAAGTGGGTCCCGAATTTGTTACCGGCAGTACACGTATGAAGAGCGGAACCTCACAGAAGCTCGTGCTCAACATGATCACCACCGCACTAATGATCCGTATTGGCAGGGTTATAGGCAACAAAATGGTAAATATGCAGCTGAGTAACAATAAATTAGTTGATCGCGGCACTCGATACCTTATGGAGGGCTTACATCTGAATTATGAAGAGGCTCAAAAAGTTTTGCATAAATATGGATCGGTCAGAAAGGCGCTGGACGCACTAAAGAAATAATTTATCTCCTGCCCACGGCGGCAACTTCTTCAACAGTTACCATTTTCTCGCTTTTGTTCCCCCACGAGTTATTGATGTAGTTCATAACATCGGCAACCTCTTCATCATCTAATCCCAGCGGTAACATCGTGTTGTCGTAGGTAATTCCATTGACAATCATCTCACCGCGCTGGCCATATTTTACGCCTCTGATACTCGCCTCTCGATTGGCCATGAGGTAGTCTGACTTGGCCAGTGGCGGATAAGTATTCTCGACACCTTCTCCTGTGGGTAAATGGCAGGTAACACAGAAATCCGCATAGATCTCTTTGCCCCTGTTCATACTGGCTTCCAGTTCATCTTCTTGGGATAATAAAAAGGTCAGTCCTGCCACCAGGCTCAGGTAGCTGATAATTAATGTTTTCATCTAAAAAATGAATTTTCGGTGCAAACAGATGCTCTATTCCGATTTTGGTATCAATTTATATATCCCTTTGCCTTCAACGGCGACATAGATAAAACCGTCGGGTCCCTGCCGCACATTCCTTACACGACCGATATTTTCCATAAGTTTTTCGCGATAGCTTACTTTTTCACCTTCGAGGACCAGTCTTTCCAGGTACTGGAAAGCCAGTGAACCTATCAGCAGGTTACCTTTCCAGTCTGGATAGAGATCGGAGGTAACGAAAGCCATACCGCTGGGAGCAATAGAAGGTACCCAGTAATGAATAGGCTGTTCCATACCTTCTTTTGCGGTCATATCGGTGATTGAAGTTCCATTATAATTGGTGCCATAGGTAATTACCGGCCAGCCGTAATTGACCCCTTTTTTAACGATATTGATCTCGTCTCCACCCATCGGGCCATGTTCATGGATCCATATTTCACCTGTTTCAGGGTTTTTTGCCATTCCTTGAGGATTTCTGTTGCCCCATGTAAACGCACGCGCATTGCCATTCTCCATACCGATAAAGGGATTGTCTTCAGGTACACGACCATCGTCGTATATGCGGTAGATCTTTCCGCCGTCTAAGGTCCTGTCTTGCGGATTCTGATCTCGGGCGCCCCTGTCCCCAACAGAGAAATAAAGATAGCCATCATCGTCGAATTCGAGCCGGGAACCCCAATGTTGTCCCTTTTTAGTATTAGGTGAAGCTTTATATAATAACTCACTGTTAGTAAGGCTATTACCTGAAATTTTTGCGCGCATTATGGCCGTATTCCCTCCACTTCCTTCACCTTCCTGTGAAGCATACGAAAAATAGATCCAACCATTGGAGGCATAGTCCGGATGGAGTTCTATATCCATAAGCCCACCCTGACCTCGATTATAAATTTCCGGGCCACCTTGTATTTCGGTCTTCACACCATCTTTGAAATGGATGATCTCACCACTTTTTTCAGCAATTATCATAGCACCATCTGGGAGAAAGACCATACCCCAGGGAATTTGGAGATCTTCGACCACTAATTCAGCGTCGAAACCAACCGATTCTGGCGTATTTATTTCAGTGTCCGTCTTTTGAGCACATGAAATAGTGGCCATTACAACGAAAAAACAGCTAATAATGATACTATTTCGCATAATATAACGTTAGTGTTAGAGTACTAAATCTAGGTTCAAAGCCTAAAGATAAACAGAATTTATAAGTATAAACAACTACGCTTAAGAATATACAGAGCCCAAATCAAGCATATTCTTGCCATAACACGAATTAACCTATGCTCCCAAAGAAAACAAGGCATATCTTGTATGCCGTGCTGCTATTGGCACTTTTTGTAGCGGGTACCTCAGCTATAGCAAATACCAGAGTTTACGAGCTTTTATCGGACCTATCGGAAGCTAAAACCGATGTAGCGGAGATGTTCGGTTCCAAAGTCAAAAGTGAAGATGTAAGATCTTCATTGTCATCAGAATCGTCTACATCGCTTATCGATAAGAATGAGACCGCCTCGGCCCCGATGTTCATGACGATCATCCAGGGTGCCGATGAAGAAGTGATATGCCCGAATGACGGTAGTACACTTGCAAAGTTCTTCTTGTGTGGTACCAGTGATATCCGCACTATTTCGCTTTCCCAAAGTGGAAGTAGCTATCAATGGCAAAAACTGGATCCCAATCGCTGTGCTCTTTCCGTAATCGACGATTGTGCCAATACAGACAACACCTGTTATGATACCGTCGGTTCGAACAGTACCTATGACCTGGATTCGGCAGGGGAATTTCGTGTTCGTGTAGACGGCGGACAGTATTATTATTTTAAATCATCCTTGAATCCTTTGAATCCACAACTTATCAAGGAAGATATTATTTGTGGAAATCCGGGACGTGTAGAAATCACCAATGTTCCAGCGGGTTATGAATACAGCCTAAACAGTTCTGCAGGTCCTTATCAGGACGATCCGTTTTTTGATATTACCAGTGCGGGAAATTATATGGTTTGGGTACGACTTAAAAACGTCTCGAGTAGTGCCTGTCTGTTTCCTTCCAATACGGTGACCGTTCAGGATCTGGATATCACGGTGGATGTGGTGGCTAACGACATTCTTTGTGCCGGAGAATTGGGAAGTATCGATGTAACCGCATCTGGGGTCCCCGGATTTTTTACATACCGTCTTATAAAAAATGGAGTAACGGTAGACACCTTTGGCCCTGATTCGGCGAGCAGCTATACTTTCGCCAATGTAAGCGCCGGCGTTTATACTATTCGGGTAGAGACCAACAAATGTAATGAGTTGGTGACCCTAGATATCAATAATGATCCCATCGAGATCGGTAACGGTATTGCCCCGCTCTCGGTTTCTGCCACAGCCAATGATAGTTTTGGCTGCGGTGCTGCAACGGTCGATGTTGATATTGTCACTGCCGGAGGTACCACGCCTTATCGCTACAGCCTGGATGGAGGAACGAACTGGAGCGGACCTTATACAGGTACCGCCACATTTACGGTTAGCACTTCTGGCACCTATAATATTTTGGTAGAAGATGCCAATGGATGTACAAAAACGGCCAATGTGGACGTACAAGACTTACCACCCCCTGTATATACCATAACAACCAATGATGCTAATTGTGGTGGTGTTAACGATGGATCGATTATCGTTATTATCACCAACGGCTTTGGTTACAACCTTGAATTCAGTATTGATAATGGGAGCAATTATCAAGGGAGCAATGTATTCAACGGATTGGCGCCAGGCAATTACGATGTCATGGTCAGGTACCAGCAGGATAGCTTTGTATGTACAACACCGGCCTCTTTGGAGACGATCGGTACGCCGACGAATATCAGCGGAACGGCTACCCCAGATTCGGTACCGACCTGTTTAAATGAAAACGGGGGTCAAATTACTATTTCCGGTGTATCCGGAGGAACACCTCCCTATGAATACAGTATTGGCGCTGGATTCAGTGGGACAACGGTTTTTACGAATTTGGGCGTAGGAACCTATACCCCTCAGATCAGAGATGCCAACGGTTGTATAGTAAGTTTGGCTCCCATTGTATATAATGCGCTGGACAAACCAACAGATATGGATTTTGCCATATCCAGTCTGGATTGCCTTACCAGTACGGCCTCTGTTACCGTAACAGTAACCGATGGCACAGCCCCATATACATATGAAATCATAGCTCCTCCTGTTGCTGTTATAAACAATGGTAACAATGCCGTTTTTACAGGACTTGGTCTTGGCACCTATACCTTTAGGGTAACCGATAGCGAGGGCTGTAGCTACGATGAAGCCTTTGCCATAACAGATATCAGCTCGATTGCTGTACAGGCACAGAATGTGCAGGTGGTTACCTGTGTAGGCGACAGCGATGGGGAAGGAAGATTTCTGGTTGATGGTTTTGCCACTACGTATAGCTATCAGATAGATGCCGGACCGCTTTTTACGGGACAATCGGCGGGTATTATCGATTTAACCGGACTTACGGCAGGTAACTATAATATTACCGTTACAGACGAAGATACCAACTGTACCGATACGGCAACGCTAACCATACAAGAGCCTGCAGTAGCACTGACCATAAGTAGTCTGAATGTTACCGCAATGAATTGCCAGAATAATAATACCGGTGCGGTAGCCGTAAATACGGTAGGAGGATGGGGAGGTAATCGTTACACGCTTACACAACCCGATCTCTCGACCCGCGGACCTCAGTCTAGCAATACATTTACCAATCTCACCCAGGATGGACTTTATCAGGTAAGCGTGACCGATGCAAACGGTTGTACCGTTACCGATACTTTTACACTAAGCTCTTTAGCCTCACCAACGCTTTCGGTCAATGCCGGGGCTTCGGACTACTGCTATGATAATGTGGATGCCGCAACGATTGCGGTAAGCACTGCGGGAGGCCTCGCGCCTTATCAGTACAGGATTAATAGTGGACCTTTAGGCGGAAGCAGTACTTTTGGAGGCTTAACGCCCGGAATCTATTTTATTGAAGTTGTCGATTCGAATAATTGTTGGGATGATATCACTGTGGTTATCGAACCGGAACTCAGCGCTGTGGCCACTACCATTCAGGAATTGGATTGTGGAGGACCACCGGCTCAGATACAGGTTACGATCAGTAATGGCTATCCTTCCGGTGGCGATTATGATATTTATGAGGTAAGTATCGACGGAGCCCCATATACCTCCAGTTCCAATAATATTACAGGGAATTCATTCATTTACAGCATTCCCAATGACGGATCCATAATTGCTCCCACTACCTTCCAGTTTCTTGTGCAGGATTTCCAGGGCTGTACCACCGAAACCAACGTGGTGACCATATCTCCGCCCGAAACAATTGTGGGTGCTGCTGTTCCGACAGACACTACATGTGGTGATGATAATGGTATCATTACACTGGTTCCTGACACTAATTTTGGGGTACCGCCTTACGAATTCAGCGATAACAGCGGTGCGACATGGTCGGCACAGAATATATATTCAGGATTTGCACCGGGTACTTACAGTACTTTTATGATTCGCGATAGTCGGGGTTGTACCACGGCACTATTATCGGCTACGATCAATGCCAGTCTGGCACTCGATGCCACTGTAGTTCCTGTAGATGCGATTTGTGCCGCAGGAACGGTTGAAGGAGCAATCGATGTGACCGCTGTTGCCAATGGCACGGCGAACTATACTTATATAGTTGAAGATATCAATGGTGCAACAGTGGCTGTGGTTGGACCTACAGCGAGTACTACAGTGAACTTCCCAAACCTGGTTCCGGGTACTTATACGGTAATTACCAGGGACGATGCAGGGTGTGAGGACCGGGATACTGTGACGATCAGCCAGAATCAACTCGACCTTATTCCAGTTGCGACAACGACACCTCCGGATTGTACTACAACATTCACCTATATTGTTGACATTGTAGGCGGGACACCTCCCTATTTGATAGGGTTGGTCGGAAATCCACTTGTGCCGCCAAATGTGGATATAGATACCCACGATTTCACCGGGCAGATCCAATATGGTGTTACCTATTTTGTAGAGGTAGTCGATGCCTTGGGTTGCCGGTATATCGAACAGATAGATCCAATTCTGGGACCTGATCCATTGGCGGTTAGTGCCACTGCTACCACCGCTTCCTGTCTTCCGGGTGGTAATGGACAGATCGATTTTCAGGTAACTGGAATTCCATCGCCGGCTGATATCACCATACAACTACAAGACACCAACACTGGCGCACTAGTCGGTGGGCCAACAGTGCTTAATAATGAGCCAATACCTTATAACGGATCTTTTACCGCTCTCCCGGCCGGTAATTATCAGATCCTCGTCCAGGATAACAATACAAGCTGTAATGCCAGTACCCTGGTCGATATCATCACCATACTGCCCGCCATTGTTGTAGACAATAATGAGCCGGCCAATTGTAATATCGGTGCTTTAGTGACCGTAAGAGGAACAGGAAGTACCGGTCCGTATGAATTTGCCTATGTGCCTACCGGAAATCCTGCGCCGGGTGCTTATACGCCTCAGACGACCTATGAAATTGCCGGTCCTTATCCTGCCGATTACGATTTTTACGTACAGGATGCCAATGGTTGTATTAGCTTTACAACGGTAACCGTTACTGAGGATGCGGGGGTGCCGAATCCAATGGTTGATGTGATCAATCAGTGTACCGCGGTAGCCAATTATACCATCAATGTCACGGCACCACTGAGCACGGGATCTGGGTTACCTGAAGAGACATTCGAGTACGATATGGGCGGAGGCTTTCAATCGAGCCCGAACTTTACCGTGCCCAATCCGGGCGATTACACCATAGTGGTCCGCGATGGCAATGGTTGTACAAATACGGTTCTGGCAAGGGTCTTCGATTTCTTTGCGATTTCTGCAAGTGCTACTTCCGAGCCTACCTGTAATGCAGGAGATGGGGTGATCACAGTGAATACCTCTGGTGGTAGTGGAAACTTCAGGTTCGAACTGGATGATGGAATCAACCCACCTATAGTACAGCTAA
>JAHEJJ010000011.1:47122-63873 GCA_024638915.1 Robiginitalea sp.
GCCGGTCCGCAAGGTTCTTCGATCTTTGATAATCTCGGCCCGGGAACCTATCAGGTGGAGGCCGTTTCCAACAGGGGATGTACGGATCGTTCGGGAGATGTAACTATCCTGGAGCCAACATTGCTTGAGATTGCCACCACCAATACGGAATTCAGCTGCGACCCGGCGAACAATCGCTTCAGCACAGCAACCATAACCGTATACAACGATGCCAACGGCGATGGTACCGGTGCGAACACAGGTACGCCGCCCTATACGTATACGATGTTTGATGGGACCACAACCATTTCCAACGGTACCAATAACGTTTTTGAAGTTATAGACGACGGGACTACACAGACCCTTGTTCTGACCACAAGAGACAATAACGGCTGTGAGATCACGGATACCGTGGTGATCAATCCGCCAAGCGATCTTACTTTCACTTTTAGCGTAAATCCGATTACCTGCGACGTTTCAGGAGTTGGGGTGAACCCGGGTTCCATAGATATCACTATCGACCAGGGTCCTGGAAATTATGATGTAGAGATATTACCGCTAGGGTCAGAACCCATACAGAATTCGGGAGGAAGTGATACGGTGAACTGGGCTATTAGTATCCCCGGTAATTATATATTCGCGGTCACTGACATAGGCAATGGAGGATGTACCTATTTAACTCCAGTAGTCAACGTTCCGGAGTATAACACCATAGAGGCGCTCATCGCGGAAGTCAAGCCCGTTACTTGTTTTAACGGATCGGATGGAGAGATCAGTATACAGATCAATAATTACACAGGTCAGTATAACTACGAGGTGTTCTCAAGAGATAACTTTGGGGTTGAAACCACCACTGGTGTTACTGGCAGTTTTGATACCGCAGTCCAGAATCCTGGAATTATAACCGGACTACCGGCGGGTAACCTTGTGGTACATGTGGAAGCACTCGATACCCCATTCTGTGATACCGTGAGTAATGTAACCACGGTAAGGCAGCCCGATAGGGCACTGACCGTTGCACTGCAGCAGACTGCTGAAGTGACCTGTGCCGTACCTGGACTGGGTGAAGTATTCGCTACCGGAGACGGTGGCTGGGGAGGCTACGAATTCCAGGTCATCGCGCCAGACGGCTTTACCATCCTTCAGGATTTCCCCAATACAAATACCAGTTTTACCGGGCTTTCATCTGGACTCCATACCGTGAATGTAAGGGATTCCGAAGGGTGTATTGCCACCAATACGATCGATCTGGCACTGCCGGCACCGATTTATGCGGATATACAAATAACCAATCCGCTGAGGTGTAACAATGATAATGACGGTGAAATACAGGCCTTTAATGAAAGCGGAGGTCAGGGCCCGGGTAATTATTTGTATCAACTTAACCGATTGTCGGATGGCACAAGCAGTGGCCTTCAGACGACACCAACATTTGGCAATCTTTCCGCAGGCGATTATACGATTACGATTTATGATGGCTGGGATTGTTCTTATACCACAGTGCCTATCACCATACAGGATCCACCGGTAGTTCTCGCCGAATTGGTTGAGCTTCAACCTCCTGGTTGTGGAAATTTAGGGGTGATGGAACTCACGGTGACCAATCCTGAAGTCGGTGTGAGCTATTTTTACAGAAGGTCCGGAACCGCAGATCCATTCATTCCTTTCGATGCATTGGATCCATTGGCCACTTCTGTACAGATCACCGAAGATATTACCATCGATCCGGGACCATTCCAGTACGATGTCCAAAATTCCAATGGTTGTCCTTTTGAGAAGTCGAATCAGATCTCTCTCGATCCTGCGGCTCCTCTGGTGATTTCCTTAGACCTTACTAATGCAACTATAAATTGTGCAGGAGAGGCTACAGGTATTATCCGTTCGGAGGCCTTCGGAGGTATTGGAAATTATGTATATACGCTATTGAATTCAGATGTACCCCCCTTCCCAAGTGGAGGAAATGTGGAAAGAAGCGCTCAGGCGTCAGGTATATTCAGGGACCTCGGACCAGGTACTTACTGGGTATATGCCACAAGTGGCGGCTGTACGGCCCTGTCCACACCCATCACTATTGTTGATCCTCCACCATTGGTATTGGATTATATCGAAACGGTTCCCGTGAGCTGTTTTGGTGACAGCGATGGTCAGTTGATCATAGAGGCCAGTGGAGGTACCGGTACCATCAGGTACTCTATCGCCGATCAGTTGAGTGAGTTTTTTGAAGGTGACGATCCGTTGTTCCCCAACAGAAAGACCTTTACCGACCTGGTTCCAAGAAATTATGAAGTAATTATCCAGGATGATCTGGGATGTACCATTACACAAACCGTGACGATTACCCAACCGGCACAACTGGTGGCAAGTATCGGAGATAGTACACCGGAAGTCTGCCTTGGAGATGCCGATGGAACGGTAACCATCGACGTAGCTGGCGGTACGCCTCCCTATGAGTTTGCGCTTAATTCATCTGACGCGGCAGACTTCGCACCGAACCCTTCCCAATACTGGGATAACCTGATGGGTGGTGTGACCAACGTTATCTTTGTCAGGGATGCTAATGGTTGTGAAACCAACGTAATAGTCCCCGTAGATCCAGGAGTGGCAATCAATCCGGAGGCAATTGTGGAATATGGTTGCGATGGGATGTTCCCCAATAGCAGCGTTAGAGTTGATGTTCAGGATAGCAGTCAGTATCCTCAATTGTTATTCGCACTGGATCCTGTAGATCCCACCGACGCCATCACAGCGCAAGCTGGTGCTGAACGAAACTGGGGTGATCTGCCGGCCGGCGATCATACGGTATACATCTACCATGAAAACGGATGTACCACTTTTGTGGACTTCACCCTCGATGCTTATGATCCTTTGACCTTGACGGCTTCAAAAACTGCAGTAAATGAAATAACGGCTATGGCCACAGGTGGTTTTGGAGGTTATGAATATTTCTTCCAGGGCGTATCGTATGGCAGTGAGAATGTATATACCACAAATGAAGATGCATTAGTGAATATTCGAGTGGTGGATGCCGCCGGTTGCGAGGCTGAAATAGAGATACCATTCGATTTCACCGGTATGCTGACCATGCCTAACTACTTCACACCAGATGGTGACAATATGAATGAGGAATGGTTCCCACGGAACCGTGAGTTGTTCCCTAATATTGAGGTCAAAATTTATGACCGTTACGGCAGGGTAGTGGCGATCCTCGACCAGGTGCAGAAATGGGACGGCACCTATGAGGGCAAAGAGCTTCCTACGGGAGATTACTGGTACGTGGTCAATGCCAATGATAAGGAGAAACAGCAATACGTGGGTCATTTCACGCTTTACCGATAAAGGTGAGTGAAAGCTCAACTTGTGTTATGGATAAGGACCGCCCGGGAAGGCGGTCCTTTTATTTGGAACTCTGACCGTTTATCGAAAACCCTTTAAAGCTGATAATAATCATAGTTTCCACATCTTCCGAATCATAGATTTATTCCATTCTTTTTATTGATCATAGCGATTCTTTACATTGATCATTTTGTTTAGTCGAATTTAATGAGATTCCATGAAAAAGATTTTATCAGTAGCGATTGCTCTATTGATGGGATACACGGTGACTAACTGTACCTCTGATTTAGAAGACTTGATCCCAGCACAAGATGATCCACAGATCGGTATACAAGATGAAAGCGAATCTGATGATCAATCTCAAAACCCAGGAGATGATTCAGATACAACAGATGATCCATATTCTGGCAAAACAACCTATTATGGTAATGTAGAACCTTTGTTAAACCAGCTTTGCGTTTCCTGTCATAACACAGTTATTGCCGAAGATGGATTAGATATTTCATCATATCAAAAAGCAAAATCGGAAATTGATGAAATCTTGGAATCTCTATATGAAGATGAAGATGATATTATGCCACCGAGCGGAAGAATCTCGGATAGTTTAATACAAGTGTTCATAGATTGGAAAATAGATGGTTTGCTGGAAGGAGATCCCAATTCCAATGAAGATAATAATGACAATACTAGCGGTATCTATACTTATATCGACGATATAGGACCAATCCTTGCACAAGAATGTACCGCCTGTCACAACGCTTCTAACCCGCTGGGAGGCTATGATATTTCTACGTATTCCAAGACTGTGGCTGGTATAGATTTATTGATCCAAAGAATTGATCTACAAACGGGACAAACAGGGATTATGCCGCCCAATGGCCGGATGACGGAGTCGACAATTCAGAAGATTAAAGATTGGTACGAACAGGGTTTGGTGGAACAATGATCGTATTTATAGGAATTATTAAATCTTCAGATGGATAACTTAAAATAGGTTTTAAAGGTTCGTTCCCCGTGCGATTTACAGATATAATAAAATCCTGGACTGAGATTTGTGAATAAATAGGGGAGGTCCTGATAGTTTATATTGGACGGCAGTAATCAGTTATATGATCTGTTAAATGGAATTGAATATAGGATGATGTTGTTTGCTATTGCGTGCAGTATTCATAAGTTTTAGCGAAGGGGGTAAGATAAATCCGGATTCATACGGCGGAAACCGCCAATAATCCATTGTTATTAATCCAATCCGGTTAATTGATTAAATGATGAACATCTCCTCCGTGATCCTCATCCTTTAATTTGGTAACAAAATATATAGAATCAAAGACCCGTACGAGTTCCTGGCTTTCAAAATTAGTTTTCAAAAGGGCCTCCTTATAATAGTAGATAGAGTCTTTGTAAATATCACCTTTCATAGAAGCGATCCAGAATTGCTTCGGACCTTCCTTGACTTTAAGGTACATGTATTTCTTACCCGGAAGAACTTCAAGAATCCTGACTTGATGCAGATCAAATGTAAGACCATCGTAAATAGCTTTGTCGGTACGTTCTGATTTGGGCATCTCGAATTCATTTTGCTTGGGGCCCCATTGGCAAGAAGTAATGAAAACCAAAAGGAAAAGGACAAGGAATAGTTGAACAATGGGCCTTAACCATAATGATGCTATTTTAGTAATGTTTTTGGATTGGTCGTACATTTTTTAAAAATCAGGGATTCAATTATAATTCAAATATGTTCTTCAATGATCAATTCCATCTCCTGCTCAGGTAATTTTTTACCCTGTTGCTTAAACGATCTTCGCACGATCCTGTTGGTTACCAAACGCGCATCCTCGGGACTCAAATCAGTCCCCTTTCGCTGAATATAATCGTTCACCCAACAATCTACTTCACCTTTATACAGGGCAAGGAAATTTCGAATCGGTGTGTCATTTAACCAAGATTCATAATCCTGTAGCTCTTGCTCTATGATGTTCACTACTTGTTCTATGCTTTTCATTCTGTTCTCATGGTTTTCCTTGAGAACTTTAGCAATAGAATCGAGATCGTAGTATGTAACATGAGGAAGTTCTGATAAACGCCTATCTATATTTCCAGGAACCGCCAAATCCAATAGTAACATTTTTCTACTTCGTTTTGATACATTTTGCACCAAATCCGGCCGATTACTCACCGCGGTAACTATAGCGTCGAAATCCTCAAAATCGTTTGCTAAAACGCGCTCCCAATCATAGAGATAGCCGCCGAATTTTTGTACGAGCTCTTTGGCCTTTTGCTCCGTCCTATTCGCCACATAAAGGGAACTAAATCCAAATTTATTATTGTAGTTGAGGAGTTGTTTAACAATGTCGCCCGCGCCCATCAAAAGAATCTTTAACGAATCTTTGGATGGTCGATCAAAGGTATTTGCAATTAATTTCAGCGCTTTAAATGCCACTGAAGTAGTCCCATCCCTAAAAGCTGTTTCGTTACTAATTCTCTTATGTGCTTTAAATACGGTTTGCATACAGCGCTCTAGTTGAGATCCCTGAAGACCATCACTACGACTTTTCCCATATGCCATTTTGATTTGATGTATGATCTCAGCATCTCCCAAAACTGTTGATGACAGGCCCGAAGAAACTTCAAGTAGATGCCTCACCGTTTCTTGTGTGTCTTCGCAAGTACAGAACAGTGACCTTGAGAAATTATTTTCACTACCAATGGTATTTCGGATGATAAAATCACGTATTTCACAGGCACTTGTCATAGAGGATTCAATATAGATTTCGGTCCGGTTACAGGTTACCAATAAAAGGAGACCTCTGATATCCTGATAAACAGAACGAATCGATTTTACCCAAAGGTCCCTTTCATTGTCAGAAATGTGAAACTTTTGGCGTTCACCAATTGAAGCGGTCTTATGTGAAATACCTACGTAGCGCAAAGAATAATTCATTATAGATCAATCGATTTAAGTATTCGTGATAAATCCTATCGTTTCTGCGAGCATAATCTCCAGTCGCTCTTATAACCCTTTTATATAATTTACAAGTAACCACTGTTCTTCCTCATCCCTGATCTTCTTTTCAAAATTAGGCATATCGTCTCTTCCTATAAATGATTTATAAAATATTTCACCGTCGGATTGTGCCTTGAAAGAGGCTTGTGTAAAATCACCTATCGGGGTGTCGATGCTGGCTGCTTTTTTACCGTCTCCCTTTCCTTTTGTGCCATGACAGGACTTACAATGCTGGGCATATAAAATTCGTCCGATCTGCTCGTCATCCGATGCATTGGCGTAGGGATTCTTCATTTTTTGGTATTTGGCAGGAACTTCCCACGGATCCTGATACGCAGTTTCTTTAAGGCCCATGGCCAGGAACATTAGGCTGACCAGCAGCCCCGAGATTGATATAAGAAATCTACTTTTCATACGCTTTTGAGTTTTGGTACACGTTTTGTTTTCTGAGTGGTCATTCTTCTGATTTTAATCAATAAATAAAAGATATAAAAAATGAGTAACCACATTGCCATAATCAGACTAGTGGTAATAATTACCAGGGGTAGTGGTGCATTAGCTGCAGCTGCCCAAAGTGATCTTTTCTCATAAGTGACGTCCAATGCGGTAGGCACCCCCCAATTTTTGACAGTCTCTACGGTTTGATCATTATATATGTCCGATTCCAATATTTTTACCAAAATGGTAACATTCCCTTGTTCATCTCCCGGAAGATCCTGTGGAAATTCAATTTCAACTACACCTGCTTCGTCTGTTGTATTAAAAAAATCACCGATCGGCAACAGGCTAAATGTTCTTTTAACGTAAAAATACAGATCCAATTCTTCCACCGGCATATTTGCAGAATCACGGACGGTAGCGATGATATTTTTTGTATGCTCTGTTTCCCTAAAGTCGAGACTAATTTGAGCGTCTTGAAGCACTTCCTGAGCATTTGCTATTTGCATATTTGGAATAGAAAAACTCAAAAAGCAAAAAATGATCAGGGCAGGATACGCAATTTTTTTATCGCCGGCTTTTGTTTCTTTTTTATCAGTGGTTGCAGATTCCTTATGGATCGGTATTACGGGGAATAATTTTATCAACAAAGTCACTATTAATAAAAACCAAGCAAATGAAGAGATGGTAATGGCCCATTCTTCCCAAGTCGGATAATAATGCAAATACGACTCATCTACTCCTTGTATGGGCAAGTAAGGGTGCTGGAGGGAAGGTATAACGATCAAGTATCTTTTGAACCAGGCGCCAAGGATTACAAACACTGAGACAATCATCATTGGAAGGGGCTTGCGTAATTTTTTAAACACAAGTAAAACAATCGGTAAAATTAGTCCTCCTAACTGAACAAACCAGTACATGGGTGCATATTTACCTACAAATAGTTCGGTGATGTGCTCTCCTTCCACGCCTACCATCTTAAAGGAAGGACCGAGGTATTCATTGATATTAAAATAAAGATATACCAGGGATAAAAGCACCAGAAGCTTACCCATTCGGTCAAAGTGAATATCGGTTATATATGGTTTTAGGTTTAAATGCTTCCTGATAAAATACATGGCCACTATGATTACGGCTGCACCAGACATAAACGCACCCGAGACGAAATAAGGGCCCAGGTTGGTACTGTCCCACCCGGGTCTCCATGTTGTGGCGAATAACCAGGAAGTGATGGTGTGGATTGCAAAAGCGACTGGCAGCACGGAAATTGCCAGAATCTTGCTGATCTTCTGCAAAATGGCCTGTTGTCTGGGTTGGTAATCCCAGTTTATGGCGAGCAGGTGGTAAAGTCTTTTTTTCCAACGGGGAAGTATCGTTAGATTATCCCGGCAGAACGCTATGTCTGGTAATATTGAAACAAAAAGCAACAAAATACTAATTACGAGATAAGTGGAAATAATAATAACATCCCAAATGATCGGAGATTGAATTCTAAGATATTTGATGACATAAAAGAAACGATCAGGGCGTCCCATATCAACTATGATAATTACGGCAGCACAAATAATAGCCGCCACGGCAATCATCTCAGATACCCTAATCAGTGGTCGGGCCCATTGATTCTTATTCAATCTGAGAATAGAACTAAACAAAGATCCTACCAGACTGATGGCTACAAAAAATACAAAATTAGAGATATAGATTCCCCAGGATGTATAATCCCTCATGGCTGTCACGATGAGTCCAAACTTGAGTTGTCTGTAATATCCGATCAGCCCCAGGATAATAAAGAAAAGAAGTACGCCGATCCAAAGTTTATATGAGGTTGTGGTAGTCACCAAATGCCGCAAGACGTCTTTTTCTCGCCTTGTTCCGAACTTTTGCCCTTTTACTTGCAGATCTTTCATGATACTTCTTCAGCTTCGGTATCCTCCTCAAATGGGAATAATCTATCTACGGGGGGCAAATAGTAAACCCGGGGCTCGGTACCGAGTTCTTCCATATATCGGTACCCCGCTTTGTCTTTTAACAATGTGGACAATCGAACGGTTTCTTCTCCGTTTGTAACCGTGTCATCCAATTCATTGCCGAAATAGATGACTCCATTGGGACATTGGGTTACGCAATGAGGCAATTTGTTCATACGAAGCATATCCGGGCAAAAATCGCACTTACCCACCGTGCCCACCGTGCTAGGCACGCTTGTCTCTGGGGAATAGGAAATGTCCATATCTTCATCTGGCGGGGTGCCCCAGTTAAATACCCTTGCAGAGTATGGGCAGGCTGCCATACAGAACCTGCATCCAATACATCTTTCATTATCGACCAGCACTATACCATCCGTGCGCTTGTAGGTTGCACCTACCGGGCAGACCTTTACGCAGGGTGGGTTGTCGCATTGAAAGCATTTTTTAGGCATCCAGTAGGGAGCGGACTTTTCATTGTCCTTCATCTCCAGGACTTTTATATAGGGTCTATCTGGTGTAAGATTGTGGTGTTTATCGCAGGCTTCGATACACTTTTTTGCATTTTTGCATTTAGCCAGATCAACTACCATGACGAATTTCTTACCAGGTATACCTTTACGGGCCTCCTCGGGTGGAACTGAGCGCTTTTCCAGGGCCTGAATCTCAGAATCGGATACCTCTACCAACTTACCATCTGTAGTTAACAAGGTAGACTTATTTTCAGATGGCCTTTTGCAGGAACCCATTGAATAAAGCGCCATTCCGGAAGCAGCCATGGCGCCTCCGGTAGATAACTTTCTCAAAAACTCTCTTCGGGAATCTGTACTCAATTTTTTATTTTCCACGTTTTGTTTGCTTCTAATAAATCTGCCTGTTACCGGCTAAATAATGCTCACATTATAAGGCATTAGAGAATCAGGTTTGTATTCTTGTCTGATCCAATTATAGTGCTGACCGCTTTTATTCTTATCCAAGATAGTACGATAAGGACCATGGGTATTCAATTCAAATGTAACTTCTAAAGACTAGGTATTTGATGACAATTATCATGTTTTTTGATGCTTCAGCGATAAGTAAAGGGCCCGTAATTATTGATTTACGGCATAAAAAAACCGTCCTATCAAGACGGTTTATTAAAATGGCAGTATCTATTATTCTGCCAGGGTCCGCATATAATTTACGATAAGCCAACGATCTTCGTCATCTGGCATTTTCTTGGTATACTCGGGCATATCATCCCTGCCGAAAGAAGTCTTGTAAAATAACTCACCATCGGTCTGTGCCTGGTATTCTGCTGACGAAAAATCGCCCAGATCACCCTTTTGTTCGGCTGCCTTGGGACCGTCGCCATATCCTTCCTTGCCATGGCAGGACTGACAGTGTTTTTTATAAAGCGCTTTTCCTATATTTTGGTCCACAGATGGGTCAGTTGGATTCTTCATGTTGACATATTTTTCCGGGACCACCCATTTTTCCTGAAAAACCGTCGTGAATGAATATAAGGTGAACGACAGGATTCCTACAAGTACTAATAGATAAGGTGTTTTCATTGTTGACTTTAATTTTTACTGATTTTGAACAAGTTTATAAATAAATATACAATTATTCCCCATATGGCAATAATTAACAGGTTAGGGAAAATAAGCAGGAATAATGGGGTCCTGTTTCTGGGAGCCCACATCGTCCGTCTAAAAAACGAAGTATCCTCTACAATAGGAATTCCTATGGGTGCCCTAAGCTGATCGATAACAGTTCCGTATTCATCATGGTCACTTAACACTACCCTGAAATCTAAATTACCTTCAATTCCGGGTATATCATTTTTTATGGGAACAATAATCGTTCCATTCTCATCTGTAAAATTAAATTCTTCGCCAATTCGCAATGGCCTGAACAATCTTACCACCTGCACGGTCAGTGATTCGCCCTCTATAACACTGTCTGCGGCCACGTCTTTTAATGTCGCCACAATGTAATTAATGCTATCCCTGGTTTGTACTTCAGCCATAATATCGGCTTTTTTATACTGCACACTTTTTGTCGCTTTACGGAAGGTATCATTACCGCTAAATCTTACCGACAGATTGTAAAAATCGGTGGAATCGGGTCGAATGGTTGCCGGATTATCCAGTACAAATCTGGCATTACCATTCATATCGGTCGTTGTAGTTCCTAAAAGGATCTCGGCCTCCTCGTTTTCGGCAGTAACCGTTAATTTTATATCGGGTACAAAGACCGTTTCTTTATCGATCCGGGCCGTAACCTTGATATCCAGATAGTCGTCCGCAGTCATAAGATTGGTATAACTGGTACTTATCCGTAATCTTTCCTTTTGATTATTCTGAGTAAAACCAACATTTAGACATAGCACCAGAACTGCAATATGTAAGCTTACCCTTCTCAGACATGTATATTTTATAACTTTCATGGCTCTAGATCTTTTTCTGTAGGATACATAACCTTTTCATCGGCCGTTCGCTGAATTGGTACGGCTGGTAAATATCTAATAAGCAATGTTATGATCAGCAGTGCCATGGCAAGTGTGGCCACGGTAATTATCCATTCATGCAAACTTGGAAAATAAGATTGCCAGGACTCAGGTACACCTTCAATGGGCAGGAATGGGCTTAGAAGGGTTGGGGTAACGATGATATATCTTTTCCACCACGAACCGATAACGACCATGAAACCAACAACGAGCATAGGTCCTGGTCTGCGTCCTGCCTCAAATATCAATATAATTATAGGTAATATGAGCCCCACTATTTGAGAAAACCAGAATAGCAAAGAATATTCACCAAAAACAAGCGCGTTCAAATGGATTTCTTCCTCAACGGTGGCCGTAAAAATCGGAATCAAATATTCATTGACATTAAAGTAAAGGTAAGTAAGGCAGGCCAGCACCAGAAACTTAGCCAATTTATCGAAGTGATATTCTGTAATATAACTTTCTAACTTTCTAACTTTTCTAACGATACATACCACTGTAATCAGGGCACCCAGGCCGGCAACAAAAGCCCCGGAAATAAAATAAGCACCCATATTGGTACTGTCCCAACCAACCCTATAGGTGGTAGAAAATAACCACGCATCTATAGTTTGCAACAAGATACCTACCGGAATGATTATGAATGCGACAAGGCGGATCGATTTTTCCTGTAATGCTTTTTGAGCCTTACTACCAGTCCATTTCAACGATAGTCTGCCGTACCATTTGCTCAGGGTTGAATTTTTGCCCTTATGGTAGTTCTTCAGCAATGCAAAGTCTGGCAGCAACGGGAAATAAAGCAGCAAAAAGCTCAATGCGATATATGTGGGGATAATAATAACATCCCAGGTAATGGGCGATTGCAGTCGGGCGTATAGGAATAAATTCAAAAGCCGGTCAGGACGTGCCATATCAAGGACAATAGTGATGCCTGCCATGATGATAGATGCCAGTGAGATAATCTCTGCAATTCTGACAAGTGGTGTCCTCCATTTATTCTTGGTAAGTCTCAGAACAGCAACTGTCACAGATCCCACGAAACTGGTGGCCACAAAAAAAACAAAATTAGAAATGTAAATACCCCAGAGCGCATAGTCGCGCATATTAGTCACTACCTGGCCTTTGATCAATTGATCGATATAGGCCACAATACCTGCAGCGATAAAGATTAATAAAATTCCGGTCCAGATCTTGCCTCGTTTACCGAATTTTCTGGGTGCCAGATCTTCGAGTAAGCCCTGGTGATTTTTCATTCTATATCTGATTTATCTACAGATTGATATTTATCATAATTCTCAAGCCCGTCCTCGAAATCAACCAAGCGATTAACAGGAGGCAAATAATAGACTCTGGGTTCGGTACCAAGCTCTTCCAGGATTCTATATCCTGCCTTGTCCTCCAGTAGTTTTCCTAATCTCAGGGTTTCTTCGCCATTGGTAACCGTATCCTCGTATTGGTCGCCAAAATAGAATACACCGTTAGGACACGCCTTGACGCAGTGAGGTAGCTCTCCTTTTCTTATGGTATGCGGACAGAAATCACACTTATCCGGAGTTCCCTTTATACTGGGCATACCGGCATATTCCGGATGGAGTCCTTCAGGAACAGCATGCATCATAACTTCACTCATCTCGCCCTGCTCGGGATCACTCCAGTTAAAGACCCGGATAGAATATGGGCAGGCAGCCATACAAAAGCGGCAGCCTATGCAGCGTTCGTTGTCTATGAGCACAAGTCCATCCCTTCTTTTGAAGGTAGCATCTACCGGACACACCGTCACACATGCTGGTTTATCACAGTGCATACAGGTTCTCGGCATCCAATAAGGAGCGGAATCTTTGGAATCCTGCATCTTGTGGACTTTGATCCAGGCGTTGTCACCAGTCACGAAATGGTGTTTGTTACATGATTCAACACAATTCAGCGCATTCTTACATTTAGCCAGGTCGATAACCATGACAAATTTTCGGTTCGGAATACCTTCGCGGACATTATATTTTATATCGGGATTTGTAGGTTGTTCTATTTCCTGAACTTCAGAGGCATTTACCTGAATAATCACTCCATCAGTGGTCATCAGATCCATTTTATATTCTTCTGATTTATTGGAATTAGCATTTAATCTGGAAGCAATTTTAGAAAGGCCTATACCGCCCAATATGGTTACAAGGCCTATTTTAAAACCTTTGCCTAGAAAATTACGCCTGGCTTTTAATGAATTATCTCTCATATACCGGTTAGCTTACATTGAGTTAGACTTTTTTTCCCAACCACTTAAGAAATACCGTATTGCTTAAATTTTTCTTAAGGATCTTGGCTTTTCTAACAGTGCTTTTCCTGACTTTCACTGTGGTGCCATCAGGTTTTAGCAGGGTCTCAAATTCTTCCTCCGGATCATCGGGTGGTTGTTGTGGAGTGGATTCTGGAAATCCCAGAATTGGAAATAATAATGATCCCCCTAGAATTGGAAATAACTTCCTTCTTGAAATTTTACCTGTTTTTCCTGGCCTCTGTCCCATGTTTTTTTGTTTTAATAGTCGATATCAAAACCCCGTTAGAAATTATAAAGTCTTGTGATGTTAAACCCTATAAGGATATCCCCATTAAAAAAGTCATTTTCATTCTTCACATAATTCTGTTGTGGGACAATACCGTTGAGGTTACTGAGAAAGATCTGGAATGCATGGGAGGAAGTACGCACTTCAAAGCCAAGGCTTATCCCGGGATAATTATTATAATTATTAAGGTCCGGATTTATTTCAAACCTGGTTATTGGCTGGCTATAATCCCACAGGATGGAAGATTGCGGACTTACCTTTACACGGCCTCCAAAGGCAATAGCCAAGCGGTCGTTCTTCATATTGGAATCCACCAGGTTGAAGTGTGAAACACTTGGTGCGATCTGCATAGACAGTGCAGGAGTAAACCTACGCGCAAAAATTACCTGGTGAAAGAAAGAATACCTGTGCTGATCGAGGATAAAATTCTCTTTTTTACGGGCATCGATCACAAAATTTCCATAGTAAGAGATATTTACCGGGATCCGGCCAGAGCGGGTCTGCCTGAGCAATCCTACCTTCCAGTTGAAATCTTGTAGCCGGTCAAATTTTGTAGTTCCAAACCCTACGGTAAGCCTTTCGTGTGGAGCATAAGCCACCCCAATACGAATATTTGAAGGGGCCCAAATCCCAATGAGATCATTGGTGCCGCCGCTAAATGTTCCAAACCGGTGAACGATGGCTATTTCCATTGTCTTTTTGGAGAACAGCAGATCGGTTGGGTTATCTATGATATATGAACTTTCGAAAGCAGCCCTTTCAGGCTTGTCGGGAACAGTGTCGCGGGTTTTTTCCTGGGAAAAAAGCGAAGCTTGAATGGCCAGGACTGAAATCAATGCAACTATTATTTTTTTCATGTGTTTGATCTTAACAGTTAATTGTTTTCGGCACCGCGATCGATCCATGCCTTGATGAGGGCAATTTCGTTTGTGTTCAAAAGGAAACCGGCTTCCACCGGATGGTTATTTCCAGGCAGTCTCTGGTAGAAAACACTGGCTTCTGCATTGCCGGGGACTACAAGGTCGGGTACTATGGCATTATAGGCGTTGCCGACCCGCAGGTCTGGATTTGCCACAGTGCCATTGTGGCAGGTGGTACAATTTTTACCATCCTGTACAAAAATGGGCTGGATGTCTTCTGAAAAGGAGATTTCCTCATCCGGTGGAATTTCCGGAATTTCAACTTCTATGGCTTCATCATAGTAGCACGATACGCACATAAGGCACAGGTTTACTGTAAGTACTATTAGAAGTAATTTTTTCATTTGAGATTTGTGTTTAAGCATATCATGATCCTGAAATGAATGTATTCTCTGCTTTATCCAAATAATACGTATCGGATATGATCGCTGCTATGTTCGTCTGATCTTCGACTCTAATTCTAATTTGTAGTTTACTCCTCCAGTGCGTCAATGGAATTATCGAGTAATGCTCTGGTATAGCCTGGGTTGTGGGTACCTCTACTCTGGTCTTCCAAAAGGGTCCTCCAGTTCCAGGTGGCCTGGGCCACATTGGCAGGGTATGTTCCTGAAACGGTGCTCGAATCCGCAGCAATTGATCCTGCAGCAAGCAGTAGTTGCCTTAGCCTTTCGAAATCGGTGGTAAAACCGGTCAGTTCTGTAGGTGCTCCGTTAGGATGGCACTGAACACAGGCGTTCTCGGTAGAATGCCAGGTATGACCTCCATCTGAACCATCGGTTGTTGGACCCATGTGGCAAGCGATACAGGAAGAACCCTCCCGGTGAGCAGCTGAGCCAACTCCGGGATAAGGCGTTGGCCCGGAAATATTGGCCCCCAGGATACCTTCCAGCATGCTGGATTGAGGTGAATGGTGGGGTCCGAATCGGGAACTGGTAATTTCGTAATCCCCTGTTGGACCGGGTATATCGTAGCTGTTCCTGGGCTGGTGGCAGTTAATACAAAGGTTGCTCAGGCCCCATTCATCAGAACTGTTTGTGAAGTCGATAGTGAGGTTCGGATCGATAAACAAATCCACCGGGATGATGGATCGAACAGCCTTGTCATTTCCATCACTTTCAAAATCAAGAGATCGGTGGTTTGCATGACAACCGTTACAGTTTAACACATTGCCAACCGAATAGCCTAAAGGATTGACGATGGAATTACCCAGAGAATCAACGTAGAGGCCCGAGAGGATGTCAATAAAACCTTCGTTATTATGACATCTGGCACAGGATTCCCTTGTTCCTCTTTCACCCCATGTTTCCCCACTTCCGTGGGCAGAAGTCGAATGGGCAAGAATAATAGGTTCCCGAAAGGCGTTGGAGTGGCAGCTTACACAAGAAGTGGTGCCGTCTTCACCGTCTACGCCATCAAGGCCATCAATACCGTCAATACCGTCTGCCCCTGCAGGGCCGGGTATGGGATCACTGGTACATTGTACCATTAAAAAACCGGAAAAAGCTAAAAGGAGGAGTGTCCTTAGGTTTCGAAATTTCATAAGTGCACTTTTTTGTAGTTGATTAAATAATGATCTAAACTACAATACAGGAATCCAGCAGAATATGATAAATATCATAGATTTAATAAACAGTTGACCTGCTAATTCTGCTGAGAGGTTGAGCCTCATTTTTTTGGAAATATTTAGATGGCCTTTGATGGCTATTCAAGGAAACTTTGTAATTTTGCCTGCCTGAACCGGGATGTGGCTTGTTCCCGCGATGCGGGACAGGCCGGTAGCGCATCCCGCCTGGGCGGGATGGTCGCGAGCGATTAATATGTTTGAGGTTTACGTTCTTTATAGTGATAAACTCGGCAGGTATTATGTTGGATATACCCAGGATCTTGAAGATCGTTTACATCGGCATAATACAGGTCAAAGTAATTATACTTCCAAAGGGATACCTTGGATATTTGTTCGATCTTTCCCTTGTGGGACCAGGCAAGAAGCAATGGTCTTAGAAAGACGGATCAAAAAAAGAGGCATAGCCAGGTTTTTGGAAGAAAATTAAATCGGGATGTGGC
>JAHEJJ010000045.1 GCA_024638915.1 Robiginitalea sp.
TTATTGCAAACACCATTTGCAAAGAAACTTTATCACGAATATGCCAGCGATCTTCCTATTATTGACTACCACAATCATTTGTCGCCCCGACTCATCGCTGAAAACCATCGCTTCGAGAATATAACCGAGGCATGGCTAAAGGGCGATCACTATAAATGGCGTGCTATGCGCACCTTCGGCGTCCGTGAAAAATATATTTCGGGCGATGCTTCGGATCTTGAAAAATTTCTTAAATGGGCCAGTGTATTACCTCATACATTGAGAAATCCTTTATTCCACTGGTCCCAACTGGAACTCAAACGCTATTTCGACATCGACATTTATCTGAATCCTCAAACCGCTGAGACCATTTATCATAATACGTCGGAAGTATTGCAAAAGGAAACACATCATGCCGAAGGACTGCTTCAACTGATGAAGGTAGAGGTGGTTTGTACCACAGATGATCCGATGGATTCGCTCGAACATCATCAGGCCTTTAGAAAGAAAGCGAACGGATTTTTACTATTACCCGCATTCAGGCCCGATAAAGCCTATGCCGTTGATGATCCAAAATCGTATGTTGCATACCTTCAGGAGCTGGAAAATGTCTCCGGTATCGCATTGAATTCCTTTGCCGATCTGCTGGCGGCACTTGATAACCGGATCGATTATTTTCATTTGAACCACTGCAGGGTTGCTGATCACGGACTTGAATTCCTTCCCCATGCCGACGTAAAGAAGTTCGACATCGAAGCTATATTCCTCAAACTTTGGAATCAAAAGGCATTAGCCGCAGACGAAGCAGCTTGCTTTAAGGCCGAAGTCCTGAAACATCTGTGCAGATCATACCATAAACACGGATGGGTACAGCAATTCCACCTGGGAGCCATTAGAAATACCAATAGTCGAATGTTCAATACGCTGGGGCCTGATAGCGGATTTGACTCCATAGGTGATTTCAGACAGGCCGCTTCCTTGGCACGATTCCTAAGTGACCTCGATGATTCCGATCAGCTGGCCAGAACCGTGATCTATAATCTAAATCCGGCAGACAATGCGGTATTTGCAACCATGTGCGGCAACTTTAACAACAGCGGGATAAAGGGCAAGATTCAATGGGGCTCCGCCTGGTGGTTTTCAGATCAGAAAGACGGAATTGAAGAGCAACTCGGCATACTCTCAAACATGGGATTGCTCAGTTGTTTTATTGGAATGCTTACCGATTCGCGCAGTTTCCTTTCTTTTCCCAGGCATGAATATTTCCGGCGGATCCTCTGTAATCTATTAGGTGAAGATGTCGAAAAAGGACTACTCCCCAAAGATGAAAAATGGCTGGGTGAGATGGTAGCCGATATTTGCTATCATAATGCGAAGGAGTATTTTAATTTTCAATAGTTAGTTAGTGGTTAACCAAATTTATCATCAGACCAGACAACCCTCAGGGTTAAAACATCATAAAAAGCTTTATTCTATTTGTTCATTTCTTTGCTTGTCTAAAGAAACGAACCAAAGAAAAGACACTTTATCTTCATGAATTTGGCGCCTTTGACGAAAACCAGTTTCAAAACTCCGCGCCGTTTTTCAAACAGCTGAATCTCGGAGCTTTTGAAACTTATTCTTAAGATAAAGAAGGAGTGGCCTATTTTCTGTTTCGTTTTGTATCAAGACAAAATAATCAAAAACTAAAATCCGAATAAATTAGGAAGCCATAAACTTAACTCCGGAATATAGGTGACCAAAAGCAATACTGCCAACATCACCATAAATAAAGGAAGTAAAGGTCTGATGACCTGTTGAATGGAGAGTCCGGCAACGCTGCAACCCACAAACAGCACCGACCCCACCGGAGGTGTACAAATCCCGATACATAGATTCATGATCATGATGATCCCGAAATGAACCGGATCGTAGCCAAGTTCGAGCACAATAGGCAGGAATATAGGCGTGAAGATCAAAACGGCAGGCGTAATATCCATAAATATTCCCACGAACAGCAAAATCAGGTTAATAAGAATCAGAACAATTACAGGATGGTCGCTGACACTCAAGAGCAGCGTAGTGATGCCCTGTGGGATCTGCTCGTAGCTCATCACCCAAGACATAGCGATCGAAGTGGCGACCAGCAAAAGGACAATACTCGATGTTTTAATGGTTTCCAATAGTATCGGTTTGATATCGCTCAGCCCAATCTCTTTATATATAAATGCCAATATAAAGGTATATACAACGGCAATGCCTGAGGCTTCCGTAGCGGTAAAATAACCTGCTACAATCCCTCCGATCACGATAATCAGTAACAACAAGCTGGGAAGCGCATCTATGAATCGGGTAAAGAAGGTTTTAATACTCACAAACTTATCCGTTGGATATTTTTTATAGGCCGAATAAATACCGGCCACAATCATAAGGGCAAGGCCTATCAATATTCCCGGGATATAACCCGCCAGGAATAGTGCAGCGATCGAGACGCCACCACTGGCCAATGAATAGATGATCAGAATATTGCTGGGCGGGATGATCAGTCCGGTGGTGGCGCTGGTAATATTTACTGCCGCGCTAAAGGGTTTGTCATATCCTTCTGCTTCCATCTGCGGGTTCATAAAACCTCCAATAGCGGAAGCTGCAGCAACGGCAGATCCCGAAATCGCACCAAATAACATGCAGGCGATAATATTAACAAAGGCGAGTCCTCCGGGCAGGGGCCCGATCAGGGCCTTGGCAAAATTAATGAGTCGTACGGCGATCCCGCCCCGGTTCATCACCTGCCCGGCAAGGACAAAAAAAGGAACCGCCAGTAAAGCAAAGCTGTCCAGGGAGGTGGCCATTCGCTGTGCAAGAGTGGTTACAGATGGCAGAAAAGGTAATACCACCACCAGTGTAAGCAAAGCAGCGAGACCTATAGCATAAGCCACAGGTACCCTCATTGCCAGGAAAAACAAAAAGCCAAAAATGAGAATAAGTACCTCAGTATGCTCCATATTCAATCCTTTGATTTTTGATGAAGTGATTTAAAATGGAGGTAGCAATAATAGAGGATGAGCAGACCACTCAAAGGCAGCACCAGGTAAACAAATCCCAGGGGAATCTCGAGCGCAGCCGACCTTTGTCCCAGAAAGAAGGTGATCCAACAAAGACGCCCGCCTCCGATAACCATCACCGGCAGGCTAAACATAGCCACAGCGATATAAACAAAACCATCAAAGAACATCGCTCTTTTCGAGACCAGTCTTTCCGGGAACAGATCGATGGCGAGATGGAGTTTTTTTCCGGTGGCATAGGCTGCTCCCAACAAACCCACCCAGATAAGTCCAAAGCTTGATATCTCATCGGTGAATGTGCTGGGTGACTTTAAAAGAAAACGAGAAAAGACCTGCCAGAGCACGCTGAGCAACATCACGGTAAAGAGTATCACAAGCGAATACTCCAATATCCGGTCTATCCTATTCTTCATCTTGAATTTTTTTGATTAAAGCCAGTATTTCCGGTTCGTTTTCAAAAATGCTGACAATGCTGCTGGTTTTCTGTTCAAAAAGATCCTTCGCCGGGTAACTGACCTCAACCCCGGCCTTTAGTATCGCCTTTAAGGATTCCTCTTCAGATGCTTCCCACAGTCTTCGCTGATACTGAGCAGATTCCATCGCCGCCTCCCGTATCCATTGCTGTTCCGCAGGGCTAAATCGATTCCAGGAATCCAGGCCTACCAATACAACGTCTGGTACAGCAGTGTGCTCATTTAGACTATAGAATTTGCAAACCTCGTAATGTTTTGAAGTATAGAAACTCGGGAGATTATTTTCGGCTCCATCTACCACCCCTTGCTGCAGGGCGGTATACAATTCTCCCCAGGATATGGGTGTAGGAGCCCCACCAAGAAGGTTTACCATAGCCACAGCCATATTGCTTTTCTGAACGCGAATTTTCAGTCCTTCGAGATCTTCAGGTTGATCTATGGCCTTGGTTTTTGTATAAAAACTACGGCTCCCGGCATCATAAAAAGTAAGTCCCCTTAACCGGGAATGAGCACCCCTGGCGAGTATTTCCTCCCCTACTTCGCCATCGAAAACCCTATGGGCATGATCTTTATTCCTGAATATATAAGGTACACTGAGCACTTTGTATGCCGGGATAAAATTCTCGAGGACCGCAGCTGAGACTTTGGTAATATCGAGACTTCCAATTTGAAGCAGTTCGAGACATTCTCTTTCGGCCCCAAGCTGTCCACTGGGATAGATCAGCACCTTAATAGCCCCTTTTGATTTAAGTTCCAGCCTATCGCCCATAAATACCATCGCCTGATGAACCGGATGATTAGTATCCAATCCGTGGGCGAGCCTGATAATTTTTTCCTCAGGTCGTTCGATACAGGAAACACACAAAAGAAAAATGAAGGAAAACCAGCGCATCCAATCATGAGTGCGGACTAATTTAAACAGAAGGTGAGCGGAATCAGAAGTCACGTATGAATGGTTTTCCACTAACAAAAATTGGCTATCTTAATCGGAATATTTGTGTAATTTAATAAATAATGGGACAAGGCGTATTATCGCCAAAGGAAGTGATCTATGTCGGAACTATTTTCAGTAAAAGGTAAAATTATCCTTATGAGTGGCGCTACCGGCGTACTCGGAAGCAGTATGGCGAAATACCTGGCTCAAAATGGGGCGCGGATTCTTGTCCTGGGCAGGAACAAGGTAAAAGTTGATCGTCTGGTATCAGAGATCGTAGCGGAAAAGGGAAAAGCCTTTCCATTGCTGGCCGATGTCACCGATGAAAACCAATTGAAGGAAGTGTTTGCCACAGTGGAAAAATCGTTCGGTAAACTCGATATACTCATCAATGCGGCCGGCGGAAATCTTCCCGGTGCCGTGATCGGTCCTGATCAGGATTTTACCGAGGCCAAGATCGAAGAACTTCGCCATGTTATGGAATTGAATTACCTGGGAACGTTTATCCCTACAAAGGTGTTTCTGCCACTCATGCTGGGGGACAAGAAAGGGAGTATAGTCAACATTTCTTCAATGACTGCCCAAAGACCGCTAACCAGGGTTTTGGGATATGGATCGGCCAAGGCGGCTATCGACAATCTTACCCAGTGGCTTGCGGTGGAATTCTGCCAAAAATACGGTAATGGAATCAGGGTTAATGCTATTGCACCAGGATTTTTTCTTACCGAACAGAACCGTTCGTTGCTTACGCAACAGGATGGCAATCTCACTGACCGGGGGCGAAGGATCATCGAACACACCCCAATGAAAGAGTTTGGCCAACCTGCAGATCTGCATGGAATAACGCATTGGCTGTGTAGCGATGCCTCGCGTTTTGTTACGGGAACAATAATTCCTGTTGATGGAGGATTTAATGCCTATGCAGGAGTATGATGGCGTTACAGGAAACCATGCGCTGGTTCGGACCTTCAGACGGGGTCCGGTTGTACGATATCCGACAGGCTGGAGCTACAGGAGTAGTAACTGCACTTCATGAAATACCCAACGGTGATATCTGGCCGATAGATGCCATACTGGGAAGAAAACGACTGATTGAAAAAGCCGGATTAAGCTGGTCGGTTGTTGAGAGTGTACCGGTACACGAAGACATTAAACTTCGAGGGGGGAAGTACAAAGCTTATATAGAAAATTACATTCGAACGATTATAAATCTGGCCGAATGCGGGCTTGAGGTGATTTGCTATAACTTCATGCCTGTTTTGGACTGGACCCGCACGGACCTGGACTATCAGCTTCCGGGAGGCGGAAGCGCTTTGAGATTTGAATTAGCGAAGTTGGCTGCTTTTGATTGTTATATTTTAAAGCGTCCCTTAGCCATTGATGATTATCCGCCACAGATAATGAAAAAGGCAGAGGCCTTCTATCGGCAACTCAACCGTAATGAGCAGGATGATCTTATCTCTACAATATTGGCCGGATTGCCAGGTGCAGAGGAAACTTACTCACTCGAAGACTTCCAAAGGGCTTTGGATCGCTATGATGAAACAGATGCGGGGAAACTCAGAGAAAATCTAAAGTTATTTTTAGAAACGATTATCCCTGTAGCTGAAGAACATAAAATTAATATGGCGATACATCCTGATGATCCTCCTTTTCCTATTTTCGGACTGCCACGAGTGGTCTCCACATCAGATGATATTGCCGGTATTCTGGCTAATCCAAAAAGCGACTTTAATGGCATAACATTCTGTACAGGGTCTTTCGGGGTTCGCAAAGACAATGATCTGCCATTGATGGTGGAACGCTTTAAAGAAAGTATTCACTTTGTCCACCTGCGCAGTACTCAGGAAGATGGGAAAGGAAATTTTTATGAAGCTAACCATCTGCAGGGCAACGTTCCGATGTTTGAAGTAGTACAAAGACTGATGAGGATCAATAACACCAGGACTGCACCAATACCTATGCGACCCGATCATGGACATCGGTTACTCGATGATCTGAAGAGACAAAGCAATCCGGGATATTCAGCCATTGGTCGTTTAAAAGGTTTGGCAGAACTGAGAGGACTCATGCATGCCATCCAGCATCTCGGCTAAGGTGACTGCCTCCAAATCGACTCAACAGCGTTGACTTCGAACTCGAGAAAAATCAGATCGGAACCGTTATTATTTTCAATATCTAATGCTTTGTAGAATTCATTGGGGAATATTTGGGCTGTCATGGCATATTGCCCCTTATTGACAAAGACCTCAATGGAAGACCAATCCATCAAAATTCTCATCTCGAAGGGTTCCTCAGGTAAATTGTCAATGGGCATACGTTGTACTTTAGGTGCAAATTTTTCATGAAAATCTACTTTGCCGGAAAGCCTGCGGTTTAAAATAAACTCCTTTTTATTCTGGTCCATGGATAGCAGCAGTGTATCCCCACTGTCATTGGAAAAATACATTTTAAAATTGCGAAAAGCGGTTCTGAAACGAATTTCCGATTCATTAAAGTGGTCGAAAGTGAAATGGTGCGTCTTCTGGCCTCCTACTACGAGATTATTCTTAAATTCCGGTTGAATGATCTTATCGAAATTGTTTAGCGGATAATTTAACAATTCATAGGTATTCCCAATTTTTTGAAGATTTAATCTACGAGGAAGGGTCATGGCACTTCTCCACTCTTTTGTAGGCGTATCGCGGGCATAATCCCAGTTACTCATCCATCCTATAAAAATTCTCTCACCATCGGGTACATCATTATAGGTTACCCCCGCATAGTTATCCCTTCCCCAGTCAAGCCAACGGGCATCCCGCTGCTCTGAGGTAAAGTTGGTACCATCGAATTCCCCTATAAAATACTGTGTCCCACTTCCGCCATTAGGTGCATTGGGATTGATACTGATAAGCAACACCCATTTTTTTTCCTCACTGCCCTGAACCTGAAGTTGAAAAAGATCGGGACATTCCCACACCCCACCATGGCCGCCGACTTCGCGACCAAATTCACTGATATAGGTCCACTCTTTAAGGTCGGAAGATCGATAGAATTTTGCATGATCCCCTGCTACCAGGGCCATGATCCAGCTATGGGTTTCATCGTGCCAGAAAACCTTCGGGTCCCTGAAATCCCTTATCCCGTCGTTGTCAATTACGGGATTACCCTCATACTTAATCCAGCTTTCCCCATTATCCACGCTATAAGCAATGC
This sequence comes from Robiginitalea sp., assembly GCA_024638915.1. Classification (GTDB taxonomy): domain Bacteria; phylum Bacteroidota; class Bacteroidia; order Flavobacteriales; family Flavobacteriaceae; genus JAHEJJ01. Next base: position 7,623 of record JAHEJJ010000045.1, read on the forward strand.
CCTGAGTTTGAAAAGTATCGGTATTCGCTTTTTCACCTTCCGGATCGTGATAGGTAAATATGGCGACAAGTGGTGCGTTTCCCTGGGCTGCAAATCCCGAGGTATTATTTTTATCGACCACTGCGCTTCCTGAAAAAATATAGCCCTTATCGTCGGGAAATAATGCTATGGGTTTGTGCTCCCAATGAATCATGTCTTCGCTTACGGCATGCCCCCAATGCATTGGTCCCCAGACTATATCCTCAGGAAAATATTGATAGAATAGATGATACACCCCTTCGTTATATACCAGGCCATTGGGGTCGTTCATCCACATTTCTGGAGGGGAGAAATGAAACTGAGGTCGGTAGTCCTCTTTAAAAATCAGCTCCGCATTACCATTTTCAATACGATCTTCATCGGCTTTGGGTTTATCCCTGCAACCTAAAAAGACACATGCTGCCAAAGGCAGCAAAATCAAATAACTAATGCGGTTCATCTCGCGCTGTTTTGGCTAAAAATACTACATATAAGGAACTTAAAAACAACTGTATCTGTAAATATTCAGATCATCGCAAAATGCTATCTTTATCCTATTGATCAAAATACCCTATGTCTGCCATCAGAGTACTGATTTTCCTGATTTTGACGATTGCAACTGGTTGCAGACAGACTTCCATAGAAAGTGCTCTTAAAAAATTTAACCGGGAGACTGTCCCCTATATCAAAGTTTCCGAAATTATTCCTAAACAAAAGAGCTTCATAATGGATGCCAGGGAAGAAGAAGAATTCAAGGTCAGTCATATTCCCGGAGCTCATTGGGTGGGATATTCAACCTTTGAAATTGAATCCCTGGAGCAACTCTTGCCTAAAGACACCAGCATTGTGATCTATTGTTCGGTTGGAGTCCGTTCAGAGGATATAGGGGAACGACTATTGGATCGAGGGTTTACAGATGTACGAAATCTTTACGGTGGTATTTTTGAATGGAAAAATCGAGGTGGACTTGTTGTAGATTCTTTGGGGAATAATACAGAAAATGTACATGCTTATAGTAAGTATTGGGGCCATCTGTTGACAAAAGCAAATAAAGTATATTAGCCCGATATTTTTTTACGTTGGAAAACAAGTCGCAGCACCTGCTTATAATTTTCACCCGGAATATAGAGCTGGGAAAATGCAAAACCAGATTGGCAAAGACCGTTGGGCCTGAAATTGCGTTAAAGATCTATACTTTTCTTGTAGAACATACCTCGGCTATCAGTAAAGATCTAGCTATACATAAATGGGTATTCTATTCCGAGTACCCGGCCAAGGGCGATCTGTTCGAAGATCATGTTTTTGAGAAATATTCTCAGGACGGCAGGGACCTTGGCCAAAGAATGAATAATGCTTTTATCCAGGGCTTCGAAAAGGGTTACGAAAAAATCATAATCATTGGCAGTGATATATACAACCTTGAAGAGTCCGATCTCAATAAGGCATTTGAAGCACTGGATGATGCTGAATATGTCCTGGGCCCGGCCCAGGATGGAGGATATTATCTCCTGGGAATGAAAGCTCCTAATGCCCGATTATTCGAGGATAAATCATGGGGTACCGAAATGGTCCTTACCCAAACCCTGGAAACAATAAAGGGTTCGAAGCTTATTTTGCTCGATCAGCGGAACGATGTGGATACTTATGAGGATATCAAAAATGAAGAAGTATTTCAAAAATTTCTAAAGAACTGGCAAGAATGACAAAGCAACAGTTAAATGAATCTACGGATTACCTTAAAAGCAAGGGATTTGACCAACCTGAAATCGGGATCGTATTGGGGTCGGGCCTCGGAAAATTGGTAGATGAAATCGATGAACCGATTATCGCTCACTACCACAACATCCCTTACTTTCCTCTGGCTACCGTAGAATTTCATACTGGTAAACTCATATACGGTATACTTGAGGGTAAAAAGGTGGTGGTGATGCAGGGTAGGTTTCATATTTATGAAGGCTATGAATTCACAGACATCACCTATCCGGTGAGGGTTATGCACCATCTTGGGATAGCGCGGCTTTTCGTTTCGAATGCCGCAGGCGCTATAAATCCAGACTTCCGCAAAGGCGATCTTATGCTTATAGAAGACCATATTAATTTTCAGGGCGGTTCTCCCCTGGCTTTTAAAAATGTATCGGAATTCGGGGAACGTTTTGTCGATATGTGCGAACCCTACGATATAGAAATGCGGGCAATCATCGCAAAGATTGCCTCAGAAGAGCAGATCTCGCTGCAGAAGGGAATCTATGCGGCAGTGGTAGGACCTCAACTTGAAACAAAAGCTGAATATCGTATGCTCAGGACCTTAGGAGCCGATGCCGTGGGAATGAGTACGGTTCCAGAAGTAATTGTTGCTAATCATTTACGACTACCTATTATAGCACTATCGGTGTTGACCGATGAATGCGACCCAGATAATTTGCAACCCATTGATATCCAGGAGATTTTAAAAATTGCCGGATTGGCAGAGCCTAAATTGATAAAAATTTTTAAAGAATTAATCAAAAGACTATGAGTTATTTAGAAGCTACTTCAGACCTATATAAAGAAGCCGCCTTACAACCGGACTTAGGCTTGTGTTGTACAACAAATCCTGTATGGCAATTTCCCGGACTTTCTATCCCTGAGATCATGCTGGATATGAATTATGGATGTGGTAGCACTGTATCGGCCCAGGACCTGGTGAACGACCCCAAGGTACTATACGTAGGTGTTGGTGGAGGCATGGAACTATTGCAATTTGCATATTTCTCCAGGCAGAATGGTGGGGTAACCGGAGTTGATGTAGTCGATGAGATGCTTGAGGCTTCAAAGAAAAACCTGAAATTGGCCGAAAAAGAGAACGAGTGGTTCCACAGTGACTATGTGGAACTCCTTAAAGGAGATGCCATGCGACTTCCTATTGAAGACGAGAGCATAGATGTGGCTGCTCAGAATTGTCTTTTTAATATTTTCAGGAAAGAAGAGCTGAAAAAGGCCATTGCTGAGATGTATAGAGTACTTAAACCTCAGGGCCGTCTCGTAATGAGTGATCCGATATGCGAACAACCCATGAATGAGGAACTCAGGAATGATGATCATTTACGGGCCCTATGCTTAAGCGGCAGCATTCCCTTGAAGCAATATATTAAATTGCTTACCGATGCAGGATTTGGCACTATAGAAATACGCGCAAGGAGAAGTTACCGGGTTTTATCGCCATATCACTATCCCACCGATAAGCTCATACACATCGAATCCATAGAGATTGCGGCGATCAAAGATCCCATGCCCGAAGACGGGCCCTGTGTCTTTACCGGAAGGACAGCTATCTACTTTGGCAAAGAACCTTATTTTGATGATAACAAAGGACATGTTCTGGTACAAAACCAGCCTATGGCGGTCTGTGATAAAACGGCAGCAGCACTGGCACGAATCAGCGACGATATCTTTGTCAGCGAGAGTACATGGCATTACAATGGGGGAGGATGTTGCTAAGGATTGTAATGCCCTCTGCATCGGTAGTATAAGTTTTGCCCGGGAAAGACGTTAATATTTAATATGTTGTTATCCTTTTCATATTATCTGAGTTTGGCATTGCTGACAGTTTTACAACCCGCTGTTAGGGATGATGACCATACGAAGCTGTCAGGCTGTTTTAGCTCACTTCAGGCCGAAACCGACCCGCATGGTCAATGGGATGCACTCCTTCAGAAACACGTTACTCCATCTGGTGAGGTAAACTATTCAGGTTTTAAAAAAGATATCGATCTGTTGCAGGAATATTTATCTGCGCTTTCAAAAAATACTCCTCATGAAAATGCCGCAAAAGAGGAAAAACTTGTGTATTACATCAATTTGTATAATGCCGCCACGGTGAAAATGATTCTGGATCATTATCCTGTAAACAGTATCAAAGACATCAAAAACCCCTGGGACAAGAAATGGATCAAAGTGGGAAACAAACTGACCTCTCTCGGTGCGATCGAACACAAAATTCTAAGGAAATTAAACGATCCCAGGATCCATTTTGCCATTAACTGCGCTTCCTATTCCTGCCCCAAGTTGCAAAACAGGGCTTTTGTAAAGAAAAAGCTGGAGACTCAGTTGAATGAGGCGACCAGGGCATTTGTCAATGACCAAACTAAAAATCGGATCAGCAGCTCGAGCGTCGAATTATCCCAGATCTTTAAATGGTTTAAATCTGATTTTACTACCGATGGCAACCTGGTGGATTTTATCAATCAATACCTTGCTATAGCTATAAATCCGGGGGTAAAAGTGCGATTCATCAAATACGACTGGAGTCTGAATGAAGCAAAATAGTCACAGAAATAAACTGAGCATCATTATCCCCGTTTTAAACGAGGAAGCTTTTGTTGGAAATATTCTTCGCTATCTTAAATCTCATTGTACCAATCGTGTAGAGGAGATTATTGTAGTAGATGGGGGCAGTGATGATAAGACAGTAACAATCGCTCGGGAAGAAGGGGCGAGGGTACTTAGGTCTCAACCTGGTAGGGCCGTACAAATGAATTTTGGTGCAAAAAATGCCCATGGGGATATTTTGTATTTTTTACATGTGGACACCTATCCTCCCGCACATTTCGAACATGCCATCATAAAGGCGATAGCCGAAGGTTATAGGGCCGGATGTTTTCAAATGCGGTTCGACAATAATAGCCGGTTCCTCAATTTTTTTGCGTGGTTTACCAGGGTCAACCACAGACTCTGTCGCGGAGGTGATCAGTCGCTTTTCATAAACCGGGAACTATTTGACCAATCAGGAGGATTTGATGAAAATTTCAAGATCTATGAGGATGCGGAATTCATCATCAGGGTTTGTAAAATGGGGCGCTTTAAAATTCTTCCACAAACGGTGATCACATCGGCTCGTAAATATGAAGAAGTTGGAATGTTTCGTTTACAATACCACTTTGGGGTCATCCATCTAAAACATATGTTAGGAGCAGGTCCGCAGCAGTTGCACGACTACTACCAAAGGTATATTGCCTCCTGAAATTTATGATTTCCAGATTTCTAAAAAGTCCTGACGTTGTACCTAAGCGTATTGATCGTGCCAGGCGCTATGCTAGCGATTCTCATAATCGAGCAGAACCCCCTCTGAGATCCATTTGGCGAGGGCCTGCCGGTTATCGGGATCGAGAATCCGTCTTTTGTCCTTGCCATTTTTGATATTCCCTATTTCTATATACGCCATAGCAGGCAGGGTATTTTTAACCATATAGAGGTTGCTTCGATCGGTAAAGGTGCCCGAATATTCACGGTTAGGCTGAAACTTCCGGTATTTCTTCTGGAAGGTTGAGTGAATGCTTTCGGCCAGTCTTTTGCCGTTCTTGCTTTTTTCATGATAATAAAAAAATACATCGATGTTCTCGCCCTTACTTCGGCTATCTACGTGGGTTACAATAAGCCTCTGATATTTACCCGCATGTTTCAGATACAGGTCGTTCACCACCTCTACCCTTTGTTTTAATCGCTCAAGTTGATCCAGCGGGATTTCCTTATCAGGATAAACCACTTCGTCCATGTCTAATTCCAATGCCCTGTCGTTACGGATACCATCGTCTTTGTCGCGGACAATTATATAGACCTTGGCCCCCTGCGAGAGTAATTCCCGGGCCAAACGCAGGGTAACATCGTAAGCGTATTCATCCTCGGCGATCGTTGTCCCTTTATAGTTTTCCATGGCACCTGGATCAGGACCACCATGTCCTGATATAAGATAATAGACAGTATTGGCAAGTCGTTCATTTTTTAGGGCGACATAAGCATTGTCGCCTCCGAAAATTGGATATTTGGTTCCGGTTTCCAGGCTAACCTCGGTCCCCATCTTAGGGGTTGAATCAGGGGCATCGGGTATTTTATATTCACGGCCAACCACCAATCGACTGCCATTCTCTATACTGTCCTCATTCAATTTAACGAATTCGTCGAAGTACTCTACCGGGTTAAGGCCTTGTTTTCTTAGAATGGAATAAATTCCATCGCCATTTTCAGCCGTGATGGTTTGAAGCGAGTCTTGTGCATGGAGTCCGCAAAAGGGAAATAATATCAAAAAGATTAATCCTCGTATTCCTAAGCTATTCACCTATTTAAAAGTTTATACAAATATGATTAAAAATCAAATGTCGATCCAGTACAAGGGGGGAATATTTATAAAAATCCATCTTAGCTCATATCAATAAGCATGATAAAAGAGCTTGATGACTTCTTCAGCAGGTTTGTTCTGAGGGGTAAATCGGTTGTCTTCTGTTCCGCCTACCTTCCCATGATGGATAAACCATTTCCATACAAAGCCCCCGGCGAACCATTCCTCATCCCAAAATTCTTCAAACAAGGCCGTTTTGGCGTTCACCTGACCTTCCAGGTTGACTTTTTGCTCTGCACGATCCACCAACCATGGTTTTTTGGCGGTATAGTCCATGCTCCTGTACCCGAATTCTGTAAAAAGTACGGGCAAGTTCATCTTTTGGGACAATGCTAACATTTTGTTTTTCCAGGGTTTCCATCCTGATTTGAGCTGTTGTACCGATGGCGTCCTCTGATCCGACAAAGGAAAATAAGCATCCACCCCAATATAATCGAGCAGTGGCCAGAAATATACTCGCGAGAATTCATCCCAATTGGCAGCATAGGTGAGTTTACCGTTGTATACCTTACGGATCTTTGCGATCAGTGTGTTCCAGAATTCCGGTCGTAATTGTACAAACCGGTCTAGTTCCGTACCGATACAAAAGATTTCAGCATTTACCTGCTGCGCCAATTCGGCATAGGTCAGAATAAATTTTTCATAGGACTTTTCGAGGCGACCCCAGTCGTCTTCGTCGCTCATTTCAAGGTCACCGGTAAATTCACCACGCCATATCCAAATCTGAGGTTTTAACATAATTCGAAGCTTGTTCTTCCTCAACTGATCGATATACTGTCTGGCACCAGTAACAGTTTCGCCAAACCATTGCCGCTCCGTATCGAAAATAATATCAGGTGATTTCTGATCTCGGATAAATCCAAAGGGCATTACAGCCGCATGATCAGCATTGATGGCCAAAACGGCATCTACATGTTCCTGAACGACCGCTTCACGGGAACCGACGAAACTAACCCCATTTATTTTTGCGGATTGCTGGCTCTTGCATGCCATTTGAGCCAGACAGATCAGAAGAAGTATGAATTTTTTCACAACTTGATGCTTCAAAGCAAAATGTACTAAATTCAATAATAAAATAAAAGTACATATTAAGTTCTTATATTTAGTTACGACCTAAGCTGGAGTCAACTAAAACCCATCCATGGAAACTATTGTAATCATCGGGAATGGTATTGCAGGTGTGACCGCGGCCCGACACATTCGTAAATTATCCAACAAACGGATAATAATAATTTCGGCAGAAACAGACTTCTTTTTTTCCAGGACTGCGCTGATGTACGTTTATATGGGACATATGGAATTTGAACATATAAAACCATATGAGGATTGGTTCTGGGCCAAAAATCGCATCGAACTTGTACGGGGTTATGTCACTAAAGTAGATCCTGACAAGAAAGAGTTACTTGTAGATAGCACCAGGGTTCTGCCCTATGACAAACTGATTATAGCAACGGGTTCCAAACCGAATAAATTTGGTTGGCCCGGACAGGACTTGCATGGTGTTCAGGGACTTTACTCCAAACAGGACCTCGATCTTCTTGAGCTCAATGCCCCTAATAAGGAGGTATGTAAGAGAGCCGTTATTGTGGGAGGTGGACTGATCGGGATAGAGATGGCAGAAATGTTGCGTAGTCGTGATATCCCGGTGACCTTTTTAGTACGCGAGGAGAATTTCTGGGATGTTGTTCTTCCCGTTGGAGAGGCAAAAATGCTCAATGAACACATTCTCGAACATCATATCGATCTGCGATTATCGACCAATCTGGTGGAGATCCTTGCGGACGACAATGGCAAAGTCAGGGCTGTAACCACCGATAGTGGAGATACCATTGATTGCAATTTGGTAGGGCTTACACCCGGAGTTTCGCCTAATGTGGATTTTCTCCAAAATTCCAATATTGAATTGGGGAGAGGGGTTAAGGTGAATCGTTTTCTGGAGACCAATCTGCATGGTATCTATGCCATTGGCGATTGTGCGGAGCAGCATGAACCCATCGGAAACAGAAGACCGATCGAAGCCGTGTGGTATACCGGCAGGATGATGGGAGAAACGGTAGCTCAGACCATATGCGGCAATCGTACCGAATATAAACCTGGCCATTGGTTCAATTCTGCTAAGTTCCTGGATATAGAATATCAAACCTATGGTTGGGTCTTCAATACCAGAGGACGAAAAGAATACGAAGAACATTTTCACTGGAGACACCCGATCGAGAAAATATGCATGACCCTGGCTTTCCATAAAGAAAACCGCCAGTTTTTAGGGATCAACACCTTCGGAATTCGAATGAGGCATGAGATTTTTGATCGATGGCTGACGGAGAATCGTACGGTAGAATATATCGTTGAACACCTGATCGATGCCAATTTTGATCCGGAATTCTACAAAAACTATGAAGCTGAGATTACTAAAGCTTTTAACGAATCGTATGGTACTCAAATCAAGAACAGGAAAAAAGACCTTCGCAGGGTTTTCTCTGTAGGGCGGCCTTCAGCTCAATAAATCAAAGACTATACAAAAACCAAATAAAAAGAACTTCCATTATATGAATTCGTACGAAAGGAGCATGGCACTTACAGGGGAACCCCCTAAATCTCTGTTAAAGGGACAGAAATTCGCGACCGTTACGGGCATGGCCGGTCTGTTTATTCTGCTACTTGCCTTGTTCAATGTAGAATTTCCAAATAAGGCACTATGGCTCACCCTGTCAATAGCACTCATTTTCTCGGGCGTTTTCTGGTTTAGTCGGGCTGCCTACTCCAACCGTCATAAGGGAATTAAAAACGACGGCGTCTGGTTTAAATCGATCTCCTCCCGTGGTATGTGGGGATGGGTAAGCGGGATCGCCCTAACAGGATTTTACATTGTGCTGTATTTCTATCCCGAGTACCTGGGGCTTGTTAAGAATGGCAGTAATAATGGCATTATAGGTTTCTTCGATCCGTTAAGCCGATTTCTTAGCGGGAACCCGGCAAGTCAGTGGTTTGTCTATGGGACATTGTATACCGTGGCCATTCTTGGATTCGGCGTCAAATTTATATGGAAATACCGCCATAACCGCTACGAGGTAATCCGCACCTTTAGCGTGATGTTTTTCCAAACGGCCTTTGCTTTTATCATCCCTGAGATCATGGCTCGCCTAAACGGGAATATACCCTATTACGACCTCAAGAATATCTGGCCTTTGAACTATTATAATTTTGAACGATATAGGATCAATGGTTTTATCGATGCGGGGGATATCGGGATGGCTATGTTGATCTTCGGGATACTTTCCATATTCGTGATCACCCCTATCCTGACTTACAGATTCGGCAAGCGCTGGTATTGTTCATGGGTTTGTGGTTGCGGAGGTTTGGCAGAAACTGCCGGTGATCCTTTTAGGCATCTGAGCGATAAAAAGCTTTCGGCCTGGAAGGTGGAACGCTGGGTAGTGCACAGTGTGGTGGTCTTTGTTACCCTGATGACCACAGCAGTGATCTATTCTTATCTGGGCAACGACAATTCGAAATACTGGTTGACCAAAAGCTCATTCCTGATCAGTGTGATCGTTCTCTTGACCTCTATATTTATCTGGGTAATGGCCTTTAAACGAGATCAGCTGAAGAAAGATGCACAATATGGCGCCATCGGGTATTTTATCATCATTATGGCATTGGTGGGTCTTCACTATTTCAGTGGCGATGGTCAAATATTTCTTTTTAAAAGTGAGACCCTTCGAAAATCTTATGGCTTCCTTATCGGGAGTATCTTTTCAGGGGTGATCGGGACCGGTTTCTATCCTATTTTTGGGAACCGCGTCTGGTGTCGTTTCGGTTGTCCGATGGCAGCTATCCTGGGGTTTCAACAACGTCTTTTCTCCAGATTCAGGATAACCACAAACGGCGGACAATGTATTTCCTGTGGTAATTGTTCAACCTACTGCGAAATGGGAATCGATGTCAGGGCCTATGCACAGAAAGGAGAAAACATAGTGCGTTCGAGCTGCGTGGGTTGCGGTATATGTTCTGCGGTCTGCCCAAGAGGTGTATTGAAATTGGAAAATGGTCCTAGGCAGGGAAGGATCGACAGCAATCAGGTGCTCCTGGGTAACGATGTAGACCTGATCGAATTGGTAAACCGTAATTCCTGAGAACTACTGCTTTTTGATCGATTTATCGGTAGCGTTCATCTCCTTTGTCCTCCTCAGGTAAAATACTGTCAATAGACAGGCAGAGGCAGAAAACCGAATGGTTTTGTTTTAGTAGTTTTAGGCCATTAAAACTTACTGAAATAAACAATGCCGGATGTCAGGGTAATTATTCCCGCTTACAACGAGGAAAAGTCGATCGCAAAGGTCATTAAAGAGATTCCGGAGCTGGTTTCAGAAATCATCGTAGTGAGCAATAATTCTACGGATCAAACCGTTAAGAATGCCCGGGAGGCAGGGGCTACTGTCCTTTCGGAACAAAGGAAAGGCTATGGCCATGCCTGTCTTTGTGGGATAAATTATGTCGGCAAACAATCCAAAAGACCCGATATCATCGTATTTATCGACGGAGATTATTCCGATTATCCTGAAGATCTGACAAAACTGATCAGACCAATTGTCGAAGAAGATTTAGATCTGGTTATCGGTGCCAGGGTTAAAGATTTACGAGAGCCGGGGGCGATGACACCTCAGCAGGTTTTCGGAAATAAGTTGGCCACGTATTTAATGAAATTGCTTTTCGGTGCCAGATTTACAGATCTCGGACCATTCAGAGCCATTAAATACGAACAGTTACTGGCGCTCTCGATGGAAGACAAAACCTACGGCTGGACTGTGGAAATGCAACTTAAGGCCCTGAAAAAGCGACTTGCATATACCGAAGTACCAGTGCGTTATAAAAAAAGAATAGGGGTATCCAAAGTGTCTGGTACCGTAAAAGGTACTATATTTGCAGGCATAAAAATTTTGGGTTGGATATTTAAATACAGTTTTCGATAATATGGCACTAACCATTTCTTACTTGATCATCGCGATCTACAGCATAGCGCTGATATTGATCTTCTTCTACAGCCTTGCTCAGCTCAATCTTTTGGTCAACTATCTCGGCCAGAAAAGAAGAAATGAAGTAGCCCCAAAATATAACCTTCTAGACCCAAAAGAGATTCCAACCGTTACAATTCAGCTTCCTATTTACAACGAGGAATACGTGGTGGAACGCCTTTTGGATAATATTGCTAAGATCGAGTATCCCAAAAGTAAACTGGAAATACAGGTTCTGGACGATTCTACGGACGATTCCGTTTTGGAGACGGCCGAACGTATCGACGCTTTACGAGAAACGGGCCTGGACATAACGCATATCAGACGTGCCAACCGGGAGGGATTCAAAGCCGGGGCTTTAAAAGAAGGCCTTACAGTGGCCAAAGGGGATTTTATCGCCATTTTTGATGCGGATTTCCTTCCAGACAGCGACTGGTTGAAGAAAACGGTGGTGTATTTTAAAGACGAGGAAATCGGGGTGGTACAAACCCGTTGGGGTCATATCAATAGAGAATATTCCACACTGACACGAATACAGGCTTTTGCTCTCGATGCTCACTTTACCCTGGAGCAGGCAGGCCGAAATGCCAAGGGTCACTTTATCAATTTCAATGGAACCGCAGGAATATGGCGCAAAGATTGTATACTCGATGCCGGAAATTGGGAAGGAGACACACTTACCGAAGACCTTGACCTGAGTTACCGTGCACAACTTAAGAACTGGAAATTCAAATACCTTGAAGACGTTGAAACACCAGCAGAATTACCGGTAGTCATCAGCGCAGCACGATCGCAACAGTTCAGATGGAATAAAGGCGGGGCTGAAAACTTTAGGAAATCGGTCTGGTCTGTGATCTCAGCCAAAAATATTCCTTTTAAGACCAAATTTCATGGGGTGATGCACCTGTTAAACAGCTCAATGTTCCTCTGTGTATTTATCGTGGCTGTACTCAGTATCCCCATGCTTTACATCAAAAATACTTTCGGTCATCTTGCGTGGGTTTTCGAAGTAACCAGCTTCTTTATCGTCAGTACAATAATTCTTTTTATCTGTTATTGGTTTACCTATAAGAGCATCCAGGGAAGCAGTTTCGACAATTTTGTGGATTATATAAAGTTATTTTTCACCTTCTTTTCGGTAGCGCTTGGGTTTTCCTTACATAATTCGATGGCCGTATTGGAAGGCCACATGGGGAAACGCAGTGAATTTGTACGGACGCCGAAATTCAACATCAACAATCTGTCCGACAGTTGGAAGGGTAATAAATATTTGGCGACAAAGATGTCTCCCAATATGATCATAGAATTTGCGTTGATGGTGTATTTTCTTTTTGGGATGTACAGTGCCATCCCGCTGAACGATTTTGGTCTCTTTCCATTCCATTTAATGCTTTT